>JAGWMT010000121.1 GCA_028871595.1 Elusimicrobiota bacterium
GTTTCCCGCGCCGGTGGACGCCCAACGCCACGTCGCCGGCCAGTCCCAGGGCGGCGACGTTCAGGAAGTGGCGCGTGCGCAAAGAGTCGCCGTCGCGGAAGACGGCCGTCGCCGCGTCCAGCCTCCGCCGACGGCCCGCCGCCATGGCCTTGGCCCACGAGGCCGGATCGCGCGACACCCCGGCGTGCCGGGCGAAGTCGCAACCCGAACCGGCGGGATACGTCGCCAATGTCGTCCCGACACGAGCGGCCTCGGGAACGGATAGATAGCCGCCCACGACCTCCCCGAGAGTGCCGTCGCCGCCGACCGCGACGACGACATTCGCCCCTCCCAAAGTCGCCTCGCGGGCCAGTTCCCGTCCATGGCCGGGTCTTTCCGTAAAGCGGACCTCGGACTCCGGCCAGACGTCCGCCGCCAGCGCCCGAGCCGTCTTCCAGCGCGCCGCCCCGCGCCCGTGTCCCGCCGCCGGGTTCACCACGAAAATTGTGGTCATCGCGAATATCGCCTTATTTTATCGGCCTTCACCGCGAGTTCCCGAGTGCCATCGTTCGCATCGAACCGGCATTCGCGAATCATCCAAGCTGGGGCCGACTTCACCGATAGCAAACGGCGGAAAATGGCGGACCTACATTGGGCGCAAGGCGAGATATCATATCCTCGAACGAAAGCGGGCACCAAGGACTTTGGCAGTCGGCCTTCCACAAGATCCGAAAGATCGACGACAAAACCATGCGCCATCTCCTTCGGCCAATTGCCTTTTAAGGCCCGTAATATCCTCTTCCCATCTTTATCTTCATAGTTTTTATGGAACAACTCAAGGCCGCGCCTCGCGAGCCTACGACGACTCTTCAACGATTCCAGCGCTAAACTCCTAACGCGCGGATGCTTCAAACGCGACAGCGCTCCCGTCGCCCGGGCACGGAGCCGTGGATCACGATGCCGAGCGAGCATTTCAAGCTTCGAATCGTAACGTGGAATATCGGCGACGTTAAAAACCCCTAGGACCGTCCGAAGCCGCGCCGGGTCTTCTTCTGCGAGAAAATATTCAAACGCGCGACCCAACTCCTTTATTGAGGCGCTTTTCCCGAATCTCCGCGCCAGGCCATAATACTCCGTCCGTCCGTTTCCCGTTTCGTCAAGACGCCTTTTCAACATGCGCCACGTCACCTTCTCAAGTTTTCGATGCGCGTGGCGATTTTCCTCGCGCCTCAAAGCGATTCGATAAGCGGACAAGTCGAGGTTCTTCGGGCGCAGAGCTCGGTGAGCGCTGACGGTACCGTAGCGCTCCCGCGCAGTATAAAACGCATATTCGGCAGCATAATCCGCCTTGAGGCGGCCTTCCCGTTCACGCCGGCCGATTGCGCGCGCCATGCGCGAATATCCTTCCAATCCATCGACGGCGATGATCTCTTCACAACCATCGACCCGCCCATTATCAAGACCTCGTTCGAAGCAGAGGTACAACTCCCTTTTTATTTGAGCGTCCCCGCCGGCCGCGTAACCCCGCGCCAATTCAAGCAACTGACGGATCTCGTAATCCTTCTTCGCCGTCCGCAATCGCTTAATGAGGGACGAACGGAATCGACTTTCTTCCTTAGCCGCGTGAATCGCATCCCAAATCACCGCCCCAAACCCGTCGTCAATTTGAAGATCGTAACCGAGCGGACGCCTCATTCCACGAAACACTTCGCCCTCCATGCCGCGTAATCCATACTGACGGGCGTGAAGGACCACTCTCCCGAGGCCCTTATTCAGCGCGTCGCGAAACTGCTCCCGGCTCAAACGCATACGCATGGCACCAGGATAGCCTACCCCTCCCGTTCGGGCAAGGGTTCCTCGGATGTAAACGGGAACAAATTCAGGGGGTCAATCGTAAGATAGGCATGGATCCCGCACCCGTTAACTCTTCGCGCGAAGAATTCTACAAGCCTGACACCGCCCCCCTACCTGTCAAACATTTATCGGATGATCAATTGGAACGACAGTTGGCAAATCTCGTCGCCGCCGAGTCCGAGGCGACCGCGGACGTGGTCGCACATATCGCTGAATTCGAAAGGCGCCGTTTGTTCGCGCCGAAGAGCTTTCCAGGCATGTTCGATTACTGCACGAAGAAACTGGGCTATTCGGAAGGCGCGGCGTACCTGCGCATCTACGCCGGCCGTTTATCCCTGGAATATCCCGAGTTGATCGATCTGCTCCGCGCGCGCCGCCTACATCTCACCGCGATCCGAACCGTGGGGCCACACTTGAAGGCCTCAAACCGAGTCGAGATTTTGTCCCGCTGCCTCTGCAAGACCGAACGCGAACTCAAGTTTTTTGTGGCGGAGCTCGCGCCGAAACCCGAACCGTCGGAGGTGGTAAGGCGTTTGCCATCGCCGGAACCACTCCTGTCCGCGCCGACGGCGGAACGCGCACCCGCGCTGCTGGCGAGGGAATTGATTCCGAGGGAATCCCCGAAGGCCCGTATCGAGCCGTTGACTCCGCAACGCGTACGCTTCGCGTTCACTGGCTCGGCGGCTTTCCTCACCAAAGTGGAGCGAGTGCGCGGATTGCTCAGGCACAAGCACCCCACGGGCGCCTTGGAAGACATTTTCCACGAGACCGTCGAATTCTTTCTCAATTCTCGCGCCCCAGACCGGGTCAAGCGGCAACTCCGCACGCGCTTCTCGAAACCGCACGGACGGCGCATTCCCAATTGGGTCAAAGAAACCGTGTACAAACGCGACGGCGGACGCTGCGCCTTTCGGTCGCCCGAGGGGACGCGCTGCGAGGCGCGGGGCGGCCTGGAGTACGATCACGTCGTCCCGTGGGCCCATGGCGGCGTCTCCAACGACCCGAATAACATCCGTCTGCTTTGTCGGACGCACAATGCCCTGGAAGCGGAGAGGGTGTTTGGCCCGCGGACGACTCGAAATAAGAAAACCCCCGACCGGAGGAGAGCCGGTCGGGGGTTCGGGTCCGAATTTCGTTCTACTTAGTGAACCAGCTTGCCGGCGTCGATCATGCCGGCGCCCTGCTCGTCGGTCGACAGGCCCGGGAGGGGCTTGGCGGCCTTCTTGAGCTGGTTGAACACGCCGTCCGGGCCGGACAGGCCGGTCCAGCCCTGGGACACCGCCAGCGCGGCCAGGCCGGCCACGTGGGGCGACGCCATCGACGTGCCGTTGTAGGAGATCTGGCCGCCGCCCAGCTTGTCGGACACGATGTCCACGCCCGGGGCGATGAACTTCACTTCCGGCCCGCGGCTGGAGAAGGACGCGATGTGGTCGTCGGAGTCGGACGCGGACACCGCGATGGTCTCCGGGTAAGCGCCCGGGAAGCCCACCGAGCCGCCCGAGTTGCCGGCCGCGGCGACGATGACCATGCCCATGCCCTTGGCGTAGCGCACGGCGCGGTGCATCGCGTCGGAGTCCACCGGCGCGCCCAGCGACATGTTGGCGACCTGCATCCCGTTCTTGGCCGCCCACACGATGCCGTCGATCACGTCGGAGAGGTTGCCGGAGCCGTCCGCGTCCAGGACCTTGACCGCGTACAGACGCGCCTTCGGGGCGACGCCGACCACGCCCTTGCCGTCGCGCAGCGCGGCGATGGTGCCGGAGACGTGCGTGCCGTGGCCGTTGTCGTCTTGATAGTCCTCGGGGCGCTCGGTCTTGGTGATCGCCGAGTAGCCGCCGTCCACCTTGCCCGCCAGGTCGGGATGGCTGAGGTCGATGCCGGTGTCGATGATGGCCACCTTCACGCCCGCGCCTTCGGTCACGTCCCAGGCCGCCGGAGCGTGCACGCGGTTGATGCCCCACGTGATCTCGCCGCGGTTGGCGGCGTTGGCCAGCTTGGCCTGCTTCACCGCGAACGCGGCGTTCGGGAACTTGAGACCCTCGAAGCCGGCGCCGAACGGCGTCGCCTGGAAGGAGACCTGGGCCTGCTCGATCCACTTCACGCGCTGGTCGGGCTCGATGGAGGCGATGCCGTCCAGACCGCCGGCGGCCGCGCCGCTGAACTGCGGCTTGGCCAAGGTGGTCCCGGCCGGGAGGTCCACGACGGCGGCGGAGTACTCGTTGTCCGTGTTCCCGTCCGTGGCGATCTGCGCGGTCGCCTTGACCTTAAGAGCGGCGAGAGCCTGGTCGCGGCCCTGCTGCTTCACGGAGGGCTTAAAGGTCACGATCCAGCGCTTCATTCCGGACTGCGTGGAGGGGAGCGGGTTCCCCAACGCGGGCGAGGCGATCAGCGCGGCCAAGACGACTTTCAGCGAGAGTCTCATTCCTTTGGTCTCCTTCCCGACCGGAGAGGGGTCCGGTGCGGGCCTTGCGTCTAACGGATGATAGCCGCAAGGCCTACTTTTCACATGGGCCTAGGGGCCTAGGGCGAGGTAGGACCAAAGGCCTAGACTCTAGGCCCTCCGCCTCGAAGGGCCTAGGCCTTACGGGTCAATGGACCAGCAGGGCCGCGTCGATCACGCCCGCGCCCTGCTCCTCGGGCGTGAGCCCGGGAACGCGCTTGGCGGCGCGCTTGAGGGCCGCGCGGACCTGATCCAGCCCGTGCGCCCCGCGGGCCACGGCCAGGGCCGCCAGGCCGGTGACGTGCGGCGTGGCCATGGAGGTCCCGTCGAACACGGCGTAGCCGCCGCCGGGGACGCTGGACTTCACGTCCTCGCCCGGCGCGATGAATTCCACCTTCGCGCCGCGGTTCGAGAAATCGGCGATGCCCTCGTTCGGGGTCAGCGCGGCGACGGCGATCGCCTCCGGATACGCCGCCGGATAGCCCACGGCCTTTCCGTCGTTGCCGGCGGCCGCCACGACCACCACGCCCTCCATTTGGGCGAACTTGACGGCCGCGCGCATGAAGATGGTCCCCATGGGGGATCCCAAGGACATGTTCGCCACGTCCATGCGGTTGCGGCCGGCCCAGATCAGTCCTTTAATAATGGAAGTGAGCCCGCCCGAGCCGTCCTTGTCCAGGACCTTGACCGCGTACAGGCGCGCCTTCGGCGCGACGCCGACCACGCCCTTGCCGTCCAGGACGCCGGCGATGGTGCCGGACACGTGCGTGCCGTGCTCGTTGTCGTCCATGGGCGGCTTCGAGGAGTCCAGCGCGTTGTAGCCGCCGGCGCAGTTGGCTTTCAGATCCGGATGATTGCAGTCGATGCCGGTGTCGATGACGGCGACCTTCACGCCCTGCCCCTGGGTCACGGACCAGGCGTTCGGCGCGTTCACGCGCGCGATGCCCCAGGGGACTTCCGCCGCGTTCACGCCGGCGGGCAGGGAGTACTGCGGGCGGACGGGCTTGAGCGGCGCCAGCAGCGCGCGGAAGTCGGACAAGGTCGGGAACGGCGCGGTCTGAAAGGAAGGCTCCGCTTGCAGCCAGTTCCGGACGACGTCCTCCTGGACGACCAGGACGTCGGGATTGGCCTGGGCCTGCTCCTCGAACGCGCGGAAGGACACCACGTCGGACGGGACGTCGGCGGCCAGAGCGCCGATTTCGGAAAGATCGTCGGACTCGGACGCGCCCAAGGATTTCAGCGCGGCGCGCCGCTGCGCGGCCGTGACGCCGTCGCGGAATCCGATCAGGTAATGCTTGTCTCCGCCGGCGAAGGCCGGAGCCGCCGCGATCACGAGAGCCAGCAGTCCCAAGGTCGTCTTCATGTGGTGTTTCCTCCGAGGAAAAATTCTACCACAGGGCGGGACGAAGGGCCTAATTTATTTTTGGGTCTTACGGATTTATTTTAGGGGCCCTTCGACTCACGGCCCCGCGCGGGAAAATTGGCCGTTGACGAATGCGGGGTCGGGGGTTATACTCCGAAAAGAGGGTGCTATGAAAAAAATCTCAGCGAAGAGCGGTGTCCGGTCCCGCCACGCGGGCCGGAGCAAGGCGAAGGGCGGCAGGACGCTCGAACACGACCGAGGCTGGAACGAGCTCGAGGTCCAGGCCGACCGGCTGAAATCCGACTGGATGAGCCTCGCGGTCCAGCTGGGAATCGGCGGCGGACAGGAGAAGTCCGTCTTCGAGTAGGGCCTAGTCCTCGTCGGCCGCGCGGCGGCGCCTCAGGCGCACCGTGCGCGCGGCCTCGCGGCGACCGAAGCGCTCGATCAGGGCCTCCGCCGCCGCCAGGATCGGACCCTCCCACCGTTTCGCGCGCGCGCCCTCCACGAGGGCATGAGCGTCCAGCCGCGCGACCTCGTCCCAGACCGGCGCGGCTCGCGCCGCCTTCTCCAGCTCGGCGTGCTTTTCCGGCTCGTGGGTCTTCGTGGGGAGATGGACGTCGTTCTTGACCGTCACCGACGCCTCGGCGGTCTCTCCGGCGACGGTTGTCACGCCGGCCGCTTCGGCGAAATCGGCGATGCGCCCGTCCAATTCGTCCTTCTCCAGTTCCAGGGTCTTCAACTCGTCCTTTAAACGCCGGCGCTTGTCTTCCACCTGGGTGAGGGCGTTTACCAGGCGCACGCCGTCGTCGCGCTTGCGCTCCTCCGGCGGCAGCGCCGCCACCTTCACCGGATGCGCGAACACGGGGCAGAGGTCCCGGTATTCGCACCAGTCGCATAACGGTCCGGGGTTCGGAAGGAATTCGTGGTCATGCTTGATGGCGGAGATCGTCGCGGTCACGTCCGCGAGCAGGCGTTCCCGCGCCGCGGCGTCGCGGATCGACGTTAATATTTTGCCGTGGCGAACGTAGTGCCACTTGAGCCGCACATCCTTCGTGTCGGGCCACTCGCGGCGAACCGCGATTTCGTAGAGGGCCAGCTGCCAGTCGGCGTCGGCATGCTCCTGGTTGGGCAAAGTCTTGGCCGTCTTGTAGTCGTGGATCTCGAAAGCGCCGTCGGGCGCCAGCGAAAGGCGGTCGACGAAGCCCTCGATGCGGTATTCGCCGTCGTCGACCGTCAGAGGGAAGCCGACGCGCTTCTCGACGGCCACGGTCCGGTCCTCGTTGAAAGGGGCGTGCGCCGCGTAATACAGCTCGACGCAGTCGTCGCCGACCTTGATCCAGTCGTCCTTCGTGAACCGGAGGTCCTTGAGTTGGACGGTGTCGTCCCACTCCTCGCTCAACGCGGCGCGGTAAAGCGCCCGGACCTCGGCTGATGTCGGCACCTTGCCGCCCGACACCAATCCGTACAGTTCCTCGAAGGCGGCGTGCACCGCGGTTCCGACCACGGTCTCCGGGGTCTTGCGCCGCCGGGAGATCTTGTCCACGTAGCGGTACTGGTAGCGCCGGGCGCAGTTCTTGTAGACGTCCAGCTTGGACGGCGAGAACTTCGAGGAGCGATCTTCTTCCATTCAACGTCCTCGAGGCTTAAAGAATCTCCAGCAAGGCGAAGTGCAGGTACTCGGTCTCCGGCATGGCCAGAAGCACCGGATGGTCGGCGGACTGGCCGCGCAGGGCGATCATGCGGATGGACCGCTGGGCGCGGCTCTGGGCGTCGCGCAGCATCTTCACGAAGTCCTCGCGGGAGACGTGGTGCGAGCAGGTGGCCGTCGCCAGCAAGCCGCCCCGGGGCAGGGCCTTCATGGCCTGGGCGTTGAGCTTCGCGTAGAGGCGGATGGCCTTGGGCAGGTGCTTCTTGGCCGGGACCAGGCTGGGCGGATCCAAGACGATGAAGTCGGGACGGAACGGCTGCTGGTAGCCGGCGAAGGACTCCAGCGCGGCTTCCGCGTCGCCTTCGTCGAAGCTGACCGTGCCTTCCACTCCATTGAGCTTGGCGTTCTCCTTGGCCAAGGTCAGCGCGGGGCCGGAGCTGTCCAGCGCGAACACGCTCTTGGCGCCGGCCTTGGCCGCGTTGATCGCGAAGCCGCCGGTGTAGCAGTACAGGTCCAGCACGGAACGGCCGGCGAAATAGGGGCGCAGGAACGCGCGGTTGTCGCGCTGATCGAAATAGTGCCCGGTCTTCTGGCCTTCGCCGATGGCGGCGTTGAAGCGCAAGCCCCCCTCCACGATGGGAACGTTCTCCGGGACGACGCCGGTGAGGGTCCGGCACTCGAGAGGGAGTCCTTCCAGCGCGCGCGTGCGATGGTCGTTCTTCAGGTAGATGCCTTTCGGCTGGAGCAGTTCCTGAAGCGCGGCCGCCACCATGTCCAAGCGGCGCTCGATGCCGGCCGACAGGACCTGCAGTACCAAAATGGAGCCGTAGCGGTCCACCACCAGGCCGGGCAGGCCGTCGGATTCCCCGAAGCAGAGACGGTAGGCGTTCTCGCCGGGGCAGACTTTTTCGCGGTAGGCCATCGCGTCCTGCAGGCGCTTCTTGAAGAAGTCCTTGTCGATGACGTCCTTCGGGCTGCGCGTGAGCATGCGCCCCGCGATCAGGCTGTTCGGGTGATAGAAGGCCAGGCCCAGCTCGTGATTGGTGGAGGTGACGATGACGGCCAGGTCGCCGGCCTTGGGCGGGACGTCGGCCTGAACGGCCTTGATCTCGTTGGAGAACACCCAGTTGTGGCCGGCGAGGAGACGCTTCTCCTGCGACTGGTTCAAGATGACGCGGGCCAAGGTCTGGGGGGCGGCGGCGGTGTCGGACATGGCGGTTCTCCTGGGGACTGCGAAACCCGGCCGACATTCTAGCGGTTTTTTCCGGGGAGCGGCGTCCGGGTCTTTCGGGCCAAAAATGGACGGGCCCCTTGCCGGGACTTTTCGTGACGCGTTCGTCACGCGGGGCTCAGGCCCCCGGGTTAGAATGAGTTCGTCGTCGAACTCTTCCGGAGGTACGATTCATGAAGTCCGAGAAAGCCCTTTTGATCGCGGCCGCCCTCGCGCTCGGAGCCGGCGCGTCCGCCGCGCAGTCCGATCTGGGCGCCGCCTACGATTCCGCGCGCGCCGCCGTCGCCGCGGGTCGGTCCGCCCGCGCTCCCCTGCCCGTCAATCCCGCTCCGGAGCCGGCCGCCGCGTCGTCCGGAAACTCCTGCGCCGACGCCCGCGAATTGGAGACGTCCTTCGAGCTGACCGTGGCCTTCGCCAACGGCATGCCCGCCCGGGAGCTCCACTTCAAGTACGCCGGCTGCCGCGAGACCGGCCGCAACGACTACCAGCCGCCGTACACCGAGCGAGACTACAAGGGCGAAGACGGCTACGCCCTGACGATCATCACCGACGACGGCGCCGCCAAGTCCGAAGTCCTGCTGTCCCACGGCCGCGACTGGG
>JAGWMT010000463.1 GCA_028871595.1 Elusimicrobiota bacterium
CGGTGCGCGAGTCCAAGAGCGTGGGCTTTCTCCACCTCAACGACGGCTCCACCTTCGATTCCCTCCAAGTCCTCGTGCCCGCCGAATTCGCGGGGCGGGAGAAAGTCCTCAAGCAGATCACCGGCGCGTCTTTGGTCGTGACCGGCAAGTTGATCGCGTCTCAAGGCAAGGGTCAGGCGCTGGAGTTGGAGCCGTCTTCCATTGAGATCCTCGGCGAGTGCGATCCCTCTTCTCCCGTTCAGAAAGCGGGGACTTCGTTCGAGTTCCTACGCGGCGTGGCGCACATGCGTCCGCGCACGAATACTTTCGGCGCCGTCTTCCGGGCCCGCGCCGAATTGTCGTTCGCCGTCCATGAGTTCTTCCGGAACCGCGGCTTCGTGATGTGTCATAGCCCTATCTTGACGACGTCCGACTGTGAAGGCGCCGGCGCCATGTTCCAAGTCTCGACGTTGGATCCCGAGAAGCCCCCGCGCGGCGCCGACGGGAAAATCGACTGGTCGAAGGACTTCTTCGGCGAGAAGACCAGCCTGACCGTCTCCGGCCAGTTGGAAGCCGAGATTCTGGCGATGTCCCTTTCGAAAGTGTATACCTTCGGCCCGACGTTTCGGGCCGAACAGTCCACGACGCCGCGGCATGCCGCCGAGTTCTGGATGATCGAGCCCGAGTTCGCGTTCGCCGACCTGAAGGACGACCGCGATCTGGCCGAGGCCTTCGTCAAACATCTGATCGAGCACATGTTCAAGAACTGCGCCCGCGACCTCCAGTTCTTCGACGAGCGCGTGGAGAAAGGTCTCCGTGCCCGCCTGGAGGCCGTGGCCAAGGCCGAGTTCGGCGTCATCGAATACACCAAGGCCGTCGAGGTCCTCCAAAACGCCGGGCGGACCTGGAATTACCCGATCACCTGGGGCGCCGATCTGCAGACCGAGCACGAGCGTTATCTGACGGAAGAATACGCCAAGCGGCCGCTGTTCGTGATCAACTACCCGCGCAGCCTGAAGCCCTTCTACATGTACTGCAACGACGACGGCAAGACCGTGGCCTGCATGGACCTGCTGGTTCCGCGCGTGGGCGAGCTCATCGGCGGCTCGCAGCGCGAGCACCGGCTGGAGCCTTTGCTGGCGCGCATGAAGGAGACCGGCATCTCCCAGGAAACGTACTCGTGGTACGCGGACCTGCGCCGGTTCGGCACGGTGCCGCACGCGGGCTTCGGCCTGGGCTTCGAGCGCATGCTGATGTACGTCACCGGCATGGAGAACATCCGCGACGTCGAGCTCTGCCCGCGCGTGCCGGGCTTCGCGAAGTTCTAGCGGGCCGCGATCAGCGGCGCGTACACGTGCGGATGCGCGGGCAGGGCGTCGGCGAGGCGGATCACCACGCGGCCGTCGGTCCCAGAACTTGAAGGCATCGGTCTCGGGGCCTGGCGGACTCCGTCAAATGGCGTTTCTATTCATTCCACTCGTGCCGGCGCGAGTTGAGCTTACTCCGGAGCACGCATATCCACCTGACTACCCCTAATGCGTTCTCCGTGCGATTTGGCTAAGGGTTGTTGGTCCGCGCCGGACGCATTGCTCGATTAGTCGATAAAACAGCATCCCTCGGCTAGGCGAAAGGCGGCGGTTGAAGCGAAAT
>JAGWMT010000122.1 GCA_028871595.1 Elusimicrobiota bacterium
TCGATCTGCTTCGTGAAGGCGTCGGTGAGCTTCTGGATGCGCGTCTCGTGCAGGCGCAGGGCGTCCTCGGTGATCTCCTTGGCCTGGAAGGATTTCTTCACCTTGTTCAGCGCGTCCTGGCGCTCGTTGCGCACGCCCACCTTGAATTCCTCTCCCAGCTTCTTGAGGCTCTTCACCAGGTCCTTGCGCCGGTCCTCGGTCATCATCGGGAGCGAGATGCGCAGCATCTTGCCGTCGTTCTGCGGCATGGCGCCGATGTCGGCCTTCTGCAGGGCCTTCTCCAGGTCCTGCAAGGTCGAGGGGTCCCACGGGCGGATTTCCAACGTGCGCGCCTCGGGGACCGAGACGGCGGCGACCTGCTTCAAGGGGACCAGGGAGCCGTAGGCTTCCACCTTCACGGACTCCAGCATCATGGGATTGGCGCGGCCGGTGCGCATGTTGGACATGTCCTTGCCCATCTTGGCCAGGCGGTCCTTCATGGCTTCTTCCATCTTCGCGATGACGGCGTTGACGGCGTCGCTCATAGTGTCACTCCGTGGTGATCAAGGTGCCGACCTTCTGGCCGGCGACCGCGCGGGCGATGTTGCCCTTCACGGCCAGGTCGAACACGACGACGGGCATGCGGTTCTCCATGCACAGCGTCAGCGCGGTGGTGTCCATCACCTTGAGCCGCTGCTTGATGCTGTCCATGAAGGTCAGGCGGTCGTACTTGACCGCCTTCTTGTCCTTCTTGGGGTCGGCGTTGTACACGCCGTCGACTTTCGTCGCTTTCAGAACGACCTCGGCCTCGATCTCCACGGCGCGCAGGGCCGCCGCCGTGTCGGTGGTGAAATAGGGGTTGCCGGTTCCGCCCGCGAAGATCACGACGCGGCTCTTCTCCAGGTGACGGATCGCGCGGCGCCGGATGTAGGACTCGGCCAGCTTGTTGATCTCCACCGCGGTCTGCACGCGGGTGGGCACGCCCAGCTGCTCGAGCGCGTCCTGCAGGGCCAGCGCGTTGATCAAGGTCGCCAGCATGCCCATGTAGTCGGCCGTCACCCGGCCGATGGCCTCGCCGCGGTCCTGCTCGCCGCGCCAGATGTTGCCGCCGCCGACGACGATGCCCATCTGCACGCCGGAGTCCACGGCCAGCTTGATCTCCGAGCCGATGGACGACAGCGCGTCGGGCCGAATGCCGTGGGCGCTCTCTCCGCACAACGACTCGCCGGAGAGCTTGAGAAGGACTCGTGAGTACTTCTTCGCCGAGGGCATCCCCGGGGACTACTCGCCCAGCTGGTAGCGCGCGAAGCGGACGACCTTGACTTCGCCGCCGAGCTTGTCGCTCGTCGCCTTGATCAGCCCCGGCACCGTCAGCTTGTTGTCGCGCTGAAGGACCTGGTCGAGGAGGACCCACTGCTGGTAGAACAGCTTGTTGATCTTGCCCTCGATGATCTTGGGGATGGAGGCCTCGGGCTTGCCTTCCTTGCGCAGGATCTCCGTGTGGATCTCCTTCTCCTTCTCGATATCCGCGGCGGGAACCTGATCGCGCGTCAGATACTTGGGGGAGGCGCCGACGATCTGCAGGAGGAGGTCCTTGGCCAGCTCGGCCAGCTCGGGGGACTTCGCGGCCGCGTCGACGGCGACGGACAGCTCGATCAGCGCGCCCTTCTTGGCGGGCACCGCGGGATCGGTCTGGTGGGCGTAGCCGGCGATCAGGCCGGCGCCCTTCAGCTCGAAGCGCTCGAAGCGGCGCAGGGCCAGGTTCTCGCCCAGCTTGCCGACCAAGGGCTTGACCAGCTCCTCGTTGGCGGCTTCCACGCTCTTCAGCGCGCCGGCGGAGGCCTTCTCGGCCAAAGACTTCACGAGCGCCTGGAAATCGGCGCCCTTGGCCACGAAGTCGGTCTCGGAGTTGATCTCGATGATCGCGCCGGTCTTGCCGTCGATCTTGAAGGCCACGGCGCCTTCCTTGGTGGCGCGCGCGGACTTCTTCGCCGCGTCGGCCATGCCCTTCTTGCGGAGGATGACGATCGCCGCGTTGAGGTCGCCCTTCGCCTCGTCGTACGCGCGCTTGCAGTCCATCATGCCCGCGCCGGTCTTCTCGCGGAGCTCCTTGATCGCTTGAGTGGCATCCATGGTCGGCATGTCCTTACGCCTCCGTCGGGGTCGTTTCTTCGGCGGCGGCGTAGACCACGTCGGCGGTCTGCTGCATGTCGCCCTCGGCGGCCGCGCCCTCGGCGAGCATCGCCGCTTCGGCGCCGGCCACGGACTGCGCGTTCAGCGCGGCCTCGTACGCCTGCTTGCCTTCCAGCACCGCGTCGGCGACCAGGCCGCAGAACAGCTTGATCGAGCGCGCCGCGTCGTCGTTGCCCGGGATAGGGTGGTCGATCATGTCCGGATCGCAGTCGGTGTCGCAGACGGCGACGATCGGAATGCCCAGCTTGCGGGCTTCCTGGACGGAGAGATCCTCTTCGACGGGATCGACGATGAACATGATGTCGGGAAGCTTGTCCAGGCCGCGCAGACCGGACAGGTTCTTCTTGAGCTTGGACATCTCCTTATTCAGGCGGGAGACTTCCTTCTTGGGGAGCACCGCGAAGATGCCGTCGTTCTGCCACTTCTCGAGCTCCTCCAGGCGCTTGACCGACTTGCGCAAGGTGGCGAAGTTCGTCAGCGTGCCGCCCAGCCACTTCTCACAGACGTAGGAGGCGCCGCAGCGGTCGGCCTCGGCGCGGAGGAGGTCCTGCGCCTGCTTCTTCGTGCCGACGAAGAGGAACTTCTTGCCGGTGGCGGACTCGTCGCGGACCCACTGGCCGACCTTCTTGAGCTCCTTGACCGTCTTCTGGAGATCGATGATATGGATGCCGTTGCGTTCGCCGAAGATGAAACGGGACATCTTGGGATTCCAGCGGCGGGTCTGGTGGCCGAAATGCACGCCGGCCTCAAGCATGGCTTTCATCGAAACGTTGATCATGAGCGGATGTCTATCCTCCAGGAATTAGCGGAACGCAGAGAAGTGTATCAAATCTCCGGCGAAGATGCTAGCGCCGGATCGGCGCGGTCTTGGCGGCGGGATCGGGCAAGGTCCGCGCGTACGCACGCCAATCCGCCTCCATGGCCAGCATGCGCCGCAGGCCCTCGTCCACGCCGATGGGGTGAACGGAAACCGCGGCACGTACCTTGTCCGTGCGCAGACTGCTCGCCTTGGGGCGGGGGGTGGGGGAGCCGATATTCGCCATCGGCGTCGGGATCAAGAGGCCCGCGTCGAGACCGAACGCCGCGGCGACGCGCGCCGCGAACTCGTAACGAACGATCTCCTCGGCCCCGACGACGTGGAATATCCCCGACGCTCCGCGCGACGACAAGGCGACCGTGATCTGCGCCAGATTCTCCACGTAGGTCGGATTGTAGCGCAGATCGTCGGCCACGCGCATGGTTTCGCCCTTCGCCAAGCGCGCGCGAATCTGCAGCACGAAATTCTTGGGCTCCCACTGCCAGCCGTACGCGCCGGAGGTCCGGATCACCAGGTTGCCCGAATCCGCCGCCAGCACTCCCGCCTCCGCCTCGGCTTTTTGGCGGCCGTACTCGTTGATGGGGTTGGGAGCGTCTTCCTCTGTATAGACTCCTTTGACCCCGTCGTAAACGTAATCCGAGGAGTAGAAGATCATCCGCGCCCCGATCTCCCGGCACGCGCGCGCCACATTCCAAGTGCCGTCCACGTTCACTTTGCGCGTTTCCGCGGGATGCAATTCACAGTAGTCCACGAAGGGATTGGCCGCGGGTACGGCCACGAGGGTGGGGCGGTATTCCGCCAAAAGTGCGCGCACCCCATCCACATCTTGCATATCCAGCTGGTGGAAGCCCCCGGATCGGTGGCAATGGTAGGTGGCCGCCGCCACCACGGCGCCCGCCGCGGTCCAATTCCGGACCAAGGCGTTGCCCACCAGCCCCGTTCCGCCCACCACCAGCACTTTATCGGCCATGAGGGGGGTTATACTACCAAATGGC
The DNA here is from genome assembly GCA_028871595.1 of Elusimicrobiota bacterium. The sequence goes on from JAGWMT010000122.1 coordinate 3,985, forward strand.
GGGGGGGCTTCCGGCGGCCGGACGGGGGCCGAAAGGCCCAGGCACGCCCCCCTTTCCTGTGCTATCATAGGGTATCGTCAACTTCAACCGTCGACGTCTCGTCCTTGGGGTGGTCCTCGCCCTCGCCGCGGGTTCGGCGTCCGCTCAGGAACCCGCCTCGGCCTACCCCGCCGCCCGTCTGAACATGATGTTCGACGCGGCGCCGGCCCGCCGGGGCCTCCCGCCCGGGGCCGTGGTGGCGGCCCCCCGGATGTCGGAGCGCGACCCGTCCTCGACGCCCGCGGCGACCGATCGCCGCCCGGCGGCGGCCCGCCTCTATCAGGAACTGGTCGTTCCCGTCCCGAAGGAGACCCCGGCCTACCGGCGGACCTTCAAGATCATGTTGTCCCAGCCCAATGTCACCGACCGCTACGACGACCTGATCTTCAAATACGCCCGCCTTTACCGCCTGGACGCCCGTTTCCTGAAGTCCATCATGGCCGCCGAGTCCGAATTCGATCCCAAAGCCCATTCCCCGGCCGGCGCCCGCGGCCTGATGCAGGTGATGCCCGCGACCTCCGAGGGCCTGGGCGTTCCCGCCTCCCGCCTGTACGACCCCGAATCGGGCATCAAGGCCGGGGCGGCGTACATCCAGACCTTGTTCAAGGCCGCCTGGCGCCTGTTCCGCCTCCAGGGCGTGCGCTACACCGACGTCCCGCATTGGGTCATGCAGCGCGTCATCGCCGCCTACCACGCGGGCCCGAAATACTTGACCCGCAACCGCTGGTTCGCCTCGACCCGCGCCTACGTGCGCAAGGTCGTTCTCTTCTACCACTCGAAGGTCACCGATCTGCGCCGCCCCGCGAACGCCCCCGTGGATCTGCCGCCTTTGGGCGACTCGGTCGCTCCGTCCGGCACTCTGTACTGATGCGCCGCCTGCTCCTGGCCGCCGCGCTTCTGTCCCCCGCCGCCTGCTTCGCGCCGCGCCCCTGCACCATGGCCCTGTGCCCGTCGGCCATGGACGGAACCTACCGCGTCACCGGCTGGAACCGGTCCGTCAACGCGGGCGGGGGAGCACCCTTCGTTCCCATCGTCTCGGACTCCGACGTCGAGATCACCGGAGGTTCCGTCGCGTTCACCAACGGAACGGCCGTCGTCCGCGCGTCGGAAGGGACGTCCTTCCGCTTCGAGCTCTCCACCGCCGTGTCCCGCGGCGCCCGTCTGCTGGTCTCCTCCGGCTCGGTCTCCGTCGCCCTTTCCTCGGGCGCGGCCGCCTCGCTCGTCCCCGCCGGGTCCTCCTTCCTTCTGCCCGTCGCGAAGTAGCCGCCGCTTATGCTTGAATCACGGCGATGAAAAAAGCCCTGATCACCGGCGTGACCGGCCAAGACGGCTCCTATCTGGCCGAATTCCTCCTGTCGAAGGGCTACGAGGTCCACGGCCTGAAGCGGCGCACCTCGCTCTTCAACACCGACCGCATCGACCATCTCTTCCAGGACCCCCATGAGAAGAAGCTGCGCTTCCTGCTTCATCACGGGGACATGACCGACTCCTCCAGCCTGCAGCGCGTGGTGGAGAAGGTCCGGCCCGACGAGATCTACAACCTGGCGGCTCAGAGCCACGTGGCCGTCAGCTTCCAGGAGCCCGAGTACACCGCCAACTCCGCCGGGCTGGGCACGCTGCGCCTGCTGGAGACCATCCGGACTTTGGGGCTCTCCAAGAAGACCCGCTTTTACCAGGCCTCCACCTCCGAGCTTTTCGGAAAGGTCCGCGAGACGCCCCAGCGCGAGACCACCCCGTTCTACCCGCGCTCGCCGTACGGCGTGGCCAAGATGTACGCGTACTGGATCACCGTCAACTACCGCGAGGCCTACGGCCTTTACGCCTGCAACGGCCTGCTCTTCAACCACGAGTCTCCGCGCCGGGGCGAGACCTTCGTCACCCGCAAGATCACCCGCGGCCTGGCCCGGATCAAGCTGGGGCTCGAGGAGACCCTCTGGCTGGGGAACCTGGAGGCCAAGCGCGACTGGGGTCACGCCCGCGACTTCGTGGAGATGATGTGGCTGATGCTCCAGCAGCGCGCTCCCGCCGATTACGTGATCGCCACCGGCCGTCAGCACAGCGTGCGCCAATTCGTCGAGGCCGCCGCCCGGGAGCTGGACCTGGACCTGGTCTGGCGCGGGCGCGGCGCCGGGGAACGGGGCGTGGACAGGCGCACCGGACGGACGATCGTCGCCCTGGACCCGCGCTACCTCCGACCCACCGAGGTCGAGACCTTGCTGGGCGACCCCGCCAAGGCCCGCCGCGAACTGGGCTGGAAGCCGCGCATCACCTTCGCGGAGCTGGTGCGCGAGATGGTCCGCGACGATCTGCGCCTGGCCGAAAGCGAGGCGCACGCCAAGAGCGCCGGCTACTCCCGCCCGCGGCGCGTCGCCGACTGACCCCGTGAGACGCCCGCTCCGGGTCCTGGCGGTCGTCGGCACGCGGCCCGAGGCCATCAAGACCGCGCCCGTCGTCCGGCGCCTGCGCGCCGACCCGCGCTTCCGCGCGCGCCTGCTTGCGACGGGCCAGCACCGCGAGCTGCTGTCCGGCGCGCTGCGGAGCTTCGGCCTCTTTCCCGACCGCGACCTGCGCGTGCTGCGCCCACGGCGAAGCCTCAACGCCCTGCTCGCCGCGGTCGTCGCGGGAGTGGATTCGGACCTGGCCCGTCACCATCCCGATGTGGTCCTCGTGCAGGGAGACACCACCAGCGCCCTGGGCGCGGCCCTGGCCGCGTTCCAGCGCGGCATCCCCGTCGCCCATCTGGAGTCGGGGCTGCGCTCCGGGGATATGACGTCGCCCTACCCCGAGGAAATGAACCGCGTCGTCGTGGACCGGCTGGCCTCCGTCCGCCTCGCGCCCACGGCGCTGGCGCGGCGCCGCCTCCTGGCCGAAGGCGCCGACCCGCGCTCGATCTACGTCACCGGCAACACCGTGGTGGACGCGCTCGAATCCGTTTTGTCGCGGCCGGCGGCCCCGGGTCTCCCGGCCGGACTTCCGGAGGACCGGCCCATCGCGGTCGTGACCTTGCACCGGCGCGAAAGCCACGGCGCGGTCCTGCGCGGGCTCGTGGGCGCCCTGCGCCGCGCGTCGCGGCGCCGTCCCGAGGTCCTCTGGGTCATCCCGCTCCATCCCAATCCCGCCTCCCGGGCGCCGCTGATCGGACTTCCGGCCTCGCGGTTCCGCGTCGTGCCGTCGTTGGAGTACGCGGATTTCGCGCGGCTGCTGTCGCGCGCCGCCTTCGCCGCGACCGACTCGGGGGGGATTCAGGAGGAGGCGCCGACTTTGGGGCTTCCCTACCTGGTCCTGCGCCGGACCACAGAACGCCCGGAAGCCCTCGGCCGCTGGGGGACCCTCGTCGGCGTGGAGCCGGGCGCCGTGGAGCGCGCGCTGGTGCGGGCCGCGTCCCGGCCGAGGCCCCGGCCCGGCGCCAACCCGTTCGGCGACGGCCGGGCGGCCGGCCGCGTCGCCGGCGCTCTGGCGCACTGGGCCGGACGCGGCGCGCGGCCCCGTGATTTCGCCGGCTGATTCCGTCTCAGCCCTGGAAGAAGAGCGCGGTGGACACGAGCGCGGCCACCACGAAAACGCCGATCGCGACGTACAGGAGCAGGCGGACCTCGTCGCCGACCTGCCACGGGACCGGCGTCTGCGACTCGGCCGGCGCCGGCGGGACGGAGGTCGCCGCGGGCTCCTGCCGGGGCGCGGGCTCGACCGGCTTCGGCGTCGGCGTCATATACCCGGCGACCTCGGCCTCGATGTCCCGGCGCCGGTCCACGGACTCCTCGCGCAGCCGGCGCACGCTTTCCTCCACCGGGGGAGTCGGCCGCGGCGTGGCCTGGTGGGCCCGGCGCTCGGCCTCGATGTCGGCGTAAAGCCGGGCGCGCTCGGCCTCCAATGCGCCGCGGATCTCGCGGGACTCCGCCTCGACGCGCTCGCGCAGTTCGTCCTTGAGCGCCGCCAGCTCCGCGCGCATGGCGCTCTCCCGAGCGGCCAGGGCCTTCATCTCATCCTCCCGCGCGCGGCGGGCGCGGTCGGCCTCCAGCTCGAGGCGCAGCTTGGTCTCTCGCGCGCTCTCGAACGCCTCGACGCCGTCGCGGCGGATCTGGTCGGCGTTCGTGATCGCCTCGCGCGCCTTCTCGCGCAAGAGCCGGATCTCGCCCTCCAGCTTCTCCCGCGTCTCCGCCAAGTCCTTGGACGCGCGCTGGGACTCCGCGCCCAGGCGCGCGGCCTCGGCCTCCGCCCGCGCGCTCGACAGCGCCAGCGCCGCGCGCTCCGCTTCGATGCGCTCCAGCTCGGCCTGGGCGGCGGCGCGCGCGGACTCCGTTTTCGCGCCCTCCGCCTGGGCCGCCTTCAGTCGCGCTTCCAGGTCGGCCGTCGCGGCCCGCGAGGACGCGGCGGAGGATTCCAATTCCGCGCGCAGGGACTCGATATGGGCCTCGTTCCCGTCCGCCTTCTGCCGCAGCGCGTGGAGATGCAGGCGGGCTTCCTTGAGCTCGCCTTCACGCCGCTTGACCTCCGCCTCCGCGGACGCGGCGGCCCGCGCGGCCTCGCCCGCCTTGGCCCGCTCCCGGTCCGCCGCGGCGGTCGCCTCCGCCGACTCCTTCTCCAGGCGCGCCTGGCTCTCGGCCGCCGCCGTCCCCGCGGCCGCCAGCCGGGCTTCGGCGTCGGCCAGCCGGCTCTCGGCGGACGCGGCGCGCGACTCCAACCCCTTCAAGTCGGTCCCGCGGGCCGCGAATTCCCTCTCGGCGGCCTCGCGCCGCGCGCGCTCCTCGGCCACGTCCTTTTCCCAGCGCGCCCGCGCGTCGGCAGCCGCCGCGTTCGCCTCCGCCAGACGGATTTCCAGGCCGACGCGGACATCCTCGGCCGACGTCCGCGCGGCGGCGAGCTCCTTCTCGGCGGCCTCGGCGCGGACGGACAGCTTCGACGCCTCGTCGGCGCGCGCCGACAGGTCCCCTTCGACGCTCTCCCGCCGGGCGCGTTCGGCCGTCAGGGCCTCGCCCAGCTGGCGGCGCGCCTCCGAGGCCACGCGCAAGGTCTCGTCCAGCTCCCGCGACAGGGCCGTCGCCGACACCGCCTC
>JAGWMT010000464.1 GCA_028871595.1 Elusimicrobiota bacterium
CGCGCATGTGCGCGGGCGCCCACAATGAAGAGGACGAGGAGACGCTCAAGCTGCGCAAATGGGTGAACCAGGCCTTCACCTTCCTGGCCAACATCATCTGGAACCGCGGGCCGTACGTGACCGACACCATCAACGGCTTCCGCGCGGTGCGCGCCGACAGCCTGCGCGCGTGCCGCTGCGCCGTGGACGGCTTCGTCATCGAGTATCTGATGTCCATGCGCATGATGAAGCTGGGCATGCGCATCGGCGAGATCGCGACCTATGAGAGCCCGCGGCTGGGCGGGCTGAGCACGGCCCACTCCTGGCCCACGGGGCTTGAGTTCACCGAGCACCTGGTCCGCGAAGCCCTGACGGGGCGACGCGTCCCATGAACCTGGACTCGCGGCGCGCGGGCCGCCTGGCCGCGATGATCCTGGGAGCAGGGCTTCTGCTGCGCTTCGTCTACGTCTGGCGCGGCGCGCATGCCCTCCCGACCAGCAACGACCAGTACGAGACCATCGCCCTCTCCGTGGTCGAACACGGGGAATACGCGGTCATCCCGGGCGTGCCCACGTCGGGACGGGAGCCGGTTTATCCGTTGTTCATCGCGGGGCTCTACAAGGTCTTCGGGGAACGTCCCTCGGTGGTGATATTCGTCCAGTGCGTGCTGTCCATCCTGACGGGCTATTTCCTGTGGTTGACGGGACGCCGCCTGTTCGGCGAGCGGCTGGCTTTGGCCGCGCTGGCCGTCTACATGCTGTACCCCCAGTCCGTCTACTACTGCGCGTATTTCTTTCGGGAGACCCTGCTGTGCTTCGGCTTCGGAGTGCTGCTGTGGTCGTCGCTGGACTGGGGCGCCGCTCCCGGCGATCCCGCGGGCGACCGCAGCGCGCTGATCGGCGGCCTGTCCGCGTCGGTCTTCGGCATCGGCAACTCGGCCGTGCTGCCCGCGTGCGCGCTGTCGGGGCTGCTGATCTGGCTGGTCGCGCCGGCGAAATCGCGCGCGCGGCGGTTTTTCCTTTATACCGCGCCCCTGGTCCTGTTCTTCGCGGCGTGGACCGGGCGCAACTGGGCGGTCCAGGGCCGCTTCATCGCGGGCAGCACCCACGGCGGCGAGGAGTTCTACCGCGCGCTCGTCGTCCCGCCGGAATACCAGACGACCAACCGCGTGGCCGAATTCGCCAAGACGGTCCCGATCTTCGCCGAGGCGGAGCGCCTGCCGGAGGCCGATCGCAACACGCTCATGACGAAGGCCGCGTTCGCCTGGATCGGCGCGCACCGGGCCACGTTCGCCGCGCGCATCGTCGAAGGCGTGGTCAAGTTCTGGCGGCTGTGGCCGTACAAGATGGCGACCTACCAGCACTCGTACGCGCTCCTGGTCCTGGCCAGCCTGCTCTCCGACGGCTGGATCATCCCGCTGGGCCTGCTGGGCCTGTGGCTGTTCCGCGACCGCTGGCGCGAGATTCCGGTCCTCCCCGCCTCCGTGTTCGGACTCACCGCGGTCTACGGCACCGTCCACGCCGTGATCCGCTACCGCCTGCCGCTGATGCAGGGCTTGATCCTGCTGGCCTGCGCCGCGATTTCGCGTCTTTTCGCGCCCGGCCTCGGGCGAATTTTCAAGGTCCGCAATTAGATACAAT
>JAGWMT010000465.1 GCA_028871595.1 Elusimicrobiota bacterium
CGTACCGCGCCGATCACCTTCCGTATGGAGGCGTCAAGGACTCCGGATTGGGCCGGGAGGGGGTCCGCTGCGCGATGGAGGAGTGCTGCGAGCGGCGCGTCGTGGTGCGCTGGAAGGGATGAGGGAGAACTTATGTTGAAAGGCAAGGCCGCCGTCGTGACCGGCTCCACCAGCGGCATCGGACTGGGCATCGCCCGCGCGCTGGCCGCGCAGGGAGCGGCCGTGATGCTCAACGGCTTCGGCTCCGCGCAGGAGATCGCCGATCTGCGGGAAGGACTGGAGCGGCTCTCCGGCGCCGCCGCGGCCCATCACCCGGCCGACATGTCCAAGCCCGCGGAGGTCGCCCGGCTGATCGCGGACGCCGAGAAAGCGTTCGGGCGCGTGGACGTGCTCGTCAACAACGCCGGCATCCAGCACGTCGCGCCCGTGGAGGAGTTTCCCGCGGAGAAATGGGACCAGGTCCTGGCCATCAATCTGTCCTCCAGCTTTCACTCCATCCGCGCGGCCCTGCCGGGCATGAGGAAGCGCGGCTGGGGCCGCATCATCAACGTGGCCTCGGCCCACGGCCTGGTGGCCTCGGTCCAGAAGGCGGCGTACGTCGCCGCGAAGCACGGCCTGGTGGGGCTGACCAAGGTCGTGGCCCTGGAGACGGCCGCGAGCGGCGTCACCTGCAACGCGATCTGCCCGGGCTGGGTGCTGACGCCCTTGGTCCAGAAACAGATCGACGCCCTGGCCCAGCACCACCGCATGACCGTCGAGGAGGCCAAGACCAAGCTTCTGGCCGAGAAGCAGCCGTCGCGCGAGTTCGCCACCCCGGAGCAGATCGGCGGCATCGCCGTCTTCCTGTGCTCGCCCGCGGCCGATCAGATCCGGGGCGCGTCGCTGACCGTGGACGGAGGCTGGACCGCTCAGTAGCCGGGGACCTTGATTCCGGCGGCCTGGAACTTGGCGCGTCCGCGCGCCTGAATATCGTCCGCGCTGGTCGGCGGCGCGGCGTCGCGGCTGCCGGGCAGAAAGGTGTAGGTCACGCCGCCGTCCACCCCGCCGGAATTGGGATTCGAGTCGATGTCGAGGCTCTTCGCGCAGGACATCGAGCATTCGCCGACCTCGTCCTGCGGCCCGTTGTCGCCGACCACGGTGAACACCGTCTTCTGGTGGTAGCTGACGGCCGCGTAGTCGAGCAAGTGCACGCCGTGGCCGAAGCCGGTCGGCTTCACCGCGAAGGGGATGCGGAGGGGATTGAGGCTGGCGCCGGCGATCTTCGCCGAGGTCTGCGATTGGCCGGTCTTGTCCGTCTTATACGCGTCCCCGGCGCCGTCCGCGTCGATGGACATCTTTCCGGTAAAGGTGACGGCAACCACCTTCTTCGCGTCGTTCTTCACGTCGAAGACCGGGACCACGCGCGGGCCGCCGTGCTTGTTCGCGTAGAGATCCGGCGCTTTTTCGCCGTCAGGCACCTGCGGGACGCCCACCAAGGGCGTGGCCGCCGTCACGTCCTTGGCTCCGGGATCGCTCGACGCGTTCACCGGCCCGGCGGAGCCGCCACCGCCGTCGCCGCCTCCGCCGCCGCCCGGGCCCGCGGCCTTCGCGTCGGCGATGTCCTTGGCCGCGCTC
>JAGWMT010000123.1 GCA_028871595.1 Elusimicrobiota bacterium
GGGCGTGACGCGGGCCTTCAGCTTGCCCTTGTTGACCCAGTTGATCACGGTGGTGTGGAACACGCCGCACAGCCGCGCGACTTCGAAAGTGGTGAACGTCCGTTCGCCGAACTGCTCGCTCATGAACGGAGGATAATAATTATCGCGCCCCCGCGCAAGCCTTCCTCGTCCCCGGGCAAACGCGCGGCGATTTCTGTATAATCATGGAAGACGGTGCGATACCCAAGTGGTCCAAGGGGATGGTCTGCAAAACCATTATTCGCGGGTTCGAATCCCGCTCGCACCTCCAGTTTATACAGCACGAAGCGAACGCGCCCTCCCTCCGGGGAGGGCGCTCGTTTTTAAGCCCTAGGACCAATGCCGGACACCGCTTGGGACCTCAGGCCCTCGGGGAACCCGGCCGACGGCGCTAGAATCTTCCTCAATATGAAGACCGCCAGCGCCGTCCTGAGCCTGCTGCTCGCCTCACAATCCTTCGCTCAGGTGGCCGCAGTCCGGGTCGTGCCGATATCTCCCTCGCTTCCGGGAATGCTCGCCGCCCCCGCCGCGCTCGGATCATCCGTCGTTCCCCTTTCCGCGCCGTCGCTCACCGCGTCTCCCATGGCCGTCTCGCTTCCCGTGACGGCCGCTCCCGCCGTTGCCGTACCGCTCGCCGCTCCCGCTTTGCCCGTCGCCCGCGCCGCCGCCGCCGTCCCGGCGAATCCCAACGGCGGACGGCCGTCGTCGGAATCCCAACGCGACCAGGCCGCCCGCCCCTTCGACGGCGCCGCCGCGCGCCCCGCGTCGTCCGACGACGCCGTTCCCGCCCAGCCGTCCTCCGAGGAGAGCCCCCGCTTGAACCTGCCCGCGAAGACTTTCGTTCTGCCCAACGGCCTGACCGTCGTGGTCCACACCGACAAGACCAGCCCCGTGGTCGCGGTCTCGATCACCTACAAAGTCGGCTCGCAGCACGAGCGCGAGGGCCTGTCCGGCTTCGCCCATCTGTTCGAACACCTGATGGCCCAGGGCACCAAGAGCCTCAAGCCCCGCGAGATTTCCCAATTGATCGAGTCCAACGGCGGCGTGCGCAACGCCTACACCATGCGCACCAACACCACCTACCACTCCGTCGTCCCCAAGAGCGCGCTGAAGACCGTGCTGTGGGCCGAGGCCGAGCGCATGAGCACCCTCAACGTGGACGCCCGCGCCCTCGCCCTGGAACAGCAGGTCGTGTTGGAAGAAATGCGCCTGCGCTACACCAACGCCGCCTACGCCAAGGCCCGCGACGCCGGCATGGCCGAGACCGCCTTCTCCAAGTGGGAGAACCGCCACACCACCATCGGCGAGGACGCCGACGTGCGCAACGCCCGCCTGGAGGACGTGCGCGCTTTCTATCAGGCCCACTACGCCCCCAACAACGCCGTGATCGCTTTGGCCGGAGACGTGACCGAGGCGGAGGCGCGCGAGCTGGTGGGCCGCTTCTTCGGCCCGCTGACCCCGCGGACCATCGCCGCGAAGCCCGATTTGTCGGAAGCGCCCATCGAAGGCGAAAAGCGCCGCGTCGTGGAGGACAAGTTCGCCAAGGTTCCCCTCGTCATGACCGGCTGGCGCGCTCCTGAACGCGGCACCAAGGACTACTGGGCCCTGACCGTCCTGGCCGAGGTGCTCGGCTCAGGCGAGGAGAGCCCGCTGTACCAGGCCCTCGTCAAGGAGACCAAGCTGGCCCTCTCGGTCCAACCCAATTACCCGTGGTGGACCTCCCAGACCAATCCCGGCGGCCCCGACCTGTTCGGCCTGATGATGTCGCTCAAGCCCGGCTCCTCCGTGGACGCCGCGCTGGCCGTCGCCGACCGCGTGATCGCGCGCATCGCCCAGCACGGCCCCGACGCCGCCCAGGTGGCCGCCGCCAAGACCGGCCTGGAGCTGTCGTGGACCAAGGACCTGGAACAACTGATCGACCGCGCCAAGACCTTGTCGTCCTACGCCGCCTTGGTCGGAAATCCCGCCGGCCTGTCCCGCGACCTGGAGGCCCTGCTCTCCGTGACGCCCGCCGACGTGCGCGACGCCGCCGCCCGCTGGCTGACCGGCCGCGGCCGCGCCGTCGTCGAAGCCCGCCCCGCCCCGCAGCTGGCCCTGGCCGCCGACCAGCCGACCGCCCCCATCCCCGCCGAAACCCCGCGCCCCGCCGGAGACCCCAAGCCCGAGCTCGACGCCCAGCCCTCGGCCCCGCTCCCGGCCATCGAACGCTTCGCCTTGTCCAACGGCTTGAAAGTCGTCGTGGTGCAGGACAAGCGCCTGCCGCTTTTGGAAGCGCGCCTGAACATCCCCGGCGGCCGCGTCGCCGAGCGCGCCGGAGAGGAGGGCCTGTCCGCCGCCGTCTCCGAGCTGCTGACCTCCGGCGCCGGCGACCTGGACGCGAAGGGCGTCTCCGCGCGCTTCTCCGCCCTGGGCTATAAGCTGGACGTGTCCCGCGGCATGGAGAGCTACTCCCTGGACGCCGCCGGCCTGGCGCGCAACTCCGGCGCCTTCTTCGCCGCCGTGGCCGACGTCCTGCGCCGCGCGTCGTTCCCTCAGGACGAGGTCGCCCTGTGGAAGGAGAACAAGGCCGAGGAGCTGAAGATCTCCCGCTCCAAGCCCGACTTCCTGTCCAACGAGAAGGTGAAGGCCGAGGTGTTCGGCCCCGCTCACCCGTACGGGCGCCCCGCGCTGGAAGATTCCCAATTGGCGGCCGTCGACCGCGCTAAGATCATCGCCTACGCGCGCCGCGCCTTGTCTCCCGACGGCGCCACCCTCGTCGTGACCGGCGACATCCAGCCCGAGGCGCTGCGCGCCCAACTGGAATCGGCGTTCGCGGGCTGGAACGCCCCCTCGTCCGCGGCCGTCGTTCCCGCGCTGGCCGCCACGTCTCCCGCCCCGCTCTCCCTGGTCAACCGGGACGGGTCCAAACAGGCGAACCTCACCATCGCCCAGGCGATCGACCTCAAGCCCGGCGACCCGGACTGGCTGGCGTTCTCCGTGATGAACCAGATCCTCGGCGGCTCGGCCACCTCGCGCCTGTTCCTGAACCTGCGCGTGGACAAGGGCTACACCTACGGCTCCTACGCCCGCGCCGCCGCTTTGGGCCGCGGCTCCCTGTGGACCGCCACCGCGGAGACGCGCAACGAGGTCGCCGCCCCGGCCTTGGCCGAGATGCGCAAGGAGATCGCCCGCATGCGCGACGAGGACGTCCCCGAGGCCACCTTGGCCGCGGTCAAACGCTACCTCGCCGGAATCTTCCTGCTCAAGAACTCCTCCATCGACTACCAGGCCGACAGCCTGGCCGCCTACGAGCGCGACGGCCGGAACGCCGAGAGCGAACTGTCCACGTACCTGGCGCGCCTGAACGCACTCACGCCCGCGGACATCCGGCGGGTCGCCCAAAAGTACCTGGACCCCGCGAAGATGGCGACGGTCGTCGTCGGCGACGAAAAGGTTCTCGGTCCGGCCCTCGCCCGATAGCGAAGCCCTGGGGCCGAAGGGCCTATTTATATCAAGGCCTTTAGGCCTATTTTTCCTTGACTCCTCCCCGCCGCTTGTGTTGAAATCGCGGCGTCGGATCCCATCAGGTCCCGGAGGTTTCAATGAAACGATTGCTCGCGACGTGCGCGGCGCTGCTCGCCGCCGTGCGGCTGGCGGCCCCGGCCAACGCCCAGATGCACGGCAAGGTCGTTTACGGCTCCGACGACCGCATCGACGTCTACCAGACCGACGACATGCGCCTGCGCGCCCTGGCCGACTCCACCGTGGCCTTGTTCCAGTCGGGCGACGTGACGGCGAACGGAGTCCTCACCACCCAGAATTACGGCGAACGAATGGGCTTGTGCAAGGAAGAACCGTTTTTCGATCAGCCCATGGGCGCATTCTGCTCCGGCTCCTTGGTGGCTCCGGACATCATCATGACCGCGGGACATTGCGTGCCCAGCGCCGAGGAATGCGCGGGCATCAAGTTCGTGTTCGGCTTCTCGGTGAAGGAAAAGGGCAAGTACCCGGCCAAGGTCGGCGCAGGCGACGTGTACGGGTGTAAAGAGCTCATCGGCCGCGCGCAGGTCAACGACGGCGCCGACTGGGCGCTGGTCCGGCTGGACCGGAAGGTGACCGGCCGCAAGCCTCTCAAGCTCAACCGGAGCGGGAAAATCGCCGTCGGCGCCCCCGTGCTGGTCATCGGCCACCCGGCGGGCCTGCCCACCAAGATCGCCGGCGGCGCGAACGTGCGCGACTCGTCGAAGCCGGGCTTCTTCGTCGCCAACCTGGACACCTACGGCGGGAACTCCGGCTCGGCGGTGTTCAACGCGGAGACGGGCCTGGTGGAAGGCATTTTGGTGCGCGGCGAGCAGGATTACGTCTATAATGGAACCTGCCGCGTGTCGAACAAGTGCGCCAACGACGGTTGCCGCGGAGAGGACGTGACCAAGATCGCCAACGTCGCCGACCAGATACCCGCCGCCCAGCACCGCCGGCGCGTGGCCGAGTTGGAACCGCGCATCGCGGCCGTGCTCGCCGAGCTGGGCGTGGAGGCGCGCCCCTGACCTTGACCGGTCCCGACGTCCCGCTTCCCGCGCTGCGGACCCGCCTGGAGGCGGTGCCGGCCGTCGAGGAAGGCCGGCAGGTCTTCGTCCTCCGGGATTTGGAGGAGCTGACGGACAAACCGTTGGCGCTGTCCGCCGGCGGCATGATGCTGGTGTCGCTCCTCGACGGCCGGCGCAGCGCCGCGCAGCTGCGCGACCTCTTCCTGAAAAACAGCGGCTCGGTCATCGAGATTCCGGTGATCCTCGATCTGGTCGGCGCCCTGGACGCGGCCGGCTACCTGGAGACGCCCGCCGTCGCGGAGAAGCGCAAGAAAATCATGGAGGCGTTCAAGGCGTCCGGACGTCGCCCCGCCGTGTTCGCCGGCGCGTCCTATCCCGCGGAACCCCTGGCCCTGGCCGGCGAACTGGGCAAGTTCTTCACCGCCGACAAAGGCCCGGGCAAGGAGAAGGGCGACGGCGCGCGCCCCGCGCCCGTGGGGCTCGTCGCCCCGCATATCGACTACGCGCGCGGAGGACCCGCCTACGCCTGGGCCTACCAGGCCTTGTCCGAGCGCACCCCGCCCGACGTGATCCTGGCCCTGGGCGTGGCCCACGTCTCTCCCGATTCGCCCTGGGTGTTCACGCCCAAGACCTACGAGACCCCGTTCGGTCCCATGGAGACCGACGCCGCGCTGTACGACGACCTGTCCCGCTCCGTGTGGTACGACCCCCGCGCCGACGAGTGGACGCACAAGAACGAGCACTCGCTCGAGCTGCAGGCCGTCTGGCTGCGCTACCTCTGGCGCGAGAAGACCCCGCCGTGGGTGCCCGTCCTGGTCTCCACGTTCGAGCGCTTCTCCCCGGACGAGGCCCCGTCCAAGATCCCGACCATCGAGAAGGCGCTCAAGGATTTCGGCGCGATCGTGCGCGCCCACCAGGCCCGGGGCCGGCGCGTGATGGTGCTGTGCGGCGTGGACCTGGCGCACGTCGGCCCGCGCTTCGGCGACGAGCGGGAGATCACGCCCGAGCTGGAGAAGAAGATCGAGACCGAGGACCGGACCTCCCTGGTGGACGCCATGGCCCTGGACGCCGACGGCTTCTACAAATCCGTGGTCGCGGGCGGGCATTGGCGCAAGGTGTGCGGGCTGTCGTCGCTGTACACCGGACTGCGCCTGATCAAGGAGCTGGAGGGCTCCGCGTCGGCGCCCGGGCGCCTGCTGACCTACGGCCAGGCCCCCGACCCGGCGGGCGGCGTCGTCTCCTTCGCGTCCGCCCTCTTCGACGCGAAAGCCTGAGCGTGGAGCGCTCGCGGCGGAATCACGCGGCCGCCGCGCTGGCCATCCTGGCCGCCGCCGCCTGGATCCGTCTTCCCGCCCTGCGCACCGAACCATGGCTGGACGAGATCTGGTCCATCATGTTCGCCCGCGCCGCGAAATCCGTCGGGGACGTGCTCTTCGGCCTCCACCACGACAACAACCACCCGCTCAACACTTTGTGGCTGTACTGGACCTCCGGCCGCCGCGATTGGGCGCTGTGGCGTCTTCCCTCTTTCGTCAGCGGCCTGCTGATCGTTGGAATCCTGGCCTGGGACGAGACCGACCCCGCCGCCGGCCTGCTGGCCGCGGCGCTGGCCGCCGGGTCCGCCGTCATGGCGCTGTACTCCACGGAGGCGCGCGGCTACGCGATGATGACCCTGTGCGCCGTCGCCTGCCGCCGCCTTCTGGCCTCCCGCGACCCGCTGCGCCCCGCGACGGCGGCGGCGTTCGCCGCGGTCGCGGCGCTGGGTTTCTTCGCGCATCCGATCTTCCTCTTCGTGCTGTCCGCGGCCTTCGCCTGGGCGTGGTTCAAGCTGCCGCGCGAGCGCCGCGCGGTGGGCCTGCTCGTCCTGTTCGGCCCCGCCGCCGCGGCCGGGCTGGCGTTCGAGCTGCTGCAGCGCGGCCCCCTGCGGATCGGGGGCGGCGCGCTCTATCCGTTCGGCCCGGTGGTCTTCCGCGCGCTGGCCCAATGGTCCGGCGCGCCGGACGCGGGTCCGGCGGCCTTCGCCGGCGCGGCGGCGCTGGCCGCGCTGTGCGGCTGGGAGTTGCTTCGCCTGCGCCGCGCGCGCGACGCGGAGTTCGCGTTCCTGGCGGCCCTGGCGGTCCAGATCGCCGTCTTCGTGGCCATCCTGCCTTTCCGCTACGAGCGCTACTTCTTCGTCTTCCTGCCCTTCGCCTTGATGCTGGCCGCGCGAGCGCTGATGCGTCTCCTCCGCCGGGGCCCCGGCGCGAAAGCGTCGGCCTGCGCGCTCATCGGCCTCTACTTCCTGGGCGGCGCGGTCCGCATCCGCGCGTTGGACACGGCGGGGCGGGGCCACTACCTGGAAGCCGTGCGGCGCATGGCCGCCGACACGGACGGCCCTGACATCTACGTCGCCAGCGACCACCCCTTCCGCAACCCGCTGGTCTTGACCTTCTACGCCGACTACCTCCCCCCGGGCAAGCGGATGATCTACGTGTCGGCCGAGCGCGCGCAGGTCGCCCCCCCGGAATGGTACCTGCGCCACACCTTCGACGCCGACCCGCGCACCGCGCCTGTCGGCCTGGAATACGCCGGCAAGGCCTCCTACCGCTTGGCGGGCTACTACCCTTACGCGGGGATGTCGGGCTGGACCTGGCTTCTCTACCGGCGCACGTCAGCGGGTCGCGTCCCAGAATAAGCGCACGCCGAACACGGCCCACAAGGCGCACAAAAGCCAGACCGAGGTCTCCGCCGGCCACGGCGCCCGCCGCGCTCCGCGCCCCAGCTTCAGCGTCCCGAAGCCCACGCCCAGGACGGCCAGCCCGGCGCCCAGCACCCGCGCGTCCGCCTCCGCCAGCCGCGAGCTCAACACGCGCCCCGCGGCGGCGGCGGCGACGAGTCCCGCCCCCGTCAGCGCGGCGACGGCGCCGATGAGGCGGTACGCGCGCGCCAGGGGTCCCGGATCGGCCGGCGGCGGCTCCGGCTGTCCGGCGGCGCGGCTCCACTGCCGCTGCCAGTCCAGGTGGTCGTCGGCGTAGCGCCGGGCGCCGAAGGCCAAGGCGGCGCCCATGAGCGCCAGGGAGGCGCCGCCGAAAGCCGTCCACTCGCGCGCGAATTCCGCTTCGGTCACTCGGCGATTATTATATACGATGGCCGCGTGAGGCTTCCCAAGGACTGGTCCGTGTACATCGCCCGCTGCGCCGACGGCAGCCTGTACACCGGCGTGGCCAAGGACGTGAAGGCGCGCCTGGCCGCGCACAACTCCGGCCGCGGCGCGGCGTACACCCGCTCCCGCCGCCCCGTGAAGTTGGTCCACCGCGAGGACGGCTTCACCCGTTCGAAAGCCCTTTCCCGCGAAGCGGGAATCAAGTCGCTGTCGCGCGTCGAGAAGCTGGCCCTGCTGAAGGCCGCCCGCGCCGCGGCGCGGTCCTGACCGGATGTCCCGCCGCCGCCGGACGCGCAAATCCGCGTGGGGCCCCGGCGCGTGGCTGGCGGCGGCCGCGGCGCTCGTCTTCGGCCTGTCCGCGCTGTGGCTGGCCGCGCAGGCGGAACGCAAGCTGTCCGCGCTGGTCCTCGGCGGCCTGGGCGAAAGCTTCTCCACGCGCGTGTGGTCGGCGCCCTTCGCCGTGGCCGACGGCGCCCCGGCCGAAACGACGCGACTGCTGGAGCGCCTCGACCGCCTGGGCTACCGGCGCGTGGACGGACTTCCGCAGAAGGGCGAGTACCGCTGGAATCCCCCCGAGCTGACCGTGTTCCTGCGCGGCTTCCGCGCGCCGTTCGCCTCCCAGAACGAAGGCGTGTACGTCCTGCGCCGGGACGACGCGTCCTGGCGGATCAAGGACGGGCTGGGCGAGTCGCGCCCGTCGGTGAGCCTGGAGCCGGAGCTGGCGGCGCAATTGTCCGGGGCGCAAAAGATCCGGCGCGACCCGGTGGCCTGGGAGCAGATTCCCCAGTCGTTGCGCGACGCGGTGGTGGCCGCGGAGGACAAGCGCTTCTGGACGCACTGGGGCATAGACCCGCGCGCGATCCTGCGCGCGATCTGGGCCGACGCGCGCGGCCGGAGCCTGCAGGGCGCCAGCACCATCACCCAGCAGCTGTCGAAGAACCTGTTCCTCTCCCCGCGCCGCACCTTCTCCCGCAAGCTCACCGAGGCCGCGCTGGCCGTTTATCTGGAGCGGCGCCTGGACAAGAAGCGCATCCTCACCTTGTACCTGAACCACATCTATCTGGGCCAAGCAGGCTCGGCCAGCGTGATGGGCATGCGCTCCGCCTCGCGCTATTATTTCTCCAAGGACCCGCAGGACCTGACGCTCGCCGAATCGGCCGCGCTGGCGGGCATGATCCGCGGGCCCGGGCTGTACAGCCCGTTCCAGAACCTGGAGGCCTGCCGCGCCCGGCGCGACTGGGTCCTGCACCGTATGAAGGAGGACGGCTTCATCGGCGAGGCGGCGCTGGAGGCCGCCCTGGC
>JAGWMT010000124.1 GCA_028871595.1 Elusimicrobiota bacterium
CGCGCCCGCGGCGCGAAAGGTGATGTACTGGAAGACGTTCAGCGGGCGGAACGAGTCGCGCAGTTGGAAGAGGTAGAAGAGCATTAGAGGGCCTTGGCCAGTTCCTCGAGCTTCATCGCCCGGGACGCCTTGAACAGTACCGCGTCGTGCTTCGAAAGCTTACTTTTTAGGGCCGAGGTGAACGACTTTGGGTCGAGGTCATACGCGAACGGAAATTTTGGGTTTGCTTCCTTGAGCGCGGCCGCGGCGGGAGACATCTCCGGTCCCGCGAGAAAAACGGATTTGAGATCCAAGGTCGCCACCCACGAACCGAGCTCTCGATGGAAGCGGCCGGAATCGGGACCGAGCTCTTTCATGTCGCCCAGGATTAAAGTCTTAGGACGAGCCGGAAACTGTTCGAGAAATGCCTCGATGGACGCGCGCATGGACGCCGGATTGGCGTTGTAGGCGTCCATCACCAAAGCCGCTCCGCTCGGATGCGGAAGAATTTCCTGGCGGAGCATCCCGGGAACGTGCGCTTCCAAACCGCGGCGGATGGTGTCGGCATCGATGCCCATGGCCCACGCGGCCGCGGCGGCGGCGGCGGCGTTGTAGCGGCTGTAGGAGCCGAAGGATTTGAGGTTTACCTGGATCCGGTGTCGATCGACGATCAATGCGTCGGGTCCGTCAATGCGCACGCGGCAGCGCGGCCCGGCGCCGTAGGTGACGGCGCGCGCGGCCAGGCGCTGCTCCAGCGCCGCCAGCCAGGGGTCGTCGGCGTTGATGACCGCCGCGCCCTCCTCGGGGAGGAACTCGAGAATCTCGGAGTTGGTCTGGAAGGTGGTCTCGATGGTGCCGAACGACTCCAGGTGATCGGGGCCGATGTTCGTCAGCAGGCCGACCGTGGGCCGGGCGACGCGGGCCAACTCGGCGATCTCCCCGCGGCGGCAAGCGGCCAGCTCGAAGATCCCATAGCGGTTTTCGGGCGTGAGCTCCAGAAGGGACAGCGGGACGCCGATCTCGTTGTTCCAGTTGCCGGGGCTGGCGCACGTCGGGCCTACCAAGGCGCAGATGGATTTGAGCATCTCTTTCGTCGTCGTCTTGCCGTTGGAGCCGACGATGCCCACCACGGGAATGTCGAACCGGCCGCGGTGGTGGTGCGCGAGGGCCTGAAGGGCCTTGGTCGTGTCGGGAACCACCACCAGGTGGGCGGGTTTGGGGGCCTTCGCCGGCAGGCGCCCGCGGCCCACCACCCATCCTCCCGCGACGCGGGCCAGGTCCTCGGTCAGAAGGGTGTGGGCGTCCACGCGCTCGCCGGCCAGGGCCCAAAAGCACTGTCCTTCGCGCAGGGCGCGGGTATCCGTGCAGACGACGTCGACGGGATCGGTCCCCTCGCCGCGCGTCAGGCGCCCGCCCGCGGCCCGGGCCAGCTCTCCCCACGTCAAGTTGAGCTTCATGTCAGGTTCCGCAGGGCGGAGCGCGCCGCCTGCCGGTCGTCGAAAGGCACCGTGCGGTCGCGGAGGATCTGGTCCGTCTCGTGCCCTTTGCCGGCGATCAGCACCACGTCGCCGGAGCGGGCCTCCGCGATCGCGCAGGCGATGGCTTCCCCGCGGTCGGCTACGATCCTATAATTTTGGAGGCCGGCGGCGCGAATGCCGGTCTGTATATCGTCCAGGATGGCCGAAGGGTCCTCGGAGCGGGGATTATCGCTGGTCAATATCGCGAGATCTCCCCCCCGGCAGGCCGCGACGCCCATCGGTCCGCGTTTCGTTTTGTCGCGGTCGCCCCCACAACCAAAAACGGTTATTAAACGGCGGTGCGGGAGACCGCCCAGAAGCTTCAGGACCGTTTCCAAGGCCGAATCGGTGTGGGCAAAATCCACGAAAATATGAAAATCCTGGCCCTCGTCGACAGCTTCGAGTCGGCCGGGAACGGAAGAGAGCGACGCAAGACCGGCAAATACCTTGTCGGGCGATGAACCGAGTCCGAGCAGAGCGGCGGCCGCGGCGAGTGCGTTTGATACGTTATGCGGACCAGGAAGCCGCACGCTCCCATTGAAAGTCTTCCCCCGCCAGTCGACGATAAATTTGGATCCGTTCAAATCCGCGGATGTGATCGTCCCACGGAGGTCCTTCGCCTCAGGCCCCAAGCCGAACGAAACCACATCACATCCCACCGCGCGCTTCACGAGGTAGTGCGCCCGTGGGTCGTCATAATTTAATGCCGCGACCTTGGGACTCTTTCCGTTTCCGGCCCGCGCGAGGAGATCGAAAAGATGGGACTTCGCCTCGAAATAGGCCTCCGTCGTTTTGTGGTAGTCCAGATGATCCCGGGTCAGGTTCAAAAAAATGCCGGCATCGAAATCCACGGTCTCTACCCGTTTCTGCGCCAGCGCGTGAGACGACACCTCCATTAATGCATGCGTCGCCCCCCCGTCGCGGAACCGGGCCAGGAGCCGGGTGAGTTCCAGGGAGATGGGGGTGGTGTTGACGGCCTTGTTCAGGCGCTCGCCCGCCAGGCGGTAGTCGATGGTGCCCGCCACTCCCGCCGTGCCGCCGAGCGCGTTCACGGCGGCTTCCAAGAAATACGTCGTGGTGGTTTTCCCGTTCGTCCCGGTGACGCCGACGACCGTCAGCGCGCCGGACGGATGGCCGAAGAACGCGTCGGCGCAGAGGCCCATGGCCTCGGCGGCGTCGGTGACCTGGATCCACGTGCCGGCCAGGACCGCGGGCGGCGGCGGCGGCTCCAGTTCGCTGACCACGCCCACCGCGCCGGCGGCCATCGCCTCGCGGGCGTGGCGGTTGCCGTCGGTCTTGGAGCCGGGGAGGGCGAAGAACAGGTCTCCGGGCGCGACCGTGCGCGAATCGTGGCTCAGGCCCGCGACGGGGACGTCCACGCGGCCGACGGTGCGCCGCGGGGAGGCCGCGCGCAGGAGCTCGGCGAGGGTCATGCCTACCGCCGTGCCGTCGCCAGGGCCGGATCTGCGGGGCGGTCCGGCGGGATGCCCTCGAGCGCGAGGAGGCGCCTGCCGACCTGTGAAAAAATAGGGGCCGCGGTCAGGGCGCCATAGTAGGATCCCTTGGGTTCGTTGAGCACCACCAGGATGGTCCAGCGCGGATCGGAGGCCGGCAGGAAGCCCGCGAACGAGGCGGTGTAGGCGGTGGTCGAATACTTGTGAGTGAGCGGATCGATCTTGCGCGCGGTCCCGGTCTTGCCGGCCACGCGGTAGCCGGGGATCCGGGCGCTCATGCCGGTGCCGCGATCGACGACGCCCTCCAACAGGCCGCCCAGCTCCCGCACCGCGCGCTCGGAGGCCACGCGGCGCACCTTGACCGGGGGCGTGCCGTCCAGCACCAGCTTGGGCTCCCACAGCGTCCCGCCGTTGGCCACGGACGAGTAGGCGCCGACGGCCTGGATGGCGCTGACCTGGAGGTTGTAGCCGTAGGACGAGGCGGCGAGGCCCACCTTCGTGAGCTCCGAAATGGGCTTCATCTCGCCGGAAGTCTCTCCGGGAAGGGGGATGCCGGTCTTCGCTCCGAAGCCGAACGAACGGCACATGCGGTAGAATCGCGCCGCGCCGATGCGCTGGACGACCTTCGAGATGCCGATGTTCGACGATCTCTCCAAAATTTGACCGAGCGTGATGTCTCCGGAACCCTCATGGTCGGTGATGAAAACGCCCGGGACGATCTCGTAGCGGCCCTGCTCGCCGTAGAACGTCTCGTCGGGGCGGACCAGGTTGTCATCGAGGGCGCTCAAAGCCGTGACGATCTTGAACGTGGAGCCGGGCTCGTAGGCGTCCTGCACGAGCGGATTCTTGAGGGGCGTGGGCGGCCAATTGGCCATGGCCAGGATTTCCCCGTCGCGAGGATCCTGCACGGCCACGAAGCCGCTCTTGAAGGAATGGGCGGCGGCCGACTGGCGCAAGGCCTCCTCGGCGAAGTACTGGATATTGCGGTCGATGGTGAGGCGCACCGGGTCGGGGGTCCGGCCGTCGTCGGCGATGCTCTTGTAGATCGTATGCCCGGCGCCGTCCCGGATCAGCTCGAAGCGGCGCGGCGTTCCGCGCAGGCGCTTGTCCAAAGTGAGCTCCGCCCCGGCCAGGCCCTTCCCGTCCTTGCCGACCACGCCCAGGATGCCGCGCGCCAGGTCGCCGTTCGGATAGGTGCGCTGCTGGGACGGGACCACTCCGACGCCTTCCACGCGCGCGCGCTTGACCGCCTCGGACTGCTCGGCGGTCATGTCCGTCTTGAGCATCGCGAAGCGGCCGGCGGCGCGCACCTTGGCCTCGATCTCTCGAGCGCTCATCCCCAGCGAGGGCGAAAGCTTGGCGGCGAACGCCGCGGGGTCCTTGATCATCGGCTTGTCGGCGAAGCAGGACCACGTCGGCACGGAGCGCGCCAGCACGCGTCCATCCCTGTCCAGGATGTCGGCGCGCGGGGCGGCCTCCTCGGCGACGCGCTCGAACTCGTCCGCCGCCCGCGTCTCCAGCGCGCCGTGGCGCAGGATCTGCAGGTCGGCCAGACGCAGGCCCAGCAGCGGCAGCGGTAGGAGCGTGATGCCGGCGGCGACGGTCAGGCGAAGGCCCAGGTCCATGGGGCCTTCAACTGCGCGACGCTGCGACCAGGGGCGCCAGGCGCCGGCTGAGCAGGCGCTCCAAAGCCCCGGCGGGAGCGGCGGCGCCCGCGTCCGGCAGGCGGCGCAGCGCCTCGGGTGACGCCGGCACCAGACCCAGCTTCGCCGCGCGCGCGGCGACCTGCTCGGGAGAGAGCTGCGAATCGAACTCCACTCGGAGAGCCGCCACGCGTCCGCGCCGCTCGACGGCGTCCTTGCGCGCGGCTTCCACCTGGTAGCCCAGGCGCGTGGCTTGGACGTGCTGCCAGCACAGGAAAAGCACGAGAGCACCCGCTCCCGCGAAACGCGCCGCCGACCCCGCTCCCAGTCCCATGCGCGCGTCCATCATAGCAATCGCAGTCTCCCCTGCCAAATCCGGGGCGTCTCCCCGCCGAGTGGGAGACGCCCTTGAACGGACGGCGGACGCCCCGCCGAGTGGGCGTCCGCCGAAATCGGGGCGGCTCACCGCCGAGATGAGCCGCCGAATCCGGCGGCCGGACGCCCCGCCGAGCGGGCGTCCGGCCAGAACTTCGAACTTCCAAACCTGGGCGCCCCCCGCCGAGAGAGGGACGCCCTTAATCAAGGGCGGACGCCGCGCCGAACGGCGTCCGCCAAATCGTCAGGGCCGGCGCTCCCTCCCCTTGAGGAACACCCGCCGCCAAACATAAGCGGAGCCGGCCTTGCGGCCCGCCGGATCCAGCGCCACCGTCTGGCGCCGGTCCACCAGGAAAGCGACCGTCGTGTCGAGCTTGTGCATCGCCGCCGTCGCCGCGCTCGAACCGCCCACGAAGTCAGTTTTCATGTTTCGTGTCCCCCTTTACTTTTTGCCGACGACCCGAAGCTTGGCGCTGCGCGCGCGCGGGTTGCGCGCCGTCTCCTCGTCCGAGGCGACGATCGCCGCGCGGGCGTCGCCCTTCCCGAGGTAGAGGCACTTGTCCTGCGCGACGAGCGACGCGAAAACGTTCTTCACGATGCGGTCCTCGAGCGAGTGGAAGGTGATCACGCACAGCCGCCCGCCGGACTTCAAATAGGGCACCACGGCCTCCAGGCCGCGGGTCAGGGACTCGAGCTCCTGGTTGACCGCCATGCGCAGGGCTTGGAAGGTGCGCGTCGCCGGGTGATGCCCGGTGCGGGGCACCACGGACTCGACGACCGCGGCCAGCTCCAAAGTGGTCGTCAGCGGCTTGCGCGCGCGGGCGGCGACGATGGCGCGCGAGATCTTTTCCGCGTCGGGCTCCTCCCCGAACTCGGTCAGCAGCATGGCGATCTGCTCGGCCGGCCAGCGGTTGACGATCTGCTCCGCCGTCAAGCCGGTGTCGGGCCCCATGCGCATGTCCAGCGGCCCCTCGCGCATGAAGGAGAAGCCGCGCGCGGGCTTGTCCAGCTGGAGCGAGCTCACGCCCAGGTCGAACAGGGCGCCCGACAGCGGGAAGAAGCCCTCGCGATCCAAAACCGCGCCCAGGGAACGGAAGTTCGAACGGACCGAGTGGAATGATCCACTGTAGGCTCCGAGCCGGTGACCGGCTTCCGCGAGCGCTTCCGGATCCGCGTCGAGACCAAGTACCTTTCCCTGGGCCGAAATCTTTTTCAGGATTGCTTCGGAGTGGCCGCCCAGACCGAGGGTGGCGTCCAGATACAGCCCCCCCTTGTCCGCGACGAGCCGTTCCAGCGTTTCCGCCAGAAGCACCGGCTCGTGCGTGTAGCGCGCCTCTTCTGCCAAGATCATATCTCCACGCTCTTCGCGATCTTCTTATACGCGGGCGCCACCGTGGACTTCTCGTAGGCGGCCCAGCGCTTCGAATCCCAGATTTCGGCGCGGTTTCCCGCGCCCTGCACCAGCACGTCGAACCGGAGTCCCGCGTGCTCCTTCAGGTACTGCGGCACCAGGATGCGGCCCTGGGCGTCCGGCTCCACTTCCACCGCCTCGGAGAAGAACTTGCGCTTGAACGCGCGCTCAGCCTCCTTGTCCGGCATCGAGAACATCTTCAAATCGTCCGCGAGCAGCTTCTCCCACTGCGCCGGCAGGAACAGGTACAGGCAGCCTTCCATGCCGCTCGTCAGATAGAAGGAGCGTCCCTTCTCCTGCGCCAACGTCTCCCGGTACTTCGGAGGAACCGCCAGGCGGTTCTTCGGGTCGAGAGAATAATCGTAGCGGCCGATCAGAAGGGCCATCTTATTCCCCACCCTTCGCCACTCGTTTGTTGTTTCTCACCACTTTTCCCCACCGGGAGCACGAGTATAGGGCAACGGGTGCGATCTGTCAAGACCTAGTTTTTTGTTCGCGTGGGACGGCGGATGGCACGACGGGCGCGGGCGGAAAAATCTCCGCGGGAGCGCGCGGCCTAGGGGCCGCGCTTCGCCCTCGCGGCCATCAACAACAACGGCGGCAACGGCGCGTATCAGGAAAAGACAGGATGTGCGCGATGACGTTTCGGTGCATTCGACTGTCGCTGGCGCGAGTCGAATGAAAGGAAACGCCTGAGATTCGGATTTTGGCCGGCGGCGCGGACGAATTTATTGGCCGGCGGGCAACGGGGCGGCGCCGCGGGAGATCTCGTGGCGCCACGCGATCTCGAGGGCGCGGATGCGGGTGTAGGGCGCGCCGTAGGCGCGGTACAGGGACTCGGGCACGGGGCGGCCGTCGCGGAGATAGGACGCGAATTTATAATACGACGAGCGGTACTGGGTGCGGATCAGGTAGCGCACCACGCTGTAGGCCTGCGCGTACCACAGGCGCACCTTCTCGTCGCTCCAGCCGGAGGTGGTCTTCACGTCCATGAAGGTTTCCATGGGGAGGCCGGCGCCGCCTTCCAGCTGGGCCAGGTTTTCCTTGAGCCAGTTCGGCGCGGCCAAGCCGCGCTCGACCTGGACCAAGGTCGCCATGCCCTCGGACAGCCACAGCGGATCGTTCGTGCCGCCGATGAAGAAGCTGTCGAAGTAGATGTGGGTCAGCTCGTGCGCCAGGATTCCGGGCAGCTCCTCGCTTTCGTAGACGTAGACCTTGCGCTTGGGCACGGAGCTGGCGCCGCCGGACCACGGCGGGCGGCCGGTGACGCGGCGGTAGGTGTCCTGGTTCTTGAACAGGAACACGGAGACTTTCTGGTTGCTGGCCCACGGCGAGAACGGCGCCAGGTCGAGCATCAGGTTCCCGTGCAGGTTCTCGAGGAGTTCCAAGAAGCGGTCCGACGCGGCGTACTCCTCGGAGTAAACGTTGAAGTGGCGGGTGACGGTCTTCTGGAAGCCGGGAGGAACGGGAGGGTCCGGCAAGGGCGTGTCCCGTTCCTCGCGCCATTGACGCTGCGCGGTGCGCGCGGGGCGCGCGCGCGCGCGCGGCCGCGCGGCGCGGGCGGGCGGGGCCTCGACCGCGGCGGGCGGTTCGTCGCGACGTTCGTCGGAAGGCGCCGGACCCACGGTGCCGGGCGACGGCCGGACGTTGAGCGCGGGATCGGCGGACATCTGGGACGCCGTCAGGGCCGGCGCCAACAGGCCGGGGGCGAGCGACGGGGAAGCGGAGGGCGCATTCGTTTCCGTCGTCTCCCCTCCCGGCGGAGTCCCCGCGTCGGACGCCGGCGCCAGCGGCGGCGGGAGCGGCTCCGGCGGCTGATAAGGATTCACCACGGGGCGCATCGCCGCGCTCTCCTTCTGGTCCTCGCCCAGATACTGGTAGACCATCACGCCCCAGAGGCTGATGACCAGGATCCAGATCAGGACGCGGAGGCGGAGAAGGACGTCCATGGGGACAGTTTAACCCCTCCGCCTCGGGAGCGCCACGGGGGTCAGGAGGCGTTCGCGTCGCGCAGGCGCAGGGCCGTCTGGGCCAGGCTGTGCACGAACAGCGAGAAGATGACGATGAAGGCGGCCTGCGAGAGCGCCAGGCCCCAGAATTCGATCTCCAGATGACGGTTCTGCTTGAGCCAGTAGATGAGGATCATCGTTCCGGCGGCGACGAACGAGCAGACCAAAGTCTCCAGGCGGCTGGTGGTCAGCGCCGCGGCGGTGGGCGCCATGACGAACAGCAGCCACATCGGGGCCCAGTACGGATAGAGAAGATAGAACAGAGGAACGGCCCAGACGTAGTTGAGCCAGATCTGGAACTGACGCAGGCGCGACGACCAGCCGATCCACCGGTATTGATTGCGGCCGATCCACCAGTTGACCAGCAGGTCGGCGACCAGGATGCCGCCGGCGATCAGCGGCGCCTGGAGGCCGTTGTCGCGGAACTCGTCGATGCGGAAATAGACGGCGGAGATGATCAGGATCAGCGCGAACGGCGTGAAGTAGCGGTTCAGCATCTGCATGACTTAGTCCTCCTTCCGCGCGAAGATCA
>JAGWMT010000125.1 GCA_028871595.1 Elusimicrobiota bacterium
AGCTCGCGCAGGAACTCGTAGCCGCCCTGGCCCGGCATCATCAGGTCCGTGACGATCAGGTCCGCGGGCTTGAGCGCCAGCTTGGCCGTGGCGTCGTGGCCGTTGATGGCGGTGACCACCTTGAAGCCCTGCGTCATCGCCGTCATTTCGATGAGGCTGCGCACCCCGTCGTCGTCGTCCACCACCAGCACGAGCTTGTCCCCGGGCGAGGCGAGCGCCGGGACGGCGCCGGGCGCGGCGACGGGCGCCGGCGCCGCGGGGGCGGGCTTGGGGGCCGGAGGCGGGTCGGGCTCCACCACGCGCGGCGGGGGCATGGTTAAGGTGATCTCCGAGCGCGCCGGTCCCGGCGGGAGCGGCGCGGGCGGCGGAGGGGGCGGCGGCGCGGGGGCCAGCGCCGCGGCGATGTCCGGGAACGACGCCGCCGGCTTCCAGGCGTCGGCGGTCGTCGCGCCCGCGGGAAAGACCAAGGTGGTCGCGCCGAAGCCGGTCCGCTTGGCCAGATCCGCCGGTTCGAAAGGCCCCAGCGTGTTCTTACCGTCGTAAAGATAATAGGGCACCGCGCGCAGTATAGCCCCTGGGCGGGTTTCTGGCAACCGCCGTGTATCGCGCCGTCGATAATCGCGGCGCATTGACGGCCGGACGAAGCCGGGAAAGATGTTGAAGCATCAAATTCCCGTGCGCGCCGGCATCGACACGGGCCGGGTCGAGACGCGGGCGGCCGTACGCCAAGGAAGACGACGCTCAACCGGTCCTATTCCCCCGACGCACGGACCTTCACGACGGCCCCCTTCGCTTCGTGTAAAATCCACTTTGTTTTTAAGCCGTTTCCACATCGCGCGCGCGATGTGGATTGTGCTGGTTTTTCCAATATTATTTTTCGTGAAACGCATTTTTCCACGACACATTCATCGAATCGCGGTGGCGCTTCTCAAACGTCTCAAGAACACGCTGGATCCTTTCGTATTGTCGGACGGCATCGACGCTCAACTTCGAACCATCCAGGCAACGGCCGACAGAAAGACGCACCCGCGGGCACCGTGACCGAGAACTCGGTCTAAATCAGCCCAACGGACAAACGGTCTGCCGATGTCGCGGTTCGGTTTTAGACGGCTTGACAGTCGACCGCTTGAGGCGCGGCGAACAATCGGTTAGACTGTCCCCCATGAACGAATACCGCCCCCAGCAGGACGACCGCCGCCCCGTGGATTGGGTCAACTCGATTTTCCTGATCGGCACCCCGCTGGTGGCGTTCGTGGGCACCGCGTGGTACGTCCGGCTGTACGGCGTGACCTGGCTGGAGCTGGCGAATTTCGCGCTGATGTTCATGCTGACCAGCGTGTGCGTGACCGGCGGCTACCACCGCCTGTACTCGCATAAGTCCTACGAGGTGTCGAAGCCCGTCCAATTGTTTTACCTGATTTTCGGCGCGGCGGCCGTCGAGAACTCCCTGCTGAATTGGGCCAGCGATCACCGGTATCATCACCGTTACGTGGACCAGAACGAGGACCCCTACAACATCCTCAAGGGCGGCCTGTACGCCCACATGGGCTGGATCTTCTTCAAGGACACGCGCGACCATGACCGCCGTTTCGAGAACGTCCCCGACCTGCTCAAGGATCCCCTGGTCATGTGGCAGCACCGGTGGTACCTGCCGCTCGTCGTCGTCTTCACCTTCGCGCTTCCGACGTACATCGGCCTGTTCGAGGGCCGTCCCGTCGGCGGCCTCCTGTGGGGCGGCTTCCTGCGCGTGGTGATGGTCCACCACACCACGTTCTTCATCAATTCGCTGGCCCACATGTACGGCACGCGGCCCTACGACGCGAAGGGCACCGCGCGCGACTCCTGGTGGCTGGCGCCGCTCACCTTCGGCGAGGGCTACCACAACTTCCACCACAAGTTCCAGGCCGACTACCGCAACGGCATCCGCTGGTGGCAGTTCGACTCCACGAAGTGGTTCATCAACGTCCTGGCCTGGACCGGTCACGCCAAGAAGCTCAAGCGCACGCCCGAGCCGTTGATCGTCAAGGCGCGGCTGGAGGTGGAGAAACTGGCCGTGTCCCGGAAGCTGGCCCAGCGCAACGCCTCCGAGCGCCTATGGCGCAAGGTCCACTGGCGGCTGGAGCGCGGTTCCCGTCGGCTGGAGGCGGCGCACCAGCGCTACCTCCACGCCAAGGCCGAGTACCGCCACCGCCGCGACGAGTGGACCGCCGACGTGCGACGCCAGTGGGAGGAGAATTTGGCGGCCTACAAGCGCGAGTACCGCGAGGCCTGGAACGGCTGGCGCGCCCTCATCCGCGCCATGAACCGCCTCTCCCGGCCGGCCGTCTCGGCGTGACCGTAGTCCTCTTGACTTAGGCGCGCGGCGGGGGCACACTGCTCTCGTCGTTCGCCCAGGGAGGATGACCATGCGCTCGATCGCCGCCGCTTTCTGCGTCCTGCTGCTCGCCGCCGGAACCGTCGCCGCGCGACCGCGCCGTGAAGGTGGGGCCGAACGGCGTCAAGATCGCCGGCAAGACCGCCGCCAGGATCGCCGCCAAGATCGCCGTCAGGACCGCCGCCAAGACCGGCGCGAGGACAAGCGGGCCAACGGGGAGAAGGCGCCCCCCAATGGCGCCCCGCCCGCCGCGGCGGAACGCCGGCCCGGCGACGGGGAGCATCGTCCTGGAGAGGCCAGGCGCCGGCGCGCGGACCGCCGCCGCGACCGTCGTCAAGGCAAACCCGGCGGCGATCGGAATGGCGCTCCGGGCGCCGGGGGAGATACGAGAGGAGGCTCGACGGGCGGCGACACGGGAGGCGGCTCGGGGAACAATGCCGGCGGCAACTCGGGCGGAAAAACGGATAACGGCGTGGGCAACGGCGGCACCCCGGGCAACGGCGACGGGGGCGGCAAGACAGGCAACCGCGGCAACGGCGGCAACTGAGGGATACGCTTCCCTTCGTCCCTGATGGCGATCCGCGGCCTGCGCTGGGCCCGCCGCCGCGCGTTCGCCGCGGATTTCGTCCTGGGCTCGACCCTGGAGCGGGTCTTGAGGCACACGAAGATCCCCGTCTTGGCCGTGCCGTCGGGAAACGTTCCCGCCTGAGTCAGCCTTCGAGCGCGTGCTCGATGCGGCGGTCGGGGACGAACCAGATGGCGGCCACCGCGATGTAGACGGCGAACGAGATCCACGCGCTGAGGAAGGCCAGCGGGATGGCGGCGGCGTAGAGCGCGACGGAGAGGATCCCTTTCCCGTCCCCGCCCACCGCCCGGGCCAGCGCGGACTCGGGACCGTGATGGCGGATCAGCGCGCGCGTCAGGAGGTAGTACGCGATCCCCGCCATCATCAGCACGACTCCGTAAAAGGCCACGGGCCAGGGCGCGAAACCGCTGGCGCCCACCCACGCGGTCACGTACGGCGGCAGCGACAGCCAGAACAGGAGGTGCAGGTTCGCCCACAGGATGGCGCCGTTCACGCGCGAGACGGCGTGCAGCAGGTGGTGGTGGTTGTTCCAGTAGATGCCGACGTAGACGAAGCTGAGCACGTAGGAGAAGAAGCCGGGCAGCAGAGGCCGGAGCGCTTCCGCGGTGCTTCCCTGCGGCGACTTCAGCTCCAGCACCATGATGGTGATGATGATGGCGATGACCCCGTCGCTGAACGCCTCCAAGCGCGCCTTGCCCATATGTTCGACCTCTCGTTTAATCCGCCAGACGGCGGTGAGTCCATGCTCCGGCGTAAAGCCCGGCGGCGGCCAGAAGCAGACCCGCCGGAACGTCCACCGCGTAATGCCAGCCCAAGACGACGGTCGAGACGATCACCAGCGCGTTCCAGGCCGCCGCGGCGGCGAACAGGCGGCGGTTCGGCCGCGCGGCGTACGAGGTCAGGACCGACCACGCCACGTGGAACGACGGGAAGGCGATCATGCCGCCCAGAAACGTCGTCACGGGCGCGCGGGTATGAACCTGGACGAACTTCATGTAGGTCGCGCGCTGGACGGGCAGGAAGTCGGGGCTGGAGAAAACGCTCGCCGGTCCCGAGCTGGGGAAGAAGTAATAGAACAAAGAGCCGATCAGGAAGGTGTAGATCACGGCGTGGAGGTACACGCGCATGACGCGCCGGTCGCCGCGGATCAGAGCGGGAAGAGGCGCCAAAATCAGAAGCAGGTCGGTGGATTCATATATCCGGTTGAGAAGGAAGCGCGGCCCCGGGTGCGCCGCGACGCGCGCCAGCACGGCGACCGTGTCATAGCCCAAGGCGGCGTCCCAGCGCGCCAACGTCGAGTCAATGGGAGCGAACGGCGTGTACTGGATGCCCGTGACCAGCGCGGCGGACGCGATGACGGCCAGACCGTAGAAGCCCCCGTCGGTCAGGAGGACCGACGTCCGCGGGGAACGGCGGGAGATCCACAGCCCGGTGATCAGCGAATTCAAAGCGATGAAAACGAATGGAGTGAATTCCCGCGGGAAATAACCGATGCCGGAGAAACGGGCCGTGACCGCGTTGAGCCCGATCAAAACGAAAGAGATCGCGAGGGTCAGCAGCAGCCAGGCGATCAGCCACCGGTCCTCGCGGGTCGGACGCATGCGCTATTGCGTGTAGCCGAACTCTTTGAGGGAGCGCGCGTCCTTGCGCCAGTCCTTGCGCACCTTGATCCAGATCTCCAGGTGGACGGGGCGGCCCAGGAAGTTCTCCAGGCCGGCCTCGGCGCGCTCGGTCAGGCGCTTGAGGTCCTGCCCGCCCTTGCCGATCAGGATGCCCTTCTGGCCGTCGCGCTCCACGTACAAGGTCGCGTGGACGTCGTCCGGGCGGCCCTGGTTCTCCTTGAAATTCTCCACCACCACGGCCGTGGCGTGGGGGATCTCGTCGTGGTACAGGCCGAACACCTGCTCGCGCACGATCTCGGCGGCGAAGAAGCGCTCCCAGCGGTCGGAGAGGTGGCCCTTGTCGTAGAAGGCCGGGGACTCCGGCAGGCGCGAGACGATCTCGGTCTTGAGCTCCTCGACGCCCGCGCCCTTCAACGCGGAGATGCGGAAGATCTTGTCGGGCTTGAGCGCGGCGGCGTACGCGGCTTCGAGGGCCGCCAGGCGCGCCTCGGCCACCACGCGGTCGCACTTGTTGAGGACCAGCAGGACGGGAGTGCCCGCGCGCAGCGGCGTGCTCTCGACCTTCGCCGGATCGGCCTCGGCGGAGTCCACCATGTACACGACCAGATCCGCGTCGTCGCGGATGGCGCGGGACGATTCCTGGCGCAGGGCCTTCTGCAGGCCGTCGGCGGGCAGGTCGATGAGGCCGGGCGTGTCCAGGAAGCAGGCCTGGAAGCCGTCGCCTTCCAGAATGCCCAGGAGCTTGTGGCGCGTGGTCTGGGGCTTGTGCGAGACGATGGAGAGCTTGAACTTGAGCAGGGCGTTCATCAAGGTGGACTTGCCCACGTTGGGCGGACCCGCGAGCGCCACGAAGCCGGCTTTGTGAATGGTTTCCACAGCGGAGATCGTAGCAATTCGGTCGAATCTTCGAAGAGAATTATCATAAGCTAGGGGCATGAGGATTTGGGCCGTCGCCGCTCTCGTCTTTCTGGGCTGCTCGTCCGGGGACGTGGACACGCGCCTGATGCGCGCCGCCAAGCGCGGCGACGCGCGCCAGGTGTCCGTCCTGCTGGCCCGCGGCGCGAACGTGGCCGCGCGCGACGAGGACGGCTGGACTCCGCTGATGTGGGCCGCCGCCCACGGCGACGAGGCCAGCGTGGCCGCGCTCCTGGACGCCGGCGCCGACATCCGGGTCATCGCGCGCGGCAACGGCCAGGGGCCGCTCACCTTGGCCGCGAAATGGAACCGCGTGGGCGTCGTCTCCCTTCTCCTCCGCCGCGGGGCGTCCGTCGGGGCGCGCGACTCCATCGGCTGGACGGCATTGATGTGGGCGTCTTTGCAGGGCCGGACCGACGTCGTCGCGGCGCTGCTCGACGGCCGAGCTTCCGTCGACGCGACCGACGGCGCCGGAAACACCCCGCTGATGCTGGCCGCCCGCCAAGGCCGGACGGCGACGGTGAAGGTCCTGCTGGCGCGCGGCGCGAACGCCGCGGCCCGCAACGGCGACGGGAAGTCGGCGCGCGATTTGGCCGCCGCGGCGGGCTATCCGGCCATCATCGCCTTGTTGAAGGCGGGGAAGTGAGGACGGCCGCGGTCTGCGCGCTGGCGTTCTTTTTCGCCGCGCCGCTCCGTGCCGGAAAGTTGGACCTCAATATTTACGCCAGCGCGCCCGTGCCGCGCGTCGCTCCGGCGGACGGAGCTTTGCCGTGGGCGCAGCATTGGGTTCCGGGAAATCCGCGCGATCTTCGCGGCGAGAGCCTCGGAGTCCAATACCTGTCTCACGCCGGCTACGCGGGTTTGGGCGTGGCGGGGTTGATCGGGAGCGTGGCTTCGGGCGGAGTGGCGCCGGCGGTCGGCTTCGGGTTGATCGCCCTATACCACCTGTGGCAGGGCTTTGAACTTCATCGCCGGCCGGCGTAAACGGCCGGCTCCGGAGCCGGTGAAATGGCGGTTTCGTTCATTCCGCTCGCCCCGGAGCGAGTTCCCGGAGGCTAATTCTTCGGGACGTACGCGCCGCCGTTGATCAAGGCGGCTTCCAGGTAGCGCACGGTCGCCAAGGTTTCCTCGTCGCGCGTGAGCTTCTTCATCCCCACCCGCTTGGCGGTCCCGTGGAACACGTCCAAGGGCGGCGCCAGGAAGGCGGAGTAGGGCACGCCGCGCATGCCGTGGAAGTCCATGGAGATCCGGCCGAAATTCTTGATGCGCCCGTCGGCGCGCGCCGCGACCAGCGCCGGCGCGTTCAGGTCGAACACGCTCAACGCGCTGCCCATGCGCGAGGGGAAGACCAGCTGCGCCGGATTGCTTTCGTTGAGGATGTCGTACAGGCGGTACTTCTCGGACTGGAAGAAGTAGACCTTGTAGTTCCGGTCGCCGTGGGTGGTGTAGTTCAGCGCGATGTCGCCCATGGTGGCGTTGATGCCGCGCCCCACGTAGCCGCCGCGCGCGCCGCCGTGCAGATTGTAGTGGAACCCGATGTTCGCCGTCCCGCGCGCGGCCAGGATGCGCGCCGTCGCGGCGTCGGCCTGAGCGCGGACGTAGGCCGACGTCTCCGCCTTGGACATTTTCCGCGCGCGCAGTCCGTCGATCTCGGCGCGGACGGCGGGGGACACTTGGGACCAAACGTCCTTGGCGGAAAACTCCGCGTCGAGGCGCTCGGCCTCGGTGGGGGCGGCCGCGGCGGCCTTTCCGGTCCCGAACGGATCGACGATGCGCGCCAGGAACTTCCGGATGCGGCTCTGGAAGGCGGGGGCGTCGGCGGCCGGAGCCGCGGCGGCGGGCAGGACGGACAACGCCGGCGCGGAGGGCATGACGGCGGCGGGCAGCGGCGCGGGAGCGGGCAGGGCCGCGGCCAAGGGCGCGGCCGCGGGCGCGGCGCGCAGCTCGGGGGCGACGAAGGCGCCCGGAGCCGCGGTCAGGCCGGGCGCGGACGTCAGGAGAGGCTCGGGCGCCGACAGCGGGCTGACGATCGGCGTGACGCGCGGGACGGAGACGGACTCCGCGTCCACCCGCACCGACGCGGCCCGCGCGGGGGAGACGAGAAGCAGCGCCGCCAACAGCGATGCGATCATGGTCCGTTTAGGATAGCGGCGGAGCCGACTTCCCGCCAGGGGTCCTTGGGCCCACCGCCCCAGGACCTATTTGGCGGGGCGCCATTTTCAACGCCCCGTCGAGGGCGGCCTCGATCTGCTTGAAATCGTCGGGCCCGACGCCCACCTTGCTAATCCGGCATAAATTTAAGAAAATCCAGGGGAATTGACTGGTCTCTACGTTCATATCCCGTTCTGCTCGGTGAAGTGCTTCTACTGCGACTTCGCCGCTTTTTCGGGACAGACGAAGCAAGTCGAACGGTACCTGGCCGCTCTTGAGGCCGAGGCCGCGCTCCTGCCGCCGCGCGTTCCGGAGACCCTCTACATCGGGGGGGGAACTCCCTCGGAACTGACCGCTTCTCAGACGGCCGACTTATTTGAGCGCCTGCGCCGCGCCTACCCGGCCGCGAAGCTGACGGAAAGCACTTTTGAAGGAAATCCCGAGAGCCTGGACGCCGAGAAGCTGGCGGTCCTGGCCCGCGCCGGCGTGACCCGCCTGTCCATCGGCCTGCAGACCGCCGACGACGCCTTGCTCAAGTCCGTGGGACGCCGCCACACCGCGGAAGACTTCGCCCGCGTGTTCCGCCTGGCCCGGGCGGCCGGAATCCCCGCGCTCTCCGTGGATCTCATGTTCGGACTGCCCGGCCAAACGCTCGACAGCCTGCGCGCCACCTTGGAGTTCGTGCTGGAACTGGACCCGGAACATATCTCCCTGTATGGATTACAGGTGGAGGACCGGACCTTGTTCGCCAAGCGCGGCGTCGAGGAGAACGACGAAATGGGGCGCGAGATGTACGAGCTCTCCATCGCGACCTTGGCCAAGGCCGGACTCGAGCACTACGAGATCTCCAACTGGGCCAAACCCGGCCATCGTTCCGCGCACAACATCAATTATTGGCTTCGCGGCGATTATCTGGGCCTCGGCGTGTCGGCCGCGTCCTTCCTGGGCGGCGTGAGGTCGTCGAACGACGAGAAATTGATCCCGTACATGGACGCCGTCGCCGCCGGGAAGCGCCCCACCGCCGAGATCGACGCCCCGACGGGCCGCGAAGCTTTGGGAGAGGAAGCCTTCCTCGGCCTGCGTTTGATCGAAGGCTTCGTTCCCACGCGCGAACTCCGTGACGCGTTCGCCGGCCCCTGGGCCGTGCTGAAGGCCCGCGGGCTGGCGCGGGAAAATGGAAAGATCTGGCGCTTGACCGCCGAAGGCGTCTATTTGGCGAACGACGTTTTCAAAGAGTTCGTGCCGCCGTTCCAACTCCAGGAGGCGACCGC
>JAGWMT010000126.1 GCA_028871595.1 Elusimicrobiota bacterium
GCAGACGGGCTTGAGCTCGCCGTAGCTGATGGTGGACATGCGGCTCAGCGGGATGCCCAGGGACACGTAGTACTCCTCGACGGCCCGGGCGCGTTCCTGGCCGAGAGCCAGATTGTAGGCGATCGTGCCGCGGTCGTCGGCGTGGCCTTCGATCAGGAGCGCCGATCCCGGCTTCTCCTTGAGCTTCGCCGCGTTGGCTTTCAGGACGGCCAGGGTCGCGTCGCTGAAATCGTGCGAGTCGAGGGCGAAAAACACGGGCTTGATCTCCGGATCGGATTCGTACGTCTTCGAGCGCAGCGAGGCCTCCTGGACCTCGCCGGCGGGAGGCGTGGTCACGGCGGCGGGGGCGGCGTCCTTCGTCAGCGCCTTCTTGTTCTTCATCGAGGCGCAGCCGGTCAGAAGCACGGCCAAAGAGAGGGCGGCGGCGGCGAAATTGCGGTTATTGAGCATGGCGGATTCTCCGGGGCGCGCGAGCGCCTTCCTTGCGACTATAACAATTCGGGCGGGAATCAGGGCGCTTTCGGACTGCGCGCCAGGCCCGACGTGAAATCCAGCGCGAACAGGATGTCGGCGCGGGGCGCGCCGCCGTCCGGAGCGCGGACATAGGCGAAGCCCAGGTACACTCCGGGCGAGACCATGCGGATCTCGTCGCGGATGGCTCCGGCGATCCAGGACGTGCCCTTGTAGTCGATGATCACCGAGGGCTTGCCGTCCAGCCAGCTGGGTCCGATGAAGACCTTCGCCTTGACCGCGCGGCCGATCACCAGGCGGTTGACCAGCTCGCCGCGCCGGGCGTCGAACACCTTGCCGTGCCAGAAGAACGCGAACAGCGCCTGCGACGCTCGGCCCGCGGCGGTGCCCGGGTCCAGCGTGGCCAGCCCGTCGGATTTTCCGTCGGGAATGGGGCCCGCGGGGCTGGCGCGGTACAGCGCCTCAAGGTCCGCGCGCTTCCTGCCCATCAGCTTGCTCGTCGCGGCGGTGGCGTCGGCGTCGGGGGTCTTGTCCGCGACCGAGTCCTTGAGCTCGGTCATGCTCGCGCGGATGTCCCTGAGCTGGAACGGATCGTCCCAGTCCGCCCGGCCGGACGGCGCTTGCGCCGCCGCCAGGGACGCGGCGGCCAGGAGGACGGCGAGCGAAAGAAAAGTTTTCATGCGGTTATTTCCCCGTGCGGTCGCGGATCTCGTCGTACTGCAGCCCGCCCTGGTAGAAGCGGAGCAGCTGCTCGCGGCTGATGGCCGGCACCAGACGGCCCTGGAGGCCGTCTTCCCAGACCACGCGGTCGGCGAACAGCTCCAGGAGCTGGTCGGCGCGGCGCTTGGCCGCGTAGCGCCCGATCAGGCGCGACAGCCAATTGCCGCGTCCTGCCTGCGCGTCGCGGAACTGGTTGGCCTCCCGGATGCGGGCCAGGTCGTACGCGGTCAGGTAGTCGTGCATGCCGAAGTCGCGGAACAGGCGGTTGAACTCGTCCATGTCCACGTCGCCGCGCTTGATCCCCGGCTTGGAGCCGTCGGAGTAGACGCGGTTGTTGGAGTAGCCCTGCGTGTCGATGAGCCCCGGGATGTAGATGTCGAAGAAGCCGGGATTGAGGCGCGCCTTCTCCGCGGCCGGGACGTTGACCCAGGTCTTGCGCGCGAACGGCACGTGCCACATCGACGCCGTCATGAACGCCTTCGCCGCGGGCAGGCCGCTGCGCTTGAGCGCCGCGAACGTGTCGGAGAAATGGAGCAGCGGCGTCGGATTGCCGCCGACCATCACCCAGTAGCGCTTCTGCAGGGCCGTCTCTCCGGGCAAGGTGGACGGGTCGGTGCGCGGCCGGTCCGCGGTCAGCTTCGCGGCCAGTCCGACCCGGAGGGCCGTCATGTCCTCGGCGGCCCGTTTCGCCCGCTTCAGCGTCCCGATTCCCCGGGCGAGCACCACGGCCCCGAGCAGCAGCGCGCCGAGCGGATGCGCGGCGAACAGGTGGAAGGCGATCATGCCGCCGGCGTCGAGCAGGGCGAACGCCCCGATCTTCAGCGCCAACGAGGCGCGGCGGACGTCCTTTTCGGTCTTCAGCACGCCGGGCAGCGTGGCGCCCGTCGTCATTTGGATGGAGTCGTTCAGCCACGCGGCGGCCAGGAACGCCGCCGTGGGGACCACGATCAGCGCGGCCAGGGGGGCCACCGCGGCGGAGCCGATGGTCAGCGCCGCGACTCCCAGCCCGGAGAGGAAGGACCACGCGCCGTACGTCATCGCCGTTTCGAAGGAGGTCTTCGCGTTGACCGCCAGCCGCTCGTTGAGCGTGCCCGCCTTGGGAAGCGGCGCGAACATGTTCTCCACGCCCTCGACGGCCGGGCGCAGGGACGGGAAGTGACGCTCGATGAGGTGGGCGAAATTCGTGTGCTCGACGTACTCGATTCCGCTGGTCCCGTAGGTTTGGGAGCCGTACTGCACGGAGAGCAGCCGGTCGTTCTTCAGGCGCGCCGGCGCGGAGAGAACGAACACCTTGAACTGCCGGTTGCCCAGCGCGAAGCCCGTGGGCTTGCGCTCGGCCAGGATGCCGATCTGGAAGTCCACGTCGTTCACGTTCTTGTAGACGGCGGCCAGCTTGTCGGCCGCGGCCTGGTCGCCGCCGGTCAGCTCCAGGAAGGTCTTCGGGGGCTTCTCGCCCAGGCGCGTCGTGAACTTGACGTAGGTGCTGGCCTCCAGGCGCTCGCGGGTGCGGATCACGTCCACCGCGGCCAGGTCGATCTTGCGGCCGTCCTGCGTGGTCAGGTTGCGCAGCCCGTTGGGGGTGTTGTTGATGGTCAGCGCGCCTGCGGACTCGTTGAGGAAGGTCAGCGCCCAGTCTTCCTGGGAGTGCCCGGCCATCAGGTCGCGGGACTTGAAGCCCAGCATGTCCTCGAGGGGGATCTTCTTGAGCAGGCGGACCTCGACCGTGCCGTCGGCCTCGGCCGACAGGTGCTGCATCTGGTAGAGGTCGCGCACCATGGTGTGCAGGCGGTACACGTCGGGGAACTCCTCGACGAAGCCGTAGTTCTTCCCGAAGTGCTGGGTCTTGGTGCCGGGGACGCCGAACGCCAGCTCGTTGCGCAGCGGCGCGAAGAGGAACGCGCCCAAACGCGGGTGGCGGTCCGTGAAGCGCATGATCCACAGCTTCGCCCGCTTGCCGATGAACCCGTACCAGTCGTGCCACATGCCGGCGTGCAGGATCTTGTTGGGCAGGAGGGCGCGCGTCCACTCGGTGGTGTGCAGGCGCGCGTTCAGGGCGGTCAGGCGCAGGCGCGTGGCCTGGAAAATCTGCTCGTCGTTCCAATCCGGATGCTCGGACTTGACCGCCGCGGCCACGGAGTTGTGCTCCAAGGTCCAGATCGTGTGCATCATGATCAGCGGCGGCGACATGTTGTCGTTGAAGCCGGTGAGAGGCACGCCGGGCTTCTCCGGGTCGTCGAGCAGGCGGCCGTCGGCGCCGATCTTCATCTTCCCGTCCACGCCGGCGCGCACCTGCATCTGGCGCTCGGGGCTTGAGCCGTAGATCATGGACATGTCCCACGCCGACGTCTCCATGTTGCGGTGGGTGACGGGCCCCGCATAGCCGGCCGGGAGGGTCTCGTCCTTCGCGGTGCGGTCCAAGGTCATTTCGGCGGAGCCGTCGGCGCCCAGCGGGTGGCCGGCGGGAATAGGGAACTTCAACGGGTCCTGGGCGATGGACTGGCGCTCGTGGTTCTCCCAGTCGTGGACGTTGAACTGGATATGACCCGCGGCCAGGTCGTTGAGGATGCCGGCTTCCTTGATCACGGGAACGCCGTCGGGGCCGGCCTCTCGCTTCTGAAGCTTCTCGGAGATCGTCAGCGGGGTGGGCTCCATCGTCGCCCAGTTCGGATTCGGCGGACCGGCGGGCTCGCGCAGCTGGTTGAAGCGGGCGCCGGCCTTGGCCATGGCCGGGTCCTGATCGTCGAAGTAGGAGCCGTCGGCGCTGCGGCCGTTCTTCTGCGCCTCGGTGGCGGGGGCGTATTCCTTCTTATCCGTGGAGGGCTGCGCGTTCGCGTCCCAGATGTGGAGGCGCAGGGACTGCTCGTTCATGTACAGGTACAGTTCGCCGAGGATGGCCGGCATCGTGTCCCACTTGGAGCCGATGGCGCGGTCCCACAGGGACCAGACCGCCGCCATGGCGCGCATCGCGGCGTAATGGACCGGGCCGACCTGGAAGCGGGAGGACGCGGGGGCGCCCGGAGCGGGAGGAGTCCCGTTCGAGGGCGTTCCGGCCGGAGCGTCGGAGGGGGCCAGGCGCGCGGCGTCGCGCTTGCGGGCCATGTCCGCGAAGATGCACGGCGCGGCGGCGGCGACGCCGTTGTAGAAGGAATCCAGGGCGGCCGCGGCCATTTGCCCGTCGGCGCCGGGCCGAGCCGCGGCGTCCAGGCGCGCGCCGAGGGCGCGGCCCGATGCGAGGGCCGAGACGGGCGCGGCGGCGGCCGCCGGCGCGGGAGCGGCGGACAAGGCGGACGGGACGGACGCCGCCGGGAGCGCGGCCAACGCGGGCGCGGCGAGAGCCGCGGCGGCCGACGGACCGCTCAAGACGGACAGGCTGGGGGCGGCGGACGGAATCAGCGCCGAGGGCGCGAGGGTTTGGACGCTCAAGCTGGCCGCGGCGACTCCCGGAACACCGGAGGCGGCCCGGGCCGCTCCCAGGCTCATCGTCTGCGCGAGGGCCTGCACGGCCAGCGGACCCGGGGCGGACACCAGGAGGGCGGCGCTCAGGACGGCGGCCAAGGTCTTGCGTTCCGAAGAGGGGGAGATGATCATGGGTTTATCCTATCAAGCTCCGGCGTTTTCCCTCTGAAGCGGAAGTCCTAGGCCTCGTAAGAATTATGACCTAGAGGATTTGGGCCTCGCGCGCGATCAGGTATAATGGCCGCCGCCATGACTCCTCCCCGCGCGAAGACCGTCGTCGCCACTTTGTGCTACATCCGCGCCGGCGGGCGCACCTTGATGCTGCACCGCAACAAGAAGCCCGGCGACGTGCACCGCGGCAAGTACAACGGCCTGGGCGGCAAATTCGAGCCCGGGGAATCCCCCGACGAGTGCGTGATCCGCGAGGTCCGCGAGGAATCCGGGCTGAACCTGCTGGATCCCCGCCTGCGCGGCGTGCTGACCTTTCCCGCCTTCAAGGACGAGGAAGACTGGCTTGTGTTCGTCTACACCGCGACGCGCTTCGAAGGACGGATCGGGGATTGCGCGGAAGGCACCTTGGAATGGGTGGACGACGCCAAGGTCGCGGACCTGCCGCTTTGGGAAGGGGACCGCGTCTTCCTGCCGTGGCTGGACGGGGAGCGCTTCTTCTCCGCGAAGTTCGTCTATCGGGACGGCCGCTTGGCCGGCCACGACGCCGCCTTCTACTGAGGGCGGGGCGGAGCGGGACGCCGGTCCCGCATGAGCGCGCGGATCTCGGCCACCTGGATGCGGGCGCGCGGCCACTCGCGCGCCTCCAGTTCGCTGTCGAGGATGCCGTTCCAAAGCTCGAGCGCCTTCTCGTACTGACCGCGAGACTTGTAGAGGTTGGCGACGATGGCCTTCATCTCGATGGGGCTCTTGGGATCGTTCAAGGTCGGCTCGAGGATGGCGATCATCTTGTCGGACTCGCCGCGCTTCTTGTACGCCAGCGCGGCGATGTACTCCGAATACAGCGGCTGTCCCGGATCCCGGCTCATCCCCTCGCGCAGCACGTCCAGCGCGTCGTCGGTGCGGTCCACCTCGGGGAAGAAGGCCAGGATGCTGGCGCCGTACAGGTAGGCGCGGTGAAAGGACGGATCCAGCCGGGCGACGCGCAGGCTCAGCGTCTTCACGTGCTCGTACGGGCGCGAGTCGGGCAGTTCGGGGAGACCGCCGGCCGCGTATTGAAGGAGCTGAATCCAGGCCATGTCGGCCGCGGCGGCGCGCAGTCCCGCGGCGGCCATGGCGACGTCCTGGAAGGCGTACGGCGTGTCCGGGAGTTCGGACAGCGGGGGAAACGGCTTGAGTCCGCGGCGCAGGGCGGGCTGGACCCCCAGCGCGAGCGCGACGCTCAGCGCGGCGGCCGGGAGGCGCGCGCTCATCAGAACTCCTTCTGCTCGAAGACCTGCACGGAGAGCAGGAAGCAGGCCGCGGAATAGGCCAGCGCGTACGCGGCCGCGGCGGCCATCCACGCGGCGGAGGGGAGCCCGCCGTGCCACGCGTCCCGGTAGTTGAGGCTCGCGAAATCGGGCGCCGCGTGGGAGAACGCCAGCAGCGCGGTGCGCAGGAGGGGGCTCCCCGATTTCTCGGCGACGAAGCGGATCTCGGCCGTGAAGTGCCCCAGGATCCAGAAGAAGCCCGAGAACGACATCGCCGCCGCCTCGGAGGTGAGCGCCAGGGACAGCAGGAGCGCGAGCGCCCCCATCATGGCCGTCTTGGCGAACGAGCAGGCCCACGCCAGCGCGTACGCGCCGCCGCCGCCCCAGCCCAGGAGCGTCAGCAGGCTCCAGTGGAACAGGCCCATGGCCGCCATGCCGACGCCGACCGCGGCCAAGGTTCCCAGGAAACGGCCGAGCAGGTAGTGCCAGCGCTTGACCGGATGGGTCAGGATCAGGAACACCGCGCGCGACTCGATCTCGGCCAGGATCAGGTGCACGGTCAGGAAAACGACGGAGACCAAGGCGATGATCTCGTTGGCGGCCAGCCCCAGGTCCAGCAGCATGCGCCCGCGCTCGTCCTGGGCCAGCGCGGAGATCACCAGCCCGCCGGTGATGAGCACCAGGCCGAACAGGGCGGCGCTCAGCCAGACCTTGTGGCGCACGTGCTCGCGGAAGGTGTATGTGAAGACGGCCTTGATCGTTTCCATGTTCAGCCCAGCCTGATTTCGCCGATGCCGTCGGTGCGCGCGACCGCCGCGGTAAAGGCGTTCTCCAGCGCGTCGGGGCGCCCGCGCCATTCGTCCTGCGTCATGACCTTGGCCAGGCGCCCGGCGCTCAGGATCCCGATGCGGTCGCACACCTTCTCGACCTCGGAGATGTCGTGCGACGAGAACAGCACGGTCTTGCCCTTGCCCTTCAACCACAGGATCAAGGACCGGACTTCCTTGATGGCCAGCGGGTCCAGGCCGGTGACGGGCTCGT
The DNA here is from genome assembly GCA_028871595.1 of Elusimicrobiota bacterium. The sequence continues at coordinate 7,107 of JAGWMT010000126.1, forward strand.
CCAGGATCACCAACTCGGGCTCGTGGATCAGCGCCTGGGCCAGGCTGGCGCGCTGGAGCATGCCTTTCGAATACTCGGAGAGCCGGCGGTCCATGGCGTGGCCCAGGCCGATCTTCTCCAGCATCCGGGCGACCTTCGCCTCGCGCTCGGCGGCGGGAACGCGGGAAAGGGCGGCGAACAGGCGCAGGTTCTCGCGTCCGGTCAGGGACTTGTTCAGGTACGCCGCTTCCGGCGCGTAGCCGATACGGGCCAGAACCTCCACGTCGGGGACGCGCCGGCCCAGGACCTCGACGTCGCCGGTGGTGGGGAGGTGCAGGCCCATGAGCAGCTTGATCGCGGTGGTCTTGCCCGAGCCGTTGAGCCCCAGCAGGCCGAACACCTCTCCGGTCCGGACCTCCAGGTCCAGTCCGTCCAGGCCCATGGTCTCCGTGACCTTGCCCAGATGGGAGCGGCGGTAGATTTTCCCGACATGTTGGAAGCGAAGCGCGTTCATGGTTTCATCCCGCGCGGCCGCCGAAGAACCCGTAGCCGCACGCCAAAAGCAGCACGGTGGCGGCCAGGCGGCGGCGGCGTTCGAAGAGTTCCGCGGCGCGCGACTCGGACACCGCGGTCAGCGCGCGTCGGTCGGCCGAAGCGGCCCAAATTCCGAGGGCAAGGACGGCGGAGCCCGCGGCCAGCAGCCCCAAAGCGCCTCCGGCGCGTTCCAGCGCTCCGGGCGCGGCGCGCGGCAGGCGCACCACGACCTGCGCGGACCAGGCGCGCGCCAGGGCCGCGGCAGCCGCGGCCTCCAGCCACGGCGCGGCGGACGCCCCCAGCCAGCGCCCGGCGGCGACGGCGGCCGCGGCGCCGGCGGCCCACTCCAGCCCGACGGGGGCGGCGCCGGGCCAAGGCGCTGAGGCGACGGCCGCGGCGGCCAGAAGGCCGGCGGCGCGCTTGCGCGTGGGGAATCCCGGGGCCAGCGACAGGGCCAAAGCGGCGAGCGCCGCCCAGCCCTCGACCGAATTCAACGCCGCGACGGCGCCCGCGCGCGCGCTTTCCAGGAAGCGCCCCGCGGCTCCGGCCCGGGCGTCGTCGGCGGGGAAGGAGAAATCGTACGCGCCCGGGACCAGTTGGAAGTCGTGCGCGACCCGTCCCCGGATCCGCAGATGCCCGCGGAATTCCTGGATCGGCAGGATGGGTTCCTTGCGTTCGAGGCGCTCCTGGCGGAACTCCTCGAAGAAATCCATGCGGCCGGCCAGGACCGCGCCGGCGGCGACGGGAGGGTAGGCCATGCGCAGATGGAAGCGGCCCTGCTCGTTGACCTCCCATGGCCGCTGAACGTAGGACGCGTCGATCAGCCGGCCCGTCAGCGGCTTGCCGTCGGACGTCAAGCGCAGGCGCGCGTTGACGTACGCCTCGGTCTTGGCCAAGGCGTCGGCCGGCCAGGCGCGCGGCGGCATGGGATGAAGCCCGACGACCTCCTCGATCCAGTAGATCGAGTCGCTGTCCACGTCGGCCACCACGCGGTCCGGCTCGACGCGCAGGACGACCTCCACCGGCTTGATCGGATAATCATGCGCGGCGGCGGTTCCCGCCGCGAAGAAGATCAGAAGGGCCGCGAGGCTGGTCGGCATTTATTTCAGGACGACGGTCTCCAGAAGGATGAGCACCAGGCCGATGATCGAGCCGCCGGCGATGGCCCCGGCGCACACGGGCTCCTGGTTGGCCACGAACGCGCGCCAGCCGAAGCTCTTCTTGTCGGTGAAGTACTTTCCCGCCAGCCAGAACAA
>JAGWMT010000127.1 GCA_028871595.1 Elusimicrobiota bacterium
GCCCGTCGCGGGACAACAGCCCGCTCGCCGTCAAAGTCTTCGTCGTCTCGTCCACGGCGGTGATCCAGCACTGGACCTCGACTTCCTTGTTCACGGGCGTGTACTGGCCGCGGTAGAGCCACGTGTGCTTGCGGCCGAGGACCATGCTCTCGAAGCGGGCGCTCGCGGGCAAGTCCGGCCAGCGGTCGCGGGCGTGGCACTTCATCAATTCGATGAAGGACTCCAGGCCCAAGGAGCCGGGGCAGACGGGGTCTTGATAGAAATGCGCCTTGAAGAACCACTCGTCGGGATCCACGGCGCGGCGGCCGATCAACGCGCCCAGCTTCCGGGGGCCTTCGGAGTCGTACTGCGTCACGGAATCCAACAGCAGGAGCTTGGGGCCGGGAAGGGCGGGGATGCCGCCTTCGAGCGGCAAGGCTCGGCCGGGACCCGTCGGAACGAAAGGCTTGGCGCCGCGCAAGCCCACTTGATCGGCCAAGGAGGCTGTGGTGAAGAATCCGAACTCGGTGGTTCCCTTATAGACCAGGCGACCGTTGCCGTCGGTCATCTTCATGTCGTAGCCCTGGATGATCATGCCGCCGGAGGACGAGACCTTGGTGAGCGTCACCTTGGTGACGAGCGTGCCGATGCCGGGGGTCACGTCGACATACTGCACGGCGTCGCCGCCCAGGTTGCGGAAGGAGAGGTCGATGGGGCTGGTCAGCGCCGAGCCGCAGTAGGCGGCCAGCCAGCCGCAGGGCTGAAGCGCGACTTCCAGAAGCACGGCGAAAGGCATCGTCGGCTGGCCGTTTTCCTTGAAATACCAGGCGTCGGACGGCACGTCGTATTCGGCCGTCGCGGAGGCGCCCGCGGTCAGCACCCACGGCGCGCCGACGGTTTTCACGATGCGGTCCAGGAACTGGTACGGCGGGCCGGGCAGGCGGGCGATGATCCGGTCATGATCGAACGGAAGATATTTGTCGCCAAACGCTACCGAGGGCTTGCCGTTCGAGTAGGCCATGATCTTGTCGGGACCGTAAACGGCGGGCGTGCGAAGGTAGCCCGGGTTCCCGGTCGGAACGGAAGACGGGGACCTCGACCAGAGCCCTTCCACTTGACGGCGCGTGAGGCCCGACAGCCGCACGGTCATGTCGGTGATCTGGACGATGTTCTTGTCGTCCGAGAACATGAAGGCGTCCGCGACGCAGAACGGAGTTCCGTCGGGTTGATAGCCCAATTCTTTGATGTGCAGTTCGTAGCGCGCCTTCTTCGTGCCCGCCAGGACCTGCCCGCGGCACTTGAGTTGACTGGCCACGCCGGGGACCGGCTCGTGATGCGTCCTCCCCTTCTCCCCCACCCAGCCCATGCGCATCAGGTGAACGCGCAACGTGTGAAGGCAGCATTCATACATCAAGGTGCCCGGCATCACGTTGTCGTCTTTAAAATGACAGATCAAATGCCAATCGTCCGGATGAATGTCCATCTCTCCGACGGCGCGGCCAAGTCCATAGCGCCCGCCGGCGGGGTCCAATTCAAGGATGCGATCAACGAGCTTCATTTTTCCGGGCGGCAAGGTTTCAGGGGTGAACGGCAACGAATCAAACAGCGATCCGAAGGCCGTTCCCAGATCGCCCGACCTCAACGCGGCGAATTGCGCGTCGTTCAACGAAACCTTTTCCGTGAACGGCGCCAACGGCTTCCAGTCGGACGGTTTCTTTCCCGGAACGAACGCCTTTTCGGCGTCCGTGAGCACGATGCCCCGGCCCTTCGCCAATTCCGCGTTGGTGAAGAATCCCGCGCAGCCCTTTCTCATCGTCATCAGCGGCCGGCCGTTGACGGCCGCGTCGAACCGGAAGAAGAACAGCCAGATGTCGTCGTGCCGGCCGAAGCCGTCGATGGCGATGTCGTAGCGGATGACGTCGCCGGGCGCGGGCAGGTGGTCCTGGAAGGTGACCACGGCGTCCAACAACCGGTAAACGGCCAGGCCCTTCGTCTGGGTGTCGATTCCCAGATAAGCCGACAAGAAGAGATCCGCCTGGCCGGCTTCCACGGCCACGCACGTCGGGATGCGCTCCGCGTCCAGGTACCACGCTCCGGGCTTCACGTCGTGCTCGGTCACGCACGTCCCGGACTTCATCGAGTTCGGCGTGCCCGTCACGCTCACGATCCGGTCCACCAGCATCAGCGGTTCGTCCGGCAGGCGTACCCGCGTCGGATAGGCGTCCACGTGATCGAATTCCCGGCCCAGCACCGTCCCGATTTTGCCGACCGCGAATTCCAGGCACGCCTCGCGGTCCATGAAATATCGCGGCGGCGACGTCGCGCCGTGTCCGGTCGCCAGACGAATCTGTTCCGAAAGGTTCCGGACTTGGAAGGCGTTGAAATTCTCCGAGAGTCGCAGGAAGGCTTCATGGGCCTTCGCCGTCAGGTCCGCGGCGGAACTCCCCATCGTCGCGGGCGGCAACGATGTCCGATCGAACATCGCGACTCGCGCCGGCGCGAGTTTCGGCGTCGCGGGCGGCCGTTGATCGGACGGCGGAGGCGGCGGCGGCGGAGTCTTCGGCGCGGGCGACCACGAGACGCGCGCCGGACGGCCGCCCAGAGGCAGGCGCACGAACTGCGCGGGAGGCGGCGGCGGGGCCTGGTGACCGACGCAGTGGGTCACGCCTCCGTACAAGGCCTTCAAGTCCACCGGGACGCGTTCGGCGAGCAGGAAGCCGAGAAGCTTGAGGACGCCCGCCGCGTCGTCCTGGCCGCGCGCGTCCACGGAACGGGCGGCGTACGGCTGCGGGCCCAAAATCTTGCCGATCATGCGCGTGCAGGAGCCCTGCGGGCCCAGTTCGACGAACAGGCGGACGCCGTCCTCGTGCGCCTTCTTGACCAGCGACGCGAAATCCACCCAGCGGATCGCCTGCGTGGTGATCGAATCCGCCGCGGATTCGCGCGTGGGCTCGTAGGACTCGCCGAAGGCGCCGGAGTAATAGCGGATGCCCTTGGGCGCGCGCGTCGGGAAGAGATGCAAATCCCTGTACTGTTTTTCCACCAACTTGGCCGCAGGGAAGTGCACCGTGCTGACGCCCTGCAACGGCAGAAAGACGCATCCCAGGCCTTCGACCAGCTTTTCCACCGCGGAGCGATAGCCGCCCACCACGCATTCCACCGGCGCGTTCACGATCAGCAACGCGGCGCGTTCGGCCCCTTTCAGCGCCTTATGGACCGCATCGGCCGGCCGGTCCACCACCCCCAGGACCCAGTCCACCTTCTCGTTCTTGGGCAGGCTCCAGAACTGCCGCGCGGCGTCGCAGGGACCGGCCAATTCGCTGGTGAACAGGCTGGACGACTTCATGCGCCGGAGCATCTCGTCGCGCGCGCTCCACGCGCGCGTCGCGAACAGCGCCGCGGTCTCGCCCAGGCTGTAGCCGATCACCGCGCCCGGCTCCACGCCCAGGGAGCGCAGCAGGTCGCTGGTCACCGTCCCGTGCGCGACCGAGCCGAAGATCAGCGCGTGGTAGTCCTCGTTGAGGGCCCGCTCCGCGGCCGCCTCCCAGCCCGGCTCCCAGGTCAAGCGCCACGGCGCGATCCGATCGGGGACCATCTGATCGCGCAGATAGCCGTTCTCCGCGTCGTGCCGGCGCAGAATTTCCGGCCATTGGACGCCCAGGACGCCGGTCATGCCCAGGTATTGGTTGCCGGAGCCGGGGAAAACGAAGGCCAGGTCGCCGGGCAGCGGCGGCCGCCAGGTCAGGTGCACCCGGTCCGACGGAACCGGACGTTCGGGATTCTCGCGGAGAGAATCCTCCGCCTGGCGCGACAGGGCCAGGAGCTCCTTCCAGTCGCGCGCCACCAAGGCGCACGCCAGCTTGCGTTCCGGGGCCGAGCCGCGCTTGACCCACCAGCGCCGGGCCAGGGCCTCGACCGCGTCCGACGCGTCCTGGCCCGACGCCCAGGCGCGCAGTTCGCTCAAGCCGGTCAAGAGTCCGGCCGCGTCGTCGGCTTCCACCGCGAACAGCCCCTCGGCGCGCGCGCCCAGCGGCTGGCGGCGCTCGTCGTCCACGCGCGGCTCGCCCGGGTCGCGCTCGAACTGCTGGAGCACCACGTGGACGGCGCCGCCGTCCACTCCCAGGGACGTCACGCCCGCGCGGCGCGGCCCGCCGGCGCGGTTGCGCAGCCAGTACAGGGCGCGGCGCGGGCTGTGGAAGCGGGACTTCGCCTTCGCGAGCGGAGCGATGGGATTGATGATCTCCGGGCCGGCCGGCAAAATCTCCTGATATAAAGCGAGGACGGCTTTCACCAAACCGGCCAAGCCGGAGGCCGCGCCCGCGTGGCCGACGACGGTCTTGACGGACGACAACGCCAGCGGCAATGCGGCCTCGGCGACGCCGAAGACGTCGGTCAGCGCCGTCGCCTCGGCCAAATCCTCCCGCGCGTCGCCGGACGCGTGGCATTCCAGCAGGCCCACGCGGCTGGAATCCACCCGCGCGTCGTCGTAGGCGCGCCGGAGCGCTTCCGCGACCGCGGCGGCCGACGGAACCGCCAAGTCGCAGCCGCCGCCCGACGCCGAGCCCACGCCCTTGATCACCGCGTACACGCGGTCGCCGTCGCGCACCGCGTCGTCCAGGCGCTTGAGCACCACGGTCGCGGCCCCCTCGCCGGGAACGGCCCCGTCCGCCGCGGCGTCGAAAGGCCGGGAGCGGCGCGTCGGGGAATAAGGCTTCAGCGCGTGCGAGGCGGCCAGCGCGCGCGCGTCGCCCGCCGCGTCGGCCGCTCCGGCGACCGCCGCGTCCACCTCGCCGCGCTGCAGCGCGCGTACCGCGGCCTCGACAGCCTTCAGGCCCGAGTTTTCCTCCGCCGAGATCATGAAGCTGGGCCCGCCCAGGCGGAACTCGCGCGCCACGCGGCTGGCCGCCACGCTGGCCAGCCCCCCCATCACGCGGTTGGCGGTGAGCGCCGGACCCGCGGCGTCGCGCAGGTCCTTCAGCCAGGCCGACCGCTCGCCCGCGTCCAAGGCCCAGCCCTTGGCCGCGGCCCACGCGTCGGCCTTCGCGGCCAAAGTCCAGCGGAAATCGTAGTGCGTGACGCCCATGTCGAACGCCGCGCCCAGGAACACGCCGGTGCGGTCGCGACCCTCCTCGGGAAGCTTCGCGTCGGCGATCGCGGCGGCGGCGCTCTGCAGAGCCAGCAGCTGCTGCGGCAGCATCTCGGCCAGCTCCTTGGGCGGGATGCGGAAAGCCGCCGCGTCGGACCCCAGTTCGGCCAGGAAGCGGCCGGCGAAGGCCGGAGGGGCGTCGGCGCCCCACCAGCGGTCCTCGGCGGGCGCGGCCTCGGACGGGGCGCCGGCCAGCGCGGCCTCCTGGAAGCGGCGCAGGCCCGTCAACGCGCCGAAGCGCGCGTCCATCCCGACGACGGCCACCGGAACGTGCGCGGGTTCGGGGCGTTTGGAAGATGCCCGGCGCGAGGCCGGTCGAGGTTCCGGAGCCGATTCGACCAGGAGATGCGCGTTGATCCCGCCGAAGCCGAAGGCCGACAGCGCCGCGCGGCGCGGCGTCTTCGCGTCACGGCGCGTCCACGGGGCGGTCTCGGACGGAACGCGGAAAGGACTGCCGTCCAGCGCCGCGCCGGGATTGGGCGAGCGGAAGTTGGCGTTGGGCGGGATGGTCTCGTGCTCGAAGGCCAGGAGGACCTTCATCAGCCCGGCGGAGCCCGCCGCGGTGAGCAGATGGCCGACGTTCGACTTCACCGAGCCGATCGCGCATTGTCCCGGGGTCCAGCCGCGCTCGCCCCACAGAGCCTTCAGGCTGGCGACCTCCACGGGGTCTCCGGTCGGGGTCCCGGTGGCGTGGCACTCCACGAAATCGATCTGGGACGGGCTCAGGCCCGACTCCTTGTACGCCGCGCGCATGGCGCGCAGCTGGCCGACCGTGTTCGGCGCCAGCAGGCTGCCGCCCACGTCGTTGGACAGGCCGCCGCCCGTGAGGACGCCGCGGATGCGGTCGCCGTCGCGCAAGGCGTCGCCCAAACGCTTGAGCACGAAGATGCCCGCGCCTTCCCCCACGACAAGCCCGTCCGCGGCCGCGTCGAACGGAGACGGGACGCCCGACGCAGACAGCGCGCGGAGCTGGGAGAAGCCCATCTGGGTGTAGAGGCTCTCCGGGCGGGACACGCCGCCGGCCAGCATGGCGTCGGCGCGCCCGGCGCGGAGCTCCTCCATGGCGAACTTGAAGGCGTACAGGGAGGACGCGCACGCCGCGTCCAAGGTCCAGGATCCGCCGCCCAGGCCGAAGGCCTTGGCCAGCACGCCGCCGGGGAGTCCCGCGACGAAGCGGTTCGCCGGATTCACGGACGCGCCGCCGCGCGACGGCGGCAGGGACAGCGCCTCGCGCTCGAAGCCCGGCCGCAGGAGCTCGCGCGCGTAGGCCGACGCGGCGTCGGTGGGCAGGGCCAGCTGGCCGATGACCACGCCGACGCGCTCGCGCTCGGACGGCAGCTTCGCCTCCTCGACCGCGGCGCGCGCCGCGTGCAGGGCGAAGTGGAACGCGGGGTCCAGAGACAACGCCCAGCCGCGGTCGAGAGCCAAGCCGGACGGATCGAACGAAAAGTCCTCGACGAAGCACGCCTTCAGGGAGTACAGCTTGTCTTCGGCGCCGCGGACCGGGTCGAAGACGGAAGACGCCTCCACGGGCCATCGTCCTTTCGGCACGTCCTTCGCCGCGCAGCGGCGCGCGGCGAGATTGGCCCAAAAACGCTCGGGCGTGGGCGCATCGGGGAAGATCCCCCCGGCGCCGACGATCGCGATCGCTTCGGGCTTGGCGCTCACTTCTTATAGATGACGAAGGCCTGCGCGTCTTCCGCCCATTCCGTCCGGGAGCGGTTCAAGCGGCGCAGGACGCCCAGGTAGCCGCCGTCGGCCGGGTCGTAAACGGCGGCCGGCAGCGGCGTCACGGTCGCGACCACGCGGATCACCTCGGCCGACACCTCGTCGGTGGGCTTCGGAAGCTCCGCGATCAGGTGCACGCCGCGGCGCTTGGCCTCGTCGTCGGGGTACTCCCAGGTTTCTCCCGCCTTCAATGTCTTCGTGGGGACGGCCTCGTTCGGGACGATCAGCGCCGTTTTGTCCTTGTCGGCCAAGTCGTACACGTCGTAGAGGTACACCGAGCAGTCGCGCGTGGCGGTCAGCGTCATCCGGGCTTCGTCCCCCTGGACGAACCGGGTCCGGGACAGGTTGAGCTCCACGTGGAAGTCCTTGTCCGCGTTCGGATCGCGCGGCAGCACGCAGGACTTCAGCACCACGTGGTAGCGGCAGGCCGGGCAGTCCGGCATGTCGCGGAAGCCCTCCTCGATGATTTTCTCCTTGATGATGCGGCCGTTGCGGGTCGTCTCCAGGAGGCTCTCGGTCAAATGCTCCTCGTGGCGCAGTCCCTCCTGCTCGAAGTCCATCAATTTCGACTTCACGTCCACGCCCAGGAAATCCTGCACGGCGGCGGCGCGGGCCTGCTCGATGGCGGCGGCGCGGGCCTGGTGGCGGGAGTCCTGCTCGCCGACGACGACCAGCGCCTCGCCCTCCACCCACGTGCAGCCCTCGGAGTCCTTGCCCAGGATCTTGCCGCTGCGCGACTCGGCCTCGCCGCGCTGGGGGCCGGCGGGCTGGGGCTTGGAGCTCCCGTCCGCGGCGGCGTTCGCCGCCGCGGCCACCGCCTTGACGGCCGCCGGATCGAGGGACTGGGACTTCTCCGCCTTGACCGTCGAACGGCCGCCGCAGCCCGCGGCCAGAACCGAGGCGGCGAACAGGAGAGGGAGCGCGCGCCGCACCGTCAGCGCCCCTGTCCGTCGAGGTCCTGATGCGCGGCGGCGGAACGCGCGCGGGCGCCGTCGAAGTCCGGCGGCGGATCGGAGCGACGCTCATGACAGGCGGCGGCCAGAGCGGACAGGGCGATCAGGATGAGCAGGGTTCGCTTCATGTTCTTCTCCATTATGCGGCGGCCTCGGCGGTGTTGCGCCGGAAGGCGGCGGTCAGCGCGGCGGACGCGGCGCACTCGCAGCCGTCCATGCGGGCGATCAGCCCGCCGCGTTCGTCCAGGAACTCGATGTCGGCGGACGCCAAGCCGTCGCCCCGCCGCGCCGTCCGCGCCGTGATCCGGGCTCCCCGCTCCGGGAACTCGGCGTATTGCCGGTAGCGCGAGACGAAGCTCGGCAGGCACGGCGCGCCCATGTGAGCGTCGGTCCAGAGGATCATCGCCTGAAACGCGGCGTCGAGCGCCGCCGGATCGGCCAGCCACCGGTCGCGCGCCGGGGCGCGCATCCAGGAAGACGGCGCCGGCGCCGTCTTGGTCTCAACCACCACCCCGTCGGGACCGCAGACCGGGGCCGACAGCAGGAACCGCATGTCCGGACCGTGGAACAAGACCTCGCGGTAGGCGGCGTCGAGCGTGCGCCCGTAGGGCGGTCCGGACACGTCCAGCGCGGAAGCCGGCGCCGACGGGCGCTTGACGGCGAGCAGGACCCGGGCGGAGACGCACAGCGCGCCGCCCTCGCCGCGGATCTCGGCGGGAACGACGAATAGGCCGGAGCGCTTCTCCGCCGCGCCGGCGCGCACCGAAAGGACCGTCGTCTTTCCGGCGGCGACCGGAATGGCCTTGGTCACGCGCAAGTCGTCGAAACCGGCGAAGACCAAGCCGGGATGCGCGTGCAGCGCGCCGTGGGCCAGCCACTCCGCGGACGCTGCCAAAGGCACCACCGCCCGGCCGTTGATGACGTGCGAGGCCAGGAACGGATGCGTGTCCAAAGACAGGTCGCGCTCGAACGCGACAGGCAAAGCCGCCTTCACGCCCGGCAAGGCGGCGATGAC
>JAGWMT010000002.1 GCA_028871595.1 Elusimicrobiota bacterium
TCAAGGGGTTGTCCCGGGTGGCGTTCGCGCTTTCGCACGATACGATTTTGCTGGACCGCCTGCAGAAATTCAGCGAGCGGCAGTGGAACGCCTCGAAGTGGAACGGGGTGTGGCTCTCGTTGATTTGGACGCCGATCATGGCGGTGGAAGCCCTGAAGTGGGTGGCGACGGTCGCGGCCGCGCTGTACGCGGGCGCGGTGCAGGCGCCGGTGATGTTCGCGTGGGGCGCGTCCTACAAACTCACCGGGCCGTCCAAGGTCACGTCGTACTTCGCCGAGGCGTCGCGCTTCGTGTTCGACCGGGTGCAAAACGGAAAAGCGGCCCTGTTCAACAAGGCCGAGGCAAAAATTCTTCCTTTGGCCAACTCCGAGAAGCTCCTGAACCGGGCCCTGGGCTCGGCGGCGCTGAACGGCTTGCTGTTGGGCTGGTTGGTCTACGCGGCGGCGGCGGTGCCTTTGCTGAGCGCGGCGGGCCTGATCGCGGCCTTCGGACGCATGGGAACCTACGATCCGATGCGTCACGATCCGTCCTCCCTGCGCGTCAACAACGACGACAGCCCTGGGGCGAAGCCGACGAGGCCGTCCGCTCCCTCCGCTCCGACGACGCCGGGGAAGTCGCCGTTCGCGCCGAAGCTGATCGCGGGGGCCTTGGCGTTGGTCCCGGCGCTGTACTTCGGAGCGCCTTTGTTCACGGGGACGATCTTCCACGCGGTGGGAATTCTGTACCTGGCCATGGCGCTGCCGCTGGCGGCGACTCCGTTCATGGGGCCGCGGACTCCGCGCTTCCTCAAATCCTTGGCCGGCCGGACGCTGGAGTACAACGGTCTGCTGATGTTCTTCTCGGGTCACGCGGTGATCATGGGTCTGCTGGCGATGCTGGGCGGCTGGGGCTTCACGCGCTACGTGGCCGAGCGCGACGCGAAGGGCGGAACGTTCGACGACGCGGCGGAGTTGGGGGCGTTCTTCGGGGCCCTGGGCGCGTCGGTGGGGCTGGGCGCGGCATGGCTGGGGTTGACGGGACCTTGGGGCTGGGCGGCCTTGGGAGCGGCGGCGGTGCTGAGTCCGTTCCTCCTGATGCATCTGCCCGAGTGGGTGTTCTCCGGGGTGCGCGGGGCGCTCAAGCAGCTCCCCGCCTCCATGCGGTCCTACTCCGACGTGCTGGGCTTCTGGCGCGACGACACGAAGTTCCTATCGAACCTCCGCCGGCACGCGAACTTCTGGCTGGGCAAGACCTTCTGGAATGGAATCTGGCTCTCGCTGATCTGGGTTCCCACCGGCGTGATCGCCGCGGCGGAGTACGCGCTCTCCATCGTCCTGGGCGCGGCGACGGGTCTGGTCCGGGCTCCACTGGGCTTCGTCTCGGCGGCGGTCAATAAGGCCAAGCCGGGAAGCTCGCTGGGCGGGTTTCTTGCGGCGGCGGTGACCGGCTGGCGCGCGTCGGCCGAGGGCTCCAAGCCCTTGTTCGACCGGCTGGTCTCCAAACTGAAGCCGTTGATGGACGAATCCTCGTCCGTCAGCGGTCGCCCCACGCTCACGGCCTCCCTTGCCTTCCTGGCGGCGCGCTTCGTGCAGCTGGGCTGGCTGATCGGCGTGCTGGCCATGAACGTGACCGGCGCGGCCTTCATCGTGGGTCTGATCCGCGGGGGGAAGTCGCTCCGCGCGAAGCCGGCCGACAAGAACTAGTTCCGACGCCGTTGATCTGGCGAAACCTTTGTATTCGCTATACAATTCGACGGATGGCAGTTATCGGCAGGCGTATGTTGCTGACCAGCATAATTATCGGTTAAAGCACTTTATGGCTGAAGAAAATTTATTTGAAGAGCTTCTCAAGAAACTCGAACAGCGATTGCTCGAACCTGGAATCCGCAAGTCCGCGGCTCAGGTGGGGGCGCTATTGGCCGACGATTTCAGAGAGTTCGCAAGTTCCGGAAAAACATACAACAAGATTCAAACCATCGAATTGCTCCAGAACTCACCGGCGGCCGACTCCACACTGGAGGACTTCAAGACGGTCATTCTGGCTCCCGACGTCGTACTTGCGACATTTGTCTATTTTCGCGGCGCGACACACGATCGACCGGCGGCAAAATCAATTCGCAGTTCTCTTTGGAAACGGATGGAGGGACGCTGGCAAATGGTCTTCCATCAAGGGACTTTGTGCAGCGAGTAGTGACGCACTCGAACCATCGGATTCTGCCGGCCGCTGCGTGCTCAACTGTGTCCGGACGCAGTCGGCAAGAGTCTGACCGCCCCAACGTCTGAACGCCATCAATAGGCGATCCATTGCGATGAAAAATCAACCCCGCCACCGCCGGAATCCGCCCGCGACGATCCAACTGCGCGACGCCAAGCGCGGAGACGTCCCCGCATTCTACGCCATGCACGCCGACCCAGAGGCCAACCGGGCCGGCGCCTTCGTACCCCGCAAAAAGGCCGACTTCTTCAAGCATTGGGCGAAGGTCCTCAAGAACCGGCTGAACCTCAAGAAAGCCGTTCTTCATAACGGCAAACTGGCCGGATACCTGGTCAGCTTCTACCGCACAGGCACGGGCAAACCGAAGAAGAGGGAGATCGGCTATTGGATCGCGCGCGAACACTGGGGCAAAGGCATCGCCACCGGGGGTCTGCGCCTTCTGCTCCAAGAGCACCGCATCCGCCCCCTGTTCGCCCGCGTCGCCAAGACCAACCCCGCCTCCCGGCGCGTCGCCGAGAAATGCGGCTTCAAGCTCCACAAGGAAGACTCGTACCGGAACGAAGCCGGCACGAACGTTCAGGAGTACATCTTGAAACTCGCCAAGTCTCGGTCCCATGAATAAACCCGAAATCGCCGTCTCGCTGGCGTCGAAAGAACAAATAGAGCACGTCATCGACCTCTTCCATCGAATCGACATCCACTATTTCGCCGGCGCCGCCCCCTCGCGGGCGGAGATATCGGAATACGTGAGGCGGGCCCTCTTTCAGCCCCAGTGCGGCGTGCAGGTCGTCCTTGCCAGGGAAGGCGACCTCCCGTTGGGCATCGCCACCTTCGCCGTCCTCTATCCTGCTCCCGGCATGACCGGACAACTGTTCATGAAGGACCTCTTCACCGTGAGCGAGGCGCGCGGCAAAGGCGTGGGCAAGGCCATCTTGCGATTTTTGGCCCGGCACGCCTTGGACATGAACTGCGGCAGGTTCGACTGGACCGCCGAGACGGACAATCCCCAGGCCCTCGAATTCTACGACCGCCTCGGCATCCCCCGCGTCAAAGAAAAGGTTTATTATCGCCTGACGAAGGAGAAGCTCAAGTCGTTCGCCGCCGGAGACCGGACATGAAGACTTTTTTGATTCATTTGTTTCTTGCCGTCCTCGCCCCATCCTTCGTCTTGGCCGCCGTCCCGGCATCCCCACGGCCCGCCGGCCGCCCCGAATGGCTGGCGTGCGCCAAGGACGAGGACTGCACCTCGGTGGAACTCGGCTGCACCTACTGGCAGCCCGTCAACAAGGCGTCGGCCACCGTCATGACCGACGCCTATCCCCGCGTCTGCCTGAGCAGCGCCCCGCCCGGACCCCAGCCCCCCGCGCGCTGCAAGGATCATGCCTGCGTGAATCTGGAAATCGGGACCAAACAAAAAGCGCTCGGCCCCCGCCCCGACGACAGCGCCGCACGGAGCCGGGAGGCCGGGAAGAACGCCCTAGGCGAGACGACCCCGAGGCCCTCCCCCATTGACGTCCGCATCAGCAACGTTCGTCCCGATTATCCGCATGAAGACCTGAATCCCCCTCTGAAGGGATTCATACCGACCCTGAAGAAATGCGTGGACCTGCACGCCGGCGCGTCCCCGTGGGGCGAGGTTTACGCGGATTTCACCGTCGCGCCGGACGGGCAGGTCTCCTCCAGTTCGTTCCGCGCTCAATTCATCGCGACGCAGAACGCGGCGGTCTTCACGAACTGTCTCTCGACTCCGTTCAAGAAGCTCCGCTTCCCCGCTCCGAAGGATGGTCAGGCGATCACGGCGTCGATCTCCTACCACGTCCCCTTCGGCGGGAGACGGTGAGGAAGAGCAATCCCGACGCCGCCTACGCCTGGTCGGGCGCTCTCCTGTTCGCCGTCGTCGTCGGAGACCTTAAATGGCTCCAGGCCGTCCGCCTCCAGAACCAAGCCTTCGACCTGGGCATCTACGCGAACGTCCTGTGGAACACCGCCCACGGCGACCTGTTCCGCGATTCCATCAAGGGCGTGAACTACCTGGGAGATCACTTTTCCCCCGGCATGGCCCTGCTGGCGCCCCTCCTGCGCCTGTGGCCCGATGCGATCGTCTTGTCGTTAGCGCAAAGCGCCGCCCTCGCCATGGGTATTCCCGCCGTCCATCGCCTGGCGTGGGAGAAGACTCATGACCGCGCCGCCGCCGCCGGCTTCGCGCTCCTGTACGCACTGTCTCCGTTGGTGCACGAAGCTTCGCGCTATGACGTGCACGCCGTGACGTTCGCCGTGCCCTTGCTCCTGTGGGGCCTGGTCCTCGCCGGAAGACCCGGCCTGGGCGCCTTGTTCCTTGCGGGGACCCTCCAAGAAGACCTCTGGCTGTGCGCCGCCGCCGCCGCCTGGCACCGCCGGGAAAAACGCGCCGCGATTTTTTTCATCGGATCTTTCGTCCTCTCCTTGATTCTGCTGAGATCCATCGGCGGGATCTTTATTCCCGCCCACTGGTCTTTTTATGACCCGGCCCTCATCGGCGCCAGCCTGCTCACCCCGACCAGGATTTTCGGCCTGGCGCGGCTCCTCCTCCCTCTCGGCGGTCTGCCCTTGCTGGGCGGCGCCGCCGCCTGGCCCCTGCTGGTTCCGCTCGGCTACACCTTTCTGGGCGCCAATCCCCACCAGGGCCTGCTCGACCTGCAGTACGGCGCACCCTTGATCGCCTTCGCCTTTTTGGCCGCCATTCACGGCTGGACCAAGCTCAAGCGCCGCCCCTGGTGGGCCTTCGCCGTCATGGCGTTCGCCTCCGTCGTGTGGCTGAAGCCCTACTCCCGGCCTTTGCCCGAAGCGAAGGCCGCGGCCGCGCGCGAGCTGCTGGCCCTCGTGCCCGCCGACGCCCCTGTCAGCGCTTCGTTCAATTTGGCCCCGCGCTTGGCCGCGCGCCCGGACGTCCGCATGTGGATCCCGGGGCAGGAGCCCGCGGGCTGGTGGCTGGCCCTGGACGCATCCCCATTCGCCTTCGGCCCCGCGGCCCTGCAAAGCGCCGTGGCCGTCGAGGCCCTGGCCGACGCCCATCCCGACCGCGTCGTTTTCCGCAAGGAGGGCTTCGTTCTGCTCAGGCCCGCGGAGCCTTTTGGTAAGATGCCCCCATGAAAAAATATTTGATCGTCGGCTCCGGCTTCCAGGGACGCGCCTGCGCTTTCGACATGCTTCGCAACAAGGACGTATCCGAGGTGCTTCTGTGCGACGCCTCCGCCGAGAACCTGGCCAGCGCCAAGAAATTCCTGGCCAAGGCGTCGAAGGGCCGCGCCAAGTTCCGCCGCGTGGACGCCGCCGACTCCGCCGCGGTCCAGCGCGCCGCCAAGGGCTACGACGCCGTGGTCTCCTGCGTGCCCTACTTCCTGAATCTGGCGCTGGCCAAGGCCGCCATCGCCGCCGGCTGCCATTACGTGGACCTGGGCGGCAGCACCGACATCGTCCGCAAGGAGCTGGCCCTCTCGCCCCTGGCCAAGAAAGCCGGCGTGTGCGTCCTGCCCGACAACGGCCTGGGCCCCGGCATGATCTCCACCTTGGCCGTGCACGCCATGTCCCTGCTGGACCGCACGGACTCCGTGATGATCTACGACGGCGGCCTGCCCCAGAAGCCCGTGCCTCCCTTGAACTACATGCTCACCTTCTCCGAGCACGGCCTGATCAACGAATACGCCGGCACCGCCGTCGCGCTGGTGAACGGCAAGCTGGTCAAGCGCCCCGCCCTCTCGGAGCTGGAGACCTTCGCGCTCAAGCCGTTCGGCGTCGTGGAGGCCGGCCACGCCGCCGGCGGCCTGTCCACCTTGGCCGAGTCCTACCGCGGCAAGGTCAAGACTATGTTCAACAAGTTCCTGCGCTACCCGGGCCACATTCCCACCATGGACTCCATGCGCGCCATGGGCTTTTTCGATGAAACGCCCTTGGAAGTCCGCAAGGGCGTGAAGGTGTCGCCGCGCGAACTGGCCGTCAAGCTGTTCCGCCGTCACTTCCACCGCCCCGGCGACGAGGACATGGTCGTCATCCACACCGTGGTGCGCGGCCTCAAGAACGGCAAGCGGGCCGAGGTGGTCCACGATATGGTGGACCGCTACGACCGCAAGAATAAGATGACCGCCATGATGAGGACCACCGCCTTTCCCGCGTCCATCGTGGCCCAGATGGCGGCCAACGGCCTGATCAAGCCCGGCGCTTGGACCGTGGAGGCCGGCGTGCCGCCCGTCCCGT
Source organism: Elusimicrobiota bacterium (assembly GCA_028871595.1). The sequence goes on from JAGWMT010000002.1 coordinate 6,424, forward strand.
TTATTTCGGAGGCTCGGAAAAGAGGCTTCGCGCTGTCCTGGAAATTCCGCTTCCTCTAAGACCGGACAGGATCAGGATCAGCCCGCCCACCACCGTTCCGCCCACCGCGAACGGGGCTCCGGCCGCCGCCGCCCCGAACAGCGCCTTGTGGCGGGCGGACCGGGGGTCGTCGCCGTGCCAGCGTTCCTGAATTCGGCGGACCACCGCGTAGCACAGCCCGAAAGCCGCCAGGCAGGACAGGACCAAGGACACCGGCCCCAGCTCCCATTCCAGGCCGAAGAAAAGCCAGTCGATGGCCAGGATGGCCACGCCGCTCAGGGGATGAAAGAAGGTCTTCTTATCGCTCACGGCGCGTGGGTTTTCGACTTAGCGGCGGCCGTCAGCCGCTCCTTCTCGTGCGCCAGCTGCAGCAGGGCCGTGTTCACGGAGTCGCGCATCTCGTCGTTCTGGTGCACCGCGTGCTTGAGCGCGCGGGTCAGGTTGTCGATGAGCGCGTTGATGGTGCGCACGCTGCGGAGCAGCTCGGGGTCGATCCCGTCGCCGAGCTCCTCGTTCAGGTCCCCGCCCCAGCCGCCGTTGGCGATGCGTCCCAGCGCCATGCGCAGTTCCAGGTTCTTCACTTGGTTCTCGCCGCGGCGCACGCGGTCGGCCATCACCGCGGTGAAGAAGGCCACCACGTAGAAGAACGCGAAGCGCAGAAGAAGGTTGGTCAGCGGGAGTCCCTCGGCCACCTTGCCCTGCGACCACAGCCCCGCATACACCAGGCTGGAGACGGTGCCGACCAAAAAGCTGTGCCGCACCTGGCTCATCAAGCCCGACATGAACATGATCAGGAAGTACATCAGGTACAGCTCGTTGTCGAAGCCCTCGCTGGAGTACATGACGATGGACACCACCGCCACGTCCCACAGGTAGGCCGCCGCCTGCGCCGGCCAGGACTGCAGGGCCGGGGACACCGCGCGCCACAGCACGAAACTGGTAAAAAGGTAGAAGCCGGCCAGCAGGAAGGGCATCAGCTGGAGAGACGCCTCCTCCCGGGGGCTGTGGACCAGCAGGAGCGCCAAGGCCAGGAAAATCACGGCCCGGAAGGCGAAGACCGTCGCCTTGTCGTCGAGAGAGAACGCCCTCACGACGATAGTTTGCCCCCTCGGGCCGGGTTTGTAAAGGCCTGAAAGAGGCATGTTCACCCAAAGTTTCCGGTGCCGCTTTGCGGCGGCGGGGCGAATCTGTTAGACTTGCGCCATGAATAAACCCCTTCTCTTCGTTTTCGCCGCCTGCGTCGCCCTGGCCGCCGCCGGCTGCGACAAGAAGTCCGATACCTCCTCAGCCCCCGCTCCGGCGCCCGCCGCCGCTCCGGCCGCCGCGCCCGCCGCGGCCCCCATGCCGGCCGCCGCCGCCAACCCCGCCTTGCTGTCTCCGCAGACCGCCACGGAGAAAGCCCCTGACGTGTACAAGGCCAAGTTCTCCACCACGAAGGGCGACTTCGTCATCGAGGTGCACCGCGCCTGGGCGCCGAACGGCGCCGACCGCTTCTACAACCTGGTCAAGATCGGCTACTACGACGGCTGCGAGTTCTTCCGCGTGATCGACGGCTTCATGGCCCAGGTCGGCATCAACGGTAATCCGACGGTCCAAGCGAAGTGGCGCGACGCGAACATCCCCGACGATCCCTCGGCGGGGCAGACCAACGCGCGCGGCATGGTCACGTTCGCCACCGGCGGGCCGAACACCCGCACCACGCAGTTCTTCATCAACTTCAAGGACAACTCCTTCCTGGACGCCAGCGGCTTCCCGCCCTTCGGCAAGATCGTGGAGGGCGAGTCCGTCATCGACCAGCTCTTCCGCGGCTACGGCGAGGGCGCGCCCAACGGCAGCGGCCCGGACCAGGGCCAGATCCAGATGCGCGGCAACGCATACCTGACCGAGCAGTACCCGAACCTGGACTCCATCAAGTCCGCGAAAATCGTCCCCTAAAACCGCGCTGGGCCTTTAGGCCCATGCGGCGAATAGGTCCGATTGCTAAAATGACGGGGCGTGATCCGGTCATCCCTCGCATTTCTGCTGGCCGCCGCCTTGACGGCTCCGGCGTCCGCCGCCCCGCATGGCTCCGCGGAGCTGGGCGCCCTTTACGACGGCAGCCGCGCGCGCTCAACGGGACTGGACGGGCTCGCGGTCTCGACCGCCGCGGCGTCGCGCTCCGTGACCGCGGCCGGCGCCGTCGCGGCCCCGGAATCCCTAGACTCCTGGCTGGCGCGCGAACGGGCGATCGCCCTGACCAAGATGGGGGCGAATATTTCCCCCGCCGGAGCGGCTTCCGGCGCCGTGGCGGCCTCCCCGTCGCATAAGGACCCCGATTATTTCTTCCATTGGCGTCGCGACGCCGCGCTGACCATGCAGGAAGTGGTGACCTTGTACGCCCAGTCCAAGGACCCGGGAGAAAAGCAGGCCTACCTCAAGATGCTCACCGACTACGCGGACTTCGTGAAGAAGACCCAGGCGCAGTCGACCCTCACCGGCTTGGGAGAGCCCAAGTTCAACATGGACGGCTCCCCCTTCAACGGCCCCTGGGGCCGCCCGCAGGACGACGCCCCGGCCGAGGAAGCCAGCACCTTGATCTACTTCGCCTCCGTGGTTTTAAAGGAAGGAAACAAGGACCTCGCCAAAAGTCTTTACGGCGGCTTCGCCGACGGCGCGAAAGGCGATCTGGAGTACGTCTCCCATCATTGGGGGCAGACCAGCTTCGACGTGTGGGAGGAGGTGAAGGCGCATCACTTCGACACCGAGACCGCCCAGCGCACCGCCCTCTTGGAAGGCGCCTGGCTGGCCGATCAACTGGGCGACGACGGCGCGCCGGGGTGGTATCGCGCCCAGGCCGAACTCCTGAAGACGCGCATGGCCAAGCACTGGGACCCAGGCAAGGGCTACATCGTCTCCGCCCTGGACCAGGACGCGGGCCTGGGCGGCAAGGACAGCGGCCTGGACTCGGCCGTGATCCTGGCGGCCATTCACCGCCGGCCCGTGGACGGAGAGATCATCCCGGCCGGCGACGCCTCGTTCTTCTCGGTGACCGACGCGCGCGTGCTGGCGACGGCCCAGGCGTTGAAGGACCGGTTCAAAGCCGAGTACGCGGTCAACCGCCGCCCCGGCGAGCCGGGCGTGGCCATCGGGCGCTACCCGGAGGATTCCTACTTCGGCGGCAATCCGTGGCCTCTGCTCACGGCGGCCTTCGCCCAGTTGGATTATATGGCGGCGGCCGAATTCAGACGGACCGGAACTCTAAGAATCGAAGAAGCGGACCAGGCATACTTCCGAGGCATCCTTCCCGAACGCGCCGCTGATTTGCGCGCCGGGACGATATTGGAAAGCACGGATCCGTTGTTCGCCGAGGTCATGGACGCCTTGCGGCATGACGGCGACTCGTTCCTGTCGGAGGTCCGGGCCCACGCGAACCCGGACGGCTCCCTGTCGGAGCAGATCGAGAAGAACTCCGGGGTGATGACCTCGGCGAAGGACCTCACGTGGAACTACGCCTCGATCCTCTCCGCGCTGCAGGCCCGCGACGCGCTGGGCGCCGGGCTTACGGCTTCCCGGCGGAACTGAGGCCGTACAGCTCACCGTACTTGGCGCGCAGATAAGACAGATACGGCTCGGCCGAGATCGGACTTCCCGTCGCGCGGCGGACCAATTCCTCGGCGCCGAACTTGGCGCCGTGGCGATGGACGTTCTCCCGCAGCCAGCCGAGCAGGCCGGAGAAGTCCCCGGCCTCGATGCGCGCCGGGATGTCCGGGCGGGCCTTCAGCGCGGCCTCGTGCAGCTGGACGGAGATCAGGTTGCCGATCGCGTAGGTCGGGAAGTAGCCGAACAGGCCGCCCGCCCAATGCACGTCCTGAAGGACGCCCTGGGCGTCGTCCGGCGGGACGATGCCGAAGTACTCACGTGATTTCGCCGCCCAGGCCTCGGGCAGCTCGGCGGCGCGCACGCGCTCACCGAGCAGGTCGCGCTCCAGGTCGAAGCGAAGCATGATGTGCAGGCCATAGGTGAGCTCGTCCGCCTCGACGCGGATGAACGAGCGCTCGACGCGATTGACCGCGCCGTAGATCCCCTCGGCGTCGAAGGCGGCGGCCTGAGGGAAAAGCTCGGCGAAGCGCGGCAGGAACCTTTTCCAGAAGCCGCGCCCGCGCCCGACCAGGTTCTCCCACAGCCGCGACTGCGACTCGTGCGCAGCCATCGTCGCGCCCCGGCACAGCGGGCCGTGCTTGAGCTCGGCGCCGACGCCCTGCTCGTATAGCCCGTGGCCGGCCTCGTGCATCACGCCGAACAGCGCGCTGAACGGCTGGTCCTCGCGATAGCGGGTCGTCAAACGCACGTCGTCGGAGGAAATCGACGCCGAGAACGGATGCGCCGACACGTCGAGTCGCCCCCGTTCGAAATCGAAGCCCATCGCGCGCGCGACCTCCTCGACGAAGACGCGCTGGCGCTCGAGCGGAAACGAGCCGGCGAGCGCCGGCAGGCGGGCCGCGTCCTTGCGCGCCGCGACCTCCGCGACCAGGGCGACGAGGCCGGGCTTGAGCTCGGCGAACAGCGCCCGGACGCCCGCCGTCGTCATGCCCGGCTCGTACTCCTCGAGCCAGGCGTCGTAGGGATCGGCGATGCTTCCGACGGCCTCCGCCTGACGGCGCTTGAGCTCGATCATCCGCTCGAGCTCCGGGCGGAACAGCGCGAAATCCCGCTTCGCGCGCGCCGCGACCCAAACCTCCTGGGAGCGCGCGCAGTGGCTCGCCAGTTCCTCGACCAATGACGCCGGCTGACGGCGGCGACGACGATACTGGCGCTCGGTCCAGCGCCACAGCGCCGCGTCTTCGGACTCCGGCTCCGCGCCGGCGGCGGCCGCTGCCAATTCCTCGACAAGGCGCCCCGTCTCGTCGGCGGCGATGATCTCGTGCGCCGCCCGCCGCACCGCGCCGATCTGAAGAGCGCGCGCCTCGCCGCCGCCGCGCGGCATGCAGACCTCCTGATCCCAATCAAGCAGGCCGGCGGCCCGGCTCAAGGAATTGTAGTCCCGCATGCGGTCGCGCAGGGCCCGGAATCGCGGCACGGCTTCCTTCATCGCGTCGCGCTACTTCGCGAGCTTCTGGGCCAGCGAGACCTTCGTCATCGCCACCGGCGTGTTGGGGCGGTCGCCGCGGTCGCGGGGCACGTCGCCGATCTTGACCACGATGTCCTGGCCCTCGATCACCGCGCCGAACACGGCGTGGCGGTCGTCCAGGTGGGGCGTCGCGCCCAGCGTGATGAAGAACTGCGAGCCGCCCGTGTCCGGCCCGGCGTTGGCCATGGACAGGATGCCGGCCTTATTGTGGCGCAGCTTGGGATGGAACTCGTCCATGATCGTCCAACCGGGTCCGCCGCGGCCGGTCCCCGTCGGGTCGCCCGTCTGCACCATGAACTTGGGGATCACGCGGTGAAAAATCACCCCGTCGTAATAACCCTTCTCGACCAGCTTCACGAAATTGGCCACCGTGTCCGGCGCCTCCTTCGGAAACAGCTCGACGGCGATCTTGCCCAGCGACGTCTCGATCACCGCCACCGGATTATTCGTCTTATAAGGCCGTTCAGCCATAAATTCTCCTTAAGGGGTCAGGCTTTTACTTATTTGACTTATTTTGACGATGGAACTTTTCGCGGGGGCAAAACGTATGGAAAGCACATGCCGCGTCCACCAAGAATACATTATCCCGGCGCCGTCTATCATGTCATGGCCCGCGGCGTCGACGGCCGAGCGATATTCAACGATGAGCGCGATCGTCGCGATTTTCTGCGAATAATATTGGCACTACAATCCGAAACTCATTTTTCAATTCTTGCCTATTGCCTGATGGGCAATCATTTCCATTTCGCATTGAGGGTCGGATCCACGCCCCTATCACGTATTATTCAGCGCCTCCTTACCCAATACGTTCTCGGCTTCAACCAACGGCATGAGAGAGAAGGACACCTCTTTCAGGCGCGCTACAAGGCCGCGCTTTGCCTTGACGATGTGTATTTGATCACGCTGATTCGCTATATCCACATGAATCCAGTCCGGGCGGGCTTGACGAAAACTCCCGATGACTGGCCGTGGTCCAGCTACCAACATTATGTCGGTCGCACATCAATCCCCATCACTAACACAAGACTCTTTTTCGAAGCGCTCAACATCGAGGGGGCCAGCGCCGAGGAATTTGCGCGATGGCCGACTGTTGGCGATGAAAGCTTCAACCCTTGGCCTTCAGACCGGACCTTCCCCCTGTTGCGGGAAGAGGAAGCCGGCGTTGAGCCAATCGACGCCCTCGCTTCTTCTCTATTTCCGGAGGATCTGGCGGCACTCAAGTCCGGAAGTCGCCTCAGAGCGATCACCGCAAAAAAAAGGCGCCTCGCGGATCAGGCTCTTCGGAATGGACACTCTCTCGTTTCGATTGCCGCTTGGATGAAATGCTCACCGTCCGCCATTCACCACCTGCTACGGCGAAATAAGTCAAACAAGTAAAAGCCTGACCCCTATCGCTGAAAGCAGCGGCGGCAGCGGGCTTCGTATTTGTCCGCGGCGCCCACGTCGATGACTTTTTTTCCGGAGGAGAGGCGCTGGGAGCGGTTGGCGGGGTTGCCGCAGACCATGCAGATGGCCAGGTTCTTGGTCACGAACTCGGCGACGCCCATGAGGCGGCTGGTCACGGGGAAGGGCACGCCGCGGAAATCCTGATCCAGGCCGGCGACGATCACGCGGCGGCCCTGGTCGGCCAGCTTCTCGCACACGTCCACGATTTCCTCGTCGAAGAACTGGACTTCGTCCACGCCGACCACTTGGGTGTCGGGCGCGATCCGCGTCAGGATGTCGCGCGCCTTGGCGACGGCGATGGACGGGGTTTTGTGCAGGTCGTGGGAGACGATATGGTCCTTCGCGTAGCGCACGTCCAACGCGGAGTTGAACACCTGCACCTTCTGGCGCGCGATGGCCGCCAACCGCAGACGGCGGATCAATTCTTGGGTCTTGCCCGAGAACATGGAGCCGACGACGGCCTCGATCCAGCCGCCGCCGCTGTGACCCCACGAGACGGGCGCGGCGGGGCGGTGCCCATTGCGGACGATCTTGTCCTTTTTGCTCATCGGTTCTTGTACTGCGTCTTGTAATAGGCCCGGTAGCCGCCGCCGACCTTCAGCGGGCGCCACCATTTCTCGTTGGATAAATACCACGCGATGGTCTCGCGGAGGCCTTTATCAAAATCGTAGGCGTGTCGAAAGCCCAATGCCTTGAGCTTGGTACAGTCCAGGGCGTAGCGGCGGTCGTGGCCCTTCCGGTCCTCGACGCGGGTCACCAAGGACGAAGTCTTGCCCATCAGCTTCAACACCTTGGCGATCAGCTCGCGGTTCTCGCACGTGTAAGACCCGCCGATGTTGTAAACCTCGCCGAGCGCGCCCTTATCCAGAACGGTCAAGATGGCGCGCGCGTGATCCACGACGTGCAGCCAATCCCGCACCTGCTTCCCGTCCCCGTACTGCGGGAACGGCCGGTCTTCCATGAAATTGGTGATCATCAGCGGCAGGGCCTTCTCCGGGTATTGATACGGCCCGTAGTTGTTCGACGCCCGCGTGGTCACCACCGGAGCTTTGTGCGTGACGAAGTAGGAGCGGACCAGAAGGTCGGAGGCCGCCTTGGAGGCCGCATACGGGCTGTTCGGCTCCAGGTTATCGCCTTCCCGGGAGTAGCCCTTCGTCACCGAGCCGTACACTTCGTCGGTGGACACATGGAGAAACCGGTGGACGCGATGCCGCAGGGCGGCGTCGAGCAGGACCTGGGTGCCGACGATATTCGTGGTGAGAAACGCCGACGCGTCGAGAATGGAGCGGTCGACATGCGTTTCCGCCGCGAAATGAACGACGAGACGGCAGCCTTTCATCGCGCGGTCGACGGCCTTCGGATCCCGGATATCGGCCTTGATCCACCGGTAGCGGCCCTTGATATCCGCCAGGTTCGCCGGATTCCCCGCATACGTGCGGGAGTCAAGATTGACGATGCTCCACGACGGCCGCGCCTTGAGGGCGGTCCTGATGAAATTGGAGCCGATGAAGCCGAGGCCGCCCGTCACCAGAACTTTCATGCGCGGCCTTGAATAAACCAGTCCCAGGTCTCGCGCAGGCCTTCCTCGAAGCCCTTCACGGGCTTGTAGCCGAGGACGCGCCGGATCTTGCGGTTGTCGGCCCAGGTCTTACGCACGTCGCCGGCGCGCATCGGGTGGTGGCGGCGGGGCAGCTTGCGCCCCACGATCTTCTCGATGACGCCGATCATGTCCAGAAGGGAGTGCGTCGAGTTGTTGGCCACGTTGAAGACCTCGCCGGAGACGCGCGACGGCGCCTTGGCGGCCAGGATGTTGGCCGCGACCACGTTGTCCACGTGCGTGAAGTCGCGCGACTGCAGGCCGTCCCAGTGCACGTCCAGGGGAACTCCGGTCAAAGCCTGCTCCATGAACTTAGGGACCACCGCGGAGTACAGGGACTCGGGATCCTGGCGCGGTCCGAACACGTTGAAATAGCGCAGGGAGACCGTCTCCAAGCCGAACGACTTGGCCCAGACGATCGCGTAGTGCTCCGCGGCCAGCTTGCTGACCGCGTACGGCGAGAGCGGCTGGGGGCGCATGTCCTCGCGCTGCGGATAGACCTTGCAGCCGCCGTACGCGGAGCTGGAGGAGGCGTAGACGAAGCGCTTGACCTTGGCGTCGCGGGCGGCGACCAGCATGTTCAACGTGCCGGTGACGTTGGCCTCGTTGGAGGGCAGGGGCCGGTCCATGGACTTGGGCACGGAGCGGATCGCGGCCTGGTGCAGGACATACGTCGCGCCGCGGCAGGCCTTCGCGCAATCGGCGGGGCGCGTGAGATCGCCCTTCATGAACTCGAAGAGCCCGCGCACCGACTTGAGCTTATCGAGGCGGCCGGTGGAGAGGTTGTCCAGGACGCGGACGCGCTCGCCGCGCCGGACCAAGCCTTCCACCAAATGCGAACCGATGAATCCCGCTCCGCCCGTGACCAGCCAGAGTTTTCGTGCCATTTCGGGGCCATGTTACCATTTGTTTGGTGGCGGCGGAATGGGGCGGCTGTTACGCTGATGGTGTCGGGCTGGCGCGCGACATCAGGGGACTCCGGCGAAGGCCGGGGTCCTCTTTTTTCCGGGGGAGGAGCCCCGTCAAGGCCTTAGGTCGGACGAATCCTTCTCGCGCCCCGGGAACCATTCCGACTCCCAGTCCCGGTGCTCGATGCGCTTGCGCTCCACCCCGGCGAAGCGCAATTCCACGCTACCCGAGACCTCCCCGACGCCGCCGGGACGGGACCGGGCGACCACCTTGGTGTCGAAATCGTGCCAGCGACGAGTCCAGGTGATCTCTTTTTCGAACAGCCGGGCGCCGCGCGCGCGCTGGAAGCCCCCCGGCGAATCCACCAACGAGCGCAGCCCCACGGCGACGTGCCAGGTGGGGCTGGACGGCGTGAAGGAGAAATCCAGGCTTTGGTAATACGTTCCCGGCGTGGTCAGGTTGTAGGCCACGCCTCCGCCGACGGAAAGGCCGTGCCCCCCGCTCCAGCGCGCGTCCAGGATGACGGAACGCTCCTGGCCGCGGTGCGTTCCGAACTGGTAGTCGTTATGGGCCGTGAAGGACAGGTCGTTCGTCGCCTGCCAGCTCAGGTCGGCCGTGACGGGCAGGAAGCGCTGGGGCACGTCGATGGTGTGGTCGCGGAAGGTCGCGAAGTCGTAGCCCGAGGCCAGGCGCGCCCAGGTGCGCCGGACCGGCACGAAGACGTCGGACAGGACCACCCGGTTCTGCTCCACGCCTTTGTCCGCGGGCGACGTGTCGCCGGTGAGCCCGTCGGGCTTCAAGCGCCGGACGAAAATGTGCGTGGCGTCGAGGTTGCCCAGAACCGTCCGGGTGCGGAGGTTGTTGGAGACGGTCCAGCGCGTCACCGCGGTGTCCAGGTTCGGATTGGTGGCGGGCGGTAGATAGTTCGTCTCATCGAAACGGCTGTAGTAGGTCTCGCTCAGACCCAGCTTCGGCGTGTAGCTCAGCCCGCGAACGAGGACGAAGGAGCGGGTTCCCTCCCAGGAGCCGTTGACGGACTTCTGCTGGTAGCCGCGCGTCCGGTCGTAGTTGTTGTCCGCAAAGCCGTTGAGGGAGTTGAGCCAAGGGAGCTTCCAGAGGCGGAACGGCGTGCTTTGCCCCTCCAGCCGCGGGAGGCTTTCGGTGTTGCGGGTGAAGCTGTTGGCCCGCGCCGGGTCCTGGACGTCGTCGCGGGAGTAGAGCAGGCGCACGGTTCCCCGCGGGGTCGTGCGCGTGAACGCGCCGCTGTTGACCAACTCCGGGGTGAGGCGGAACAAATCGGAGCGGACGTAGTCGTTGGTGAAGCTGGGGTCGGACTGGTACTGGAGGCGGCCCTGAAAGGAGATGGACGAGGTCAAGGTCTTGTAGCCGGCGCCGAACAGCCCCCAGCGGTCGTTGACGGTGCCGTCTTCCTTGATGCGGTAGCCGAACAGGGAGCCGCGCGAGTTCTCGTTCGCCCGGTGGTCCAGCTCTCCGCCGTAACCGAAGCCCTTGTTCTGGTAGTAGTCGTCGAAGAGTTTGCCGTATGTCGAGGTCGAGAGGCGCGCGGCCAATGTGCCCTTCAGGTAGGCCCCGTCGCGCCGGTCGTAGCCCGGGCGGAAGCGCCACTTCAAGTGCGGCTCCGACTCCAGCGACTTGTAGAAGAACGGCATATACAGGAGCGGCACCGGACCCAGGTAGAAGAAGGTGTTGGTGGAGAACAGGTATTTCTTGGGGACCACCCTCACCGTCGAGGCGTGGAAATGGTAGTCCGGCGGCACGCGCTCGCACGACGTGAAATTGGCGACGCGGTAGGACGTGCTGCGGTCCGGCCGCAGTTCGCCCTCGCGCGCGTGAATGCGCCAGTCGCCGCTGCCGGCCGAGGCCTGGAACAGGCGCGCCGTCTGTCCGGAGAAGTCGAACTCCCCCGAGTCCCCGTACACGGCCGACGTGCCGTCCTCGGCCAGCAAGGACGCGTCCGTGCGGCCGGTGCGGCGCGACGTGTCGATCCAGATGTCGCCGCCCTTGACCGTCATCGAGGATTCCTTCAGGACGACGCCGCCGGACAGGTGCAGCGAGGAGTGGGCGGCGTCGAACTCCGCCTTGTCGGCGGAGTAGTCGATGTGCGGCCCCGGCGGCGGAGGCGGGAGCGCGTAATCCTCGGCCGCGGCGGGAAGCGCCAGCAGCAGGGTGAGGAGCGCCCCCTTCAACGGCGCTCCCGCGACAGCAGGGCCGCGCCGACGCACCCCCAGTCCCGCTCCGCGGGCGCCGCCAAGGTCAGCGCCGCGAACGGCTCGCGGAAGGGCTGGGCCTTGAACACGCGCCGCACCGGGTCCAAAATGAGACGGCCCGCGCGCGCCACGCCGCCCAGTACAAGGACCGCGTCGGGGTTGAATAGAAGCACGGCGTTCGAGAGTCCGATGCCCAGCCAGGTCCCGGCCTCATCCCAGACCTTCATCGCGCCGGGAACTCCGGCGCGGGCGGCCTCGGCCAGGGCCTTCGGCGTCAGCGGCGAGGGCGGGCGGCGCATCAGGCGGCGCGCGATCCGCTGCAGGCCATAGGTGCCGGCGTACGCCTCCAGGCAGCCGCGCCGGCCGCAACGGCATAACGCCCCGCCGGCCCGCACGATCTGATGGCCGATCTCCCCCGCGGCGCCGGTCGCGCCGCGGTGCAGACGCCCGTTCAGGATCAGGCCCCCGCCTACCCCGGTACCCAGGGTCACTCCGACCACGTGGCGGGGCTTGCGCTTCAGGTCCGCGACGTAGCCGCCCCAGACGGCGACGTTCGCGTCGTTGTCGGCGACGGCGCGGATTCCCAGACGGCGCTGGAACTCGCGCGTGAAGGAGAAGCCCACCCAGCGCTTCAGATTCGGGGCGAACAGCAAGGTCCCCGTCTCCGCGTCAACGCCGCCGGCCAGTCCCAGCCCCAAGGTGCCGTAACGCCAGCCCTTCAGCGCCGCGGCGACGCGGCGCGCGAATTCGGACGGCGTCTGGCGCGGATCGGTCGGGATCTGGACGGAGCGGACCACGTCGCCCGACGGCGTCACCAGGCCGATCTTGGCGAAGGTCCCCCCGACGTCCACGCCGACGGACAGGGACGTCACGCGCGCCTCCCGGCGAAAGCCAAGGCGGCCCCGGCCAGATACAAGGACCCGGCGCACACGGACACGGCCGGGGCCTTCGCGTCGCGCTTCCAGGCCGCCAGGGCCGAGGCGGGGTCGCGTTCCACGGTGACATGCGCCCGCGGAACGATCCGGCGCACGGCTTCGGCGAAGGCGATGGGGTCCAGGGCGCGCGGACTGGGCGGACGGACCACGACCACGTCGCGCAGAAAGGGCGCCAACGGTTTCAGCACGCCGGACACGTCCTTGTCGCGCATGATTCCCAGGATCCAGCGGGACGGACGCTTCGACCACGGCGAGGAGCGCCACGTGTCGGCGAGCGCGCGGGAGGCCTCGGGATTGTGGGCTCCGTCCACGATGATGAATTTCTTTCCGACGCGGATCGGCTCGAACCGTCCGGGCCATTTCACCGCGGCCAAGCCCCGGCGCCAGGCCGACTCGGGCACCTTCAGGCCGGAGGCCTCCACGGCGGCGCGGGCCAAAGCGGCATTGCGTCCCTGGCGGGCGCCCAAAAGGCTCAAGCGATACCTGCCGCCGTTCGGCGCGCGCAGGACCTGCGCACCGCGCGCCCAATCCGTACGGACGACGCTCCACGGACGCTTCACGATGACCGGATCGCCGCGCCGCGCGGCGCGGCGGATGACGGGCACGTCGGGGAACACGGCGGGGCGCCCTGTTTTAAATATTCCGGCTTTTTGGGCCGCTATCCTCGCCAAGGTCCGCCCCAGATACGCTTGATGATCGTAATCGACCGACGTCACGATGGCGGCCAGCGGTTTCGTCACGACGTTGGTGGCGTCCAAGCGCCCCCCCAGCCCGGTCTCGAGCACCGCCACGTCGCAGCGGCTCTCCACGAAATATTGGAACGCGATGGAGGTCAGCAGTTCGAAGTAGGTCAGCTGTTTTTTCGGATCGGCCGCGAGGGTTCGCTTCATCAGGCGCGCGAACGCGGCCTCGGAAATCGGCCGTCCGTTCACCGAAATTCGCTCCCTCACGTTTAAGAGATGCGGCGAAATAAATAAACCGACGCGCCGTCCCGAAGCGCGCAGCACGCTCGCCAGCATGGCGCACGTCGCGCCTTTACCGTTTGTGCCCGCGACGTGGAACGCGGGCACTGTCTCGTGCGGGGAGCCCAGGCGGTCCAGATGGGCGCGAACTCGGTCCAAGCCCAGCACGATGCGCGTCTCCAGCCGCGCCTCGAGGGCCGCGAGGGCCGAGGCGAAGGTCATTTCGCGCGCTCGACGCGGGCGCCGGCGCGGGCGAGCTTGCGCTCGACCGCCTCGTAGCCCCGGTCGATGTGATAGACGCGGGAGATCACGGTGCGCCCGTGGGCGGCGAGCGCCGCGATCAGGAGGGCCGCGCCGGCGCGCAGGTCGGACGCCATGATCGGCGCGGCGGACAGGCGCTCGACGCCGGCCACGACGGCCTCTGAGCCCGACACGGCGATCTGAGCTCCCATGCGGCCCAATTCGGCGGCGTGCATGAAGCGGTTCTCGAAAACGGCCTCCTGCACCTTGGTGAAGCCGGTCGCCAAGGTCATCAGCGCCATCCACGGCGCCTGCAGGTCGGTGGGGAAGCCCGGGTGCGGGGCGGTCTTGACCGCGACCGATTTCGGGCGGCGCTCCATGGAGATCTCGATCCAGCCGCGTCCGGTCTTGATCTTGGCTCCGGTCCTCTTCAGCGCCGCGATCACGGCGCCGAGATGCTCGGCCTGGGCGCCGACGACGCGCACCTTGCCGCGCGTGGCGGCGGTCGCGATCAGGAAGGTGCCGGCCTCGATGCGGTCGGCGATGACGCGGTGGCGCGCGCCGTGAAGTTTGGCGCGGCCCTCGACGACGACGGTCGATGACCCGGCGCCGGTCACCTTCGCGCCCAGGCGGGTCAGGAAGTTCCCTAAGTCCTCGATCTCGGGCTCGCGCGCGGCGTTCTTGATGGTGGTGCGTCCAGGGGTGACGGCGGCGGCCATCATCAGGTTCTCGGTGGCGCCGACGCTGGGGAAGCGGAGCTTGATGGGCACGGCGTTCAGGCGCGGCGCGGACATGATGATGTCGCCCTGGTCGGCGATGCGGCGCGCGCCCATGGTCTCGAAGCCCTTCAGGTGGATGTCGATGGGGCGCAGGCCGATGGCGCAGCCGCCGGGGATGGGCACGCGCACCAGGCCGAAGCGCGCCAGCAGGGGACCCGCGGCCAGGACCGAGGCGCGCATCTGCTTGACGATGTCGTAGGGCGCCTGGGTCTTGAGGGAGCCGGTGGACTCGACGCGGAGGGTGGAGCCGTCCACGGTCACGCGCTTGCCCAGGCTTTCGAGCAGGCGCACGGTGGTGCGGATGTCGCGCAAGGCGGTGGGACAATTCTCGATGACGCAGGGCTCGTCGGTCAGCAACGTCGCGATCAGGATGGGGAGCGCGGCGTTCTTCGAGCCGCTGACCGGAATCGTCCCCTCCAGGCGCCGTCCGCCCTCGATGATCAGTCGATCCATGGAAAGCTCACTTTATCATTTTGGGTCATTGCGGGAGGCGGCCGATGGCCATCCGGTCCCGGCCGGACGCGTCCTTCTTGATCATCACGCCCTGGAAGCCGGCCCCGTTGAGCAGCTTGGCCACGGCGGGTCCCTGGCGCGCCTCGATCTCCAGCGCCAGATAGCCGCCGGGCTTGAGCATCTTCGGCGCCGCGTCGACGATGGCGCGGATGGCGTCCAGTCCGTCCTTGCCGCCGTCCAGCGCTAGGCGCGGCTCGAACATCACCTCGGGTTCCAGCCCGTCCAAGTCCTTGGTCGGGATGTAGGGCGGGTTGGAGACAAGGATGTCCGCCCAGCCGCGCAGTCCCGCTTTATTGGAAAAAAGGTCCTCGCGCACGAAACGAATCCGGTTCGACACATGATGCGTCAGCGCGTTCTTGCGCGCCAAATCCAGCGCCTTGTCGCTGACGTCGGTCGCGAACACGGTCGCCTGCGGGAGCAGTTGGGCGAGAGCGATAGCCACGCACCCGGTACCAGTTCCGATCTCCAAAACTTTCGGCGCGGGGACCTTGAGCGCCTTGACCAGGCGTTCGCACTCCAGGACCAGTTCCTCGGTCTCCGGGCGCGGGATCAGGGAGTCGCGGGTGACGGCGATGGGGATGCCCAGGAACGGCTGAGTCCCCAGGATGTAGGCCAGCGGCAGGCGCTTGGCCCGCTCCTTGATCCACGTTCCGTACTGGTAGGACTGCTTCTCCGTGAGCTCCTGCCGCCCCCGAAGGACGGCCGCGCCGCGGCCGACGCCCAGCATCTCGGCCATCAGGAACTCGGCGCTGGCCTTGGCCTCGGGCACGCCTCGCGCGGTCAGAGTCGCCTCGCCCTGCGCCAGCCATTCGGCGACGGTCATGCGGCCGCATCCATACGCAATCGACGCTGTTCCTCTCGCAATGCCTGCAACACCGCGCCTAATCCCCCGCCCTCAATTATTTCAGCCAGGTTGTGCCAGGAACGTTCCAGGCGATGGTCCGTCACGCGCGATTGCGGGAAATTGTAGGTGCGGATTTTTTCCGAGCGGTCGCCGGTTCCCACCTGCGTCTTGCGCGCGCTGGCGTTGGACGCGGCGGCCTTGGTCTTCTCGGCGTCGGCCAGCATGGCGTACAGGCGCTTCATGGCTTTCTCGCGGTTGCGGCCCTGGGAGCGCTCTTCCTGGCACTCGACGATCATGCCGGACGGGATATGGGTGATGCGCACCGCCGTCTCCACCTTGTTGACGTTTTGGCCGCCGGCGCCGCCCGCGCGGTAGGTGTCCACCTTCAGGTCGTCGGACTTGATGGTGACCTCGACCTCCTCCACCTCGGGCATCACGGCGACGGTGACGGTGGAGGTGTGGATGCGCCCGGCGGCCTCGGTGGCGGGGACGCGTTGGACGCGGTGCACGCCGCCTTCCAGGCGCAGCCAGGCATAGACCTCCTTGCCCGACAGAAAGATCACGCCCGACTTCAGTCCCTTGCCCGACACCGAGGCCTCCTGGACCTCGACCGACCACTTCTTCGTCTCGGCGAAACGGGTGTACATGCGCAGGAGTTCCCCGGCGAACAAGGCGGCCTCGTCGCCGCCGGCGCCGGCGCGGATTTCCAGGTAGCAGTTCTTCTCGTCGTCGGGATCCTTGGGCAGGAGGTCGAGCAGGATCTCCTGCTCCAGCGCCGCCGCGCGCGCCTGGATGGGCGGCAGTTCCTCGTGCGCCATCGGGCCCATCTCCGGATCGTCCTTGAGGGCTTCCAGATCGCCGGCTTCCTTTTCGAGCCTCGCCAGCTCGCGCACCTTCGCGATCACAGGAGCCTGCGCCGCGTGCTTCAGCGACAGCTCCTTGACCTCGGCCGCCGACAGCCCCGCCGTCCCGAGTTTATTCTCGATCTCGCGGAAGTCCACGTCCAATTTGGCGATCTTCTTATCCAAGGGGTCAGGCCTTCAATTATTTCAATTATTCGATCAGGGTCCGGGGGCGCGAAATAAGTCAATTAAGTCAAAGCCTGACCCCCCACTAAAAAGCGGGAGCCCCGGCGAGGGTGTCGCCGGGGCTCCAGTCTAAGGATCGCGCTAAGCGGCTTTCTTTTCGGGCGCCTTTTCTTTCTTGGGGGCGGTCTTCTTGGCGGCGGCCTTCTCTTCCTTGGTGGGAGCGGTGGAGAGGACCTTCGCGCGCTTGGCCGTGTGGCCGACGTGCTCGAGCTGCTTGCCGGCCTTCTTGGCGGCCTTGCGCTCGACGGTCTTGCCGGCGGTGGTCTCGAAGCGCTTCTTGAAGCGGTCGATGCGGCCCGCGGTGTCGATCACGCGCTGCTGGCCGGTGTAGAAAGGATGCGAGAACGCCGAGATGTCCAGCTTGACCAGCGGATAGGTCTTGCCGTCTTCCCAGGCGATGGTGTCCTTGGCGTTGACGGTGGAGCGGGTCACGAAGGACTTGTTGGCCTGGACGTCCTGGAAGACGACCGGGCGGTAGACGGGATGGATGCTCTTCTTCATATATTTCGGGGAAACTACCTCGTTTAAAGCGTCTTTGGCCAGTATAGCAAAAAAAACCGTCCTATGCCGTCGTGCGCGGACCTAGTCGCCCGGGACCGTTCGGCCCAGGCGGAGGGAAGCTTCGTCATTTACACTGAAGCATCCCTTTTAAAAGAGGTCACGAATGTCCCGACGACTGAACGCCGTCCTGCTCTGCGCCGCCGTCGCCCTGCCCGCCGCCGCGGCGCCCGACGCCGTCTTCGACGGCAGCGCGGCCGGCTCGCCCGCCTTCTCCTTCCATTTTCCCCCCATATTCGGCTCGCGGCCGGCCACCCCCGAGGCCGAACTGGCGCGCGCCGCCGGCGGCGACGAAAACGCGATCCTGGGACTCTCCGACGGCGCCCTGGCCAAGGCCGCGTCGGACCAGAAAGTCGCCATGCTGAAAACCTTGATCCGCTACTCCCACCCCCAACAAGGCTCCGACTCCGGCGCCGACCCGGATCAGGCCCGCCGCGAGGCCGCCATCCTCCGGCTCCTGGGCTCCTCGAAGGATCCGGCCGACTTCGACCGCGTCTTCTTCCGCATTGATCCCCGAAACCTCCCCAACGCCCTGTCCGATCCCAAGCCCGTCTTCGACATGGTGGAGCGCAACCGCGCCTCCGTGCGGCCGGGCGACTGGGCGGGGCTGGACCGCTACATCGACACGGTGGCCAACACGAAAAGTTCCGGCAAGAATACCGTCGAGTTCCTCATCGACAGCGGCGCGATCGCGCCCGGGCTGAGCGTCCTGCAGGATGCCCGAAAGTCCATCCACTTGGAGGTCTTCCAATTCCAACCCGACGAGTACGGCTGGACCGTGGCGAAACTGCTGGCCGAGAAGGCCACCGCCGGCGTCCACGTGCGCGTCATGCTGGACGACAACGGCTCCTCGGTCTCGACCGACCCGGAGATCAACAAGGTCATGGACTTCATGCGCGCCGCCGGCGTGCAGGTCATCGTCAAGACGCCGTCCCTCTTCGCCAGCCACCTGGACCACCGCAAGGTCCTGGTCGTGGACGGCGACACCGCCTTCACCGGGGGCATGAATATCGGCCTTTCGTATCAAAAGGATTGGCACGACCAGCAGACTTTGATCCAGGGCCCCGCCGTGACCGCCCTGCAGTCCGCGTTCCTGGAGCGCTGGCGCGCCGCCGGAGGAACCGTTCCCGACGCGGAAACCCCCGACTTGTTCCCGCCGCTTAAAGAAGTTCCCGGCGGCGCCGAGACGCGCGTGGTCGCCCACGAGGGCGCGGCCAAGGATCAGAACATCCGCGCGATGTATCTGCGGGCCATCGACACCGCCGAGCGTTCCATCCGCATCGCCAATCCCTACTTCGTGGACGCCTCGGTGGTGGCGGAGTTGACGCGCGCCGCGCGCCGCGGGGTCCAGGTGCAGGTCGTCCTGCCCGAGGACAACGACCAAGCCCTCGTTCAGCGAGGCTCCCGCGCCTATTATCCGGACCTCCTCGCGGCCGGCATCGAGGTCTACGAGTACCAGGGACGCATGGCGCACGAGAAAGTGGCCGTCTTCGACTCGCGCTGGTCCACCTTCGGCTCGTCGAACCTGGACTCCCGCAGCCTGCGCTACAACGACGAACTCAACCTGGCCGTGTCCGACCCGGGGGTGGCGCGCTACATCGAGACGAATCTCTTCGGCGAGGATCTGAAGCGGAGCACGCGGATCACGTCGTATACTCCCACGCTGCGGGAGAAGCTGGACCGCTCTCTCGAGGATCAGCTCTAGGCGGTCAAAGCCTCTTCAGGAAGGAGACCAGGCGCTCGTTGAAGGCGGCGGGATTCTCGGCGTTCGAGAAATGTCCCGCGTCGGGGATGATATGCAGCTCCGCGCCGGGAATGCGCGTGCGCAGGAGCTCCGCCAGCGGCAGCGGCGTGATCTTGTCCTGGGAACCGACCATAACCGAGGTCGGGACCTTGACGCCCGGCAGCGACGCGACCATGTCCCCGCGCGCGGCCAACGCGGCCATGGCCGCCGTCACCGCCTCGGGCGACGCCTTCGCTGCGATTCCCTTGAGAAACTCCAGGACCTTGGGCTTTCCGGTCAAGGTGGCCGGCGCCAGCGCGTCGCGGAAGAACGGCTCGGCGAACGCGGCGACGCCGCGCGAGCGCACGAAGTCCACCGCCGCGGCGCGTTTGATCTTGTTCTCGTTGGCGTCGCCCTCGGCACGCGTGTCGCACAAGACCAAGGCCCGGACCCGGCCCGGGGCCTTCTCCGCCAGCCGCAGGGCCACGTAGCCGCCCATCGAGAGACCGACGAAGACGCACTTCTCGGGAACGGACTCCAAAACATCGTCAACGGCGTGCTCGATGAACCACGGCGCGGACAACGGCGTGCCGCCGAAGCCGCGCAGGTCCGGCGCCAGGACCCGGTAGGCGGCGAGCGCCGCGTACTGCGGCTCCCACATGGCCGACGACAGCGGAAACGCGTGCAGGAGAACGACGGGAAGACCCTTCGGGTCTCCGGACTCGCGGACGGACAGCTTCATCGCTTTTTCTTCCGGTGCTTCCGCTCGGCGGCCGCCGTCGAGGTCTGCCCGATGGTCGCGCTCGGATTGACCGGCCTGCCGTACTTGTCGCGCACCTCGAAGTGGAGGTGCGGGCCGGTGGACAGGCCGGTCGAGCCCACGCGGCCGATCATGGTCTTGCCGCGCTGGACGATCTGCCCCGGCCTCACCAGTATCTTCGAGAGATGCCCGTAGCGCGTGGACTCGCCGTTGAAATGGCGGATCTCGATCAACTGCCCGTAGCCCTCATGCCAGCCGGCCTCGATCACCCGGCCGCTGCGCGCGGGGTACACCGGCGTGCCGTACGGCTTGGGGATGTCCAGGCCGTCGTGCATGCGCGCCTTGTGCAGGATCGGATGGAAGCGGTAGCCGAACGGGGAGGAGATGCGCGGGCGCACCTGGGACTCGAACGGAAAACGGTACGTGTCGAAATTCACGCGGATGCCGGGGATCAGTACGCGGTCGCCCCGGTCCAGCTCGTACGGCGCCAGCAGGGCGATGCCGGGGTAGTTGTTCGCACGCACGACCAGTTCCTTGAACTTGCGCCGCTCCACCGCGCCCACCTTGAAGCGCGCGATGATCTGATCGAGGGTCTCCGACGCCTTGCGCACCTCGTAGAGCTGCCCGTCGCGGTTGAGGACCGTGATGCGCATGCCGGGGTACATGAGGACGAACTCGTTGTTGTTCGTGGCCTGCATGGCCCCCAAAGTGGTCCCGTATTCCTTGGCCAGAGCGGACGCGCTGCCTTCCCCCTTCCTCAGGCGATGCTCGCCGTACAGCAAGCGGCGGGACTTGGCCATGACCTCCGGATTGGGCTCGTCGGGGCCGGGAGCGGTCAGGACGGAGAAGCGCTCGAAGTCCGCGGGGCGCGGCGCCGCCACCTGGGCGGGAGCGGAGACGGCGAGCAGGACGGCGAGGAGGGCGGGCGCGCTCATCCGGCCATGTTCGACAGTTCCATCGCCTTCATGAAGTCCTTGTTGGACTTGGTGGACAGGATCTTATCGCGCAGGAGATCCATGGCCTCGACCGAGGCCAGCGGCGCCAGGACCTTGCGCAGGATCCAGATCTTGTTGATCTCGTCCTCGGAGAGGAGCATCTCCTCCTTGCGGGTGCCGGTGCGGTTGATCTCGATGGCCGGGAACATGCGCCGGTCGGCCAGCTTCCGGTCCAAGTACACCTCGGAGTTGCCGGTGCCCTTGAACTCCTCGAAGATCACTTCGTCCATGCGGCTGCCGGTCTCGATCAGCGCGGTGGCCAGGATGGTCAGGCTGCCGCCTTCCTCCACGTTGCGCGCCGAGCCCAGGAAGCGCTTCGGGCGCTGCAGAGAGGTGGCCTCCAATCCGCCCGACAGCACCCGGCCCGACGACGGCGTGCAGGTGTTGTAGGCGCGCGCCAAGCGGGTGATGGAATCCAGAAGGATGATCACGTGCTTGCCCAGCTCCACTTGGCGCTTGGCTTTTTCGAGGACCATCTCGGCGACCTGGACGTGACGCTCGGCCGGTTCGTCGAAAGTGGAGGCGATGACCTCGCCCTTGATGGTGCGCTTGCACTCGGTGACTTCCTCCGGGCGCTCGTCGATCAGGAGGACCAGGATCACGGTTTCCGGGTGATTCTTGGCGATCGCGTTGGCGATCTTCTGTAATATGACCGTCTTCCCGGTCTTCGGCGGCGCCACGATCAGCCCGCGCTGGCCCTTGCCGATGGGGCAGATCAGATCCATCAGACGGGTGGTGACCTCCTCGCGCGAGGTCTCCAGACTGTAGCGCGTCTCCGGGTGCAGGGGCGTCAAATTGTCGAACAGAGGGCGATCCTTGATGGTCTCCGCGTCGATGCCGTTGATCTTCTTGACCTGGAGCAGCGCGAAGAAGCGCTCTCCGTCCTTGGGCGGGCGCACGAAGCCGGCGACGGTGTCTCCCTTGCGCAGGCCGAATTTCTTGATCTGCGAGGGCGACATATAGATGTCGTCGGGGCCGGCCAGATAAGAGTAGTCCGGGGAGCGCAGGAAGCCGAAGCCGTCGGGGAGGATTTCCAGGACGCCCTCGTCGAAGATCATCCCGTTGGCCTTGAGCTGGCCCTCGACGATTTTCGCGATCAGCTCCTGCTTGCGCAGGCCGGAGACGCCCTCCAGCTTCAGCTCCGTCGCGATCGCGGTGAGCTGCGCGATGGTCTTCTTGGCCAGCTCCGCGGTTTCCAGCGGCTTCAGCGGCGCGGCGGGCGCCGCCGGAACGGGCGCGGGCAGATCCTGATTCTTGGACTGTTCGGCCATCTTAGTGGGCGTTTCCATTCGGCGTTCCTCCGTGCAGCAGGGCCAAACCGGCGTGGGCCGCGCGCACCTTCGCCCGCAAGGACGCGGGCGTTCCGTCGTTGTCGATAACGTAGTCGGCCAGCGCGCGCTTGCGCGCCAGCGGCCATTGCGCGGCCATGCGCCGCCGAGCCTGGACCGCGGTGAGCCCGTCGCGGCGGCGCACCCGCCGCAGTTGCTCGGCGGGACGGCAGGCCACCAGGAACGTCGCATCGAAAAGATCCCGCAGTCCGGCCTCGAACAAAAGGGGCGCGTCCACGACGACCACGCCGTTCAATCGGGACAGCAGGCGCGCCATCTCGCGCAGGATCAAGGGGTGCGTGACGCGCTCCAGCTTGCGCCGCCCGGCGGGGTGGCCGAACACCTTCGCGCCCAAGGCGCGCCGATCGATCTCCCCGCCGGCATCCAGGACGCGGCGGCCGAACGCGCGCACGATGGCCCGGTAGCCGGCGCGGCCCGGGCGGGCCTGTTCGCGGGCGATGCGGTCCAGGCTGAGGGTCGACGCGCCCATCGCCTCGAACTCGGCCAGGGCCGACGACTTCCCGGTCCCGATCCCGCCGGTCAGGCCCGCGACGAAGCGCTTGGGTCTCACGAAGGCTTGCTCCTCCGCGAATAGCGCGCCATGATCTCGCGCTCGTCGTCCGTGAGCGAGTCCAGGCCGGTGGCCAGGATCTTATCGAGGATCCGGTCCACCTGGGCCATCGCGTCCTCGCCGCCGCCCTCGGCGTCGCCGGAAACGGGGCGCGCGGGACGGCGAGACGGCTGCGCAATCGCGGGGGCCGGGGCGGCGTCGCGCTCGAGCAGGCCCTTCGCCAGCGACTTCGCGTTGAGCTTCCAGACCCACCACCAGCGGATGTACAGATAGCCGGTCACCATGCCGCCCAAATGGGCGAAGCGCGCGATGCCCGGCGTGGCTCCCGTGGCGCCGGCGAAGAACTCCAATGCGCCGAACAGGATGGCCATGTGGGCGGCCTTCACCGGGATCAGGAAATACAGGTAGACGACCGCGTCCGGGTACAGCATGGCGAAGGCCACCAGCAGGCCGTACACGGGTCCGGAGGCGCCGATGACCGGAATGGTCGAGTGGACGCCGATGGCCGTGCTGGTCAGCGCCGCCCCGATGCCGCACAGGAAGTAGTACTTCAGGAACTCGTTCTGGCCCCACTGCGCCTCGACGGGCATGCCGAACATCCACAGCGCGAACAGATTGAAGATCAGGTGCCAGATGTTGCCGTGGAGGAAGAGATAGGTGATCGGCTGCCAAATCCAGCGGTGGAACACCAGCTGCTCCGGGATCAGGCCGAACAGATCGTAGATCTGCGGTCCGACCATCTTCGCCACCAGGAAGCCGACGACGTTGGCGATCAGCAGCCCCTTGATGGCCGGAGGCATCGAGCCGAAATCGATCGGGTCATGACGGAATACGCGGGTCACTTGGTCTTCTCCATGTCCTGCCAGTTGGGTCCGGCCTTCACGTCCACCGTCAGGGGCACGCGCAGCGTCACGGCCCCCTCCATCACGCCGCGGACCCATTTCGCGAAGGACGGAACCTCTTCCTTGTCCACCTCGAACACCAGCTCGTCATGGACCTGGAGCAGCATCACCGCGCCGCGCTTGCCCTTGGACAGGTCCTTGGCCACTTCCAGCATGGCCAACTTGATGATGTCGGCGCTGCCGCCCTGGATGGGCGTGTTGCGCGCGGCACGCTCGGTAAACTGCCGCACCGCGGCGTTCTTGGCGGCCAGATCCGGCAGCCAGCGCACGCGCCCCAGCAAGGTCCGGACGGACCCCGCGGCCTTCGCCTTCTCCAAATTCGATTCGACCCAGGCCGAGACGCCCGGATAGCGCTGCAGGTACGCCTTGATGTAGGCCGACGCCTCCTGCTGGGAGATCCCCAGCTGGGCGGACAGGCCGAACGCCGTCTGGCCGTACACGATGCCGAAATTGATGGCCTTCGCCGCGCGGCGCTGATCCACGGTGACCTGGTCCGCGGGAAGGTGGAAGATCTCCGAGGCCGTGCGCCGGTGGATGTCCTCGCCGTTCTTGAAGGAAGCGGTCAAGGTCTCGTCGCCGGACTCGTGAGCCAGCACGCGGAGGTCGATCTGAGAGTAGTCGGCCGACACCAGCAAGCGGCCCTTCGGCGCGACGAAGGCGCGGCGGATGCGGCGGCCGGCCTCGGAGCGGATCGGGATGTTCTGCAGGTTCGGGTCCAAACTGGAGAGGCGGCCGGTCAGCGCGCCGGCCTGGTCGAACGTGGTGTGAACGCGCTTGGTCTTCGGGTCCACGCGCTCCAACAGGCCGCGCACGTAGGTGGATTCCAGCTTCGCGATCTCGCGGTACTCCAGCACCTTTCCGGGCAGGGCGTGGGACGCGGCGAGGATCTGCAGCGTCTCCTCATCGGTCGAGCGTCCGCCCTTGGCCGTCTTGTGCACGACGTCCAACCCCAGTTTGTCGAATAAAATCTCACCCAGTTGCTTCGGGGACTGCACGTTCAGCGGTCCGCCGGCCAGTTTGTCGATCTCGATCTGAAGCCCGGCGAGCGTCTTCTTGAATTCGACCGACAATTCCTTGAGGTACTTCTCGTCGAGCAGGACGCCGGCGCGCTCCATGTCGCGCAGGACGCCGGTGAGCGGCAGCTCGACCTTGTCGTACAGGTCGAAGACCTTCGTCTCCTTCATTTTCGCGATCATGGCCTCGCGGCCCAGCGCCGCGGCGGCGCGGGCCTGGGCCTTCTCGCCCGCGTCCTCGGCCTTGGGATCCTTGGCCGCGCCCGGATCGATGCAGTAGGCGGCGACCTTCGCGTCGAAATCAGGTCCGGCCAGCTCCAAGCCGACGGCATCCAGCGCGGCGCGAGTCGCCTTGAGATCCCAACCGCACTTGAGCGCAGGCCCGGCGAGGAACGAACGAACGGTCTTGTCGGCGGCGCCCGCTTCGTCCAGCACGGCGATCTTGCCGCTGTCGAGACCCAGCGCCAAACGCACGCGGGACGTGGTGAGCAGTTCGCCCTCGCCGGCGGAATCAGGAACGGCGGCGACGAGGAAAGACTTCGCCTTCGGAAGTTCCTTGGCCAGCGACTTGAATTCCACCTTCTCAACGGCGGGCGTCGCGGCGGCCCCATCCTTCACGGCGGGAACAGGAATGGACACGGCGATGTCCTCGGGCTTGGCGCCGAGATCCTTCGCGAGCGAACGGAATTCGAAGGCGGCCAGATCATGAAGGAGCTTCTGGGAATCCGGCTCCGCCACGCGGCAGTCCTCGGGCTCGGCGTCGAGCGGCACCTTCTCGTCCAAGGCGATCAAGGACAGCGCCAGGTCGGCGGTCTCCTCGCCGTCCTTCAACGTCTGCAGGAGCTTCGGCGTCAACGCCTTGTCGCCCTTCTTGGCGGCCGCGATGGCGCCCTTGAGCGAGCCGTAGGCTTTGATCAGCTTCACCGCGCCCACGGGACCGACGCCCTTCACGCCTGGGACGTTGTCCGAGCTGTCGCCCACGATGGCCAAATAGTCGCGCACGGCCGACGGAGGGATCCCGAATTTTTCCTCGACCTGCGGGGGGTCCATCCAAACGTTCTTGGACGCGTTAAAAACGCGTATGCCGGGGCCGACCAACTGCAAAGCGTCCTTGTCTCCGGTGACCAGAACCGCGTCCCAGCCGTGCTTGACGGCCTTCCTCGCCAGAGTGGCCATGATATCGTCCGCTTCGTAACCCGCCTTCTCGACGCACTTCATGCCCATGGCCTCGGCCAGCGGCTTCGCCCGCTTGAGCTGGGCGATCAAATCGGGATCGATTTCCTTGCGGGTGGCCTTGTACTGGTCGTAGGCCTTGTGGCGGAAGGTCGGTCCGGGGGTGTCGAAGCACACCGCCAGGCCGTCGGGCTTGTCGCGCTTGAGGATTTGGATGATGGTGCGCGCGAAGCCGTACAGCGCGCCCACCGGCTCACCCTTCGAATTCGTCAGCGGAGGGAGCGCGTGATAGGCCCTATGAAGGTACGCGTGGGCGTCGACCAGGTAAAGGCGGGGTTTCATCGACCGGGGGTCGAAAGGAACGTCGGGACGGCGACGGCGGCGGCGACGGCTTTAGGCGGCGGCGAGAAGACCGTCGAGAAGCTTCTTGATGTCGGCCTTGGACATGACGCCGACGCGCTGCTCGACCAGCTTTCCACCCTTGAAGAAAAGCAACGTCGGAATCGCGGAAATCCGGAACCGGCCGGGGGCGTTCGGATGCTCGTCGGTGTTCAGCTTGCCGACCTTGACCTTGCCCGCGTACTCCTTGGCGATCTCCTCGACGACCGGGGTCAGCATGCGGCATGGACCGCACCAGGGCGCCCAGAAATCGACCAGCACGGGCTGGGCGCTCTCCAAAACTTCCTTGTCGAAGGTGTCGTCGGTCAGCTGGATTTCGGCCATCGGGATGATCTCCTGGGGAGGAACGGCTCTAAATTCATGATAGCAGGCCCGACGGAGGCTGTCAAGCGAAGGGGCTAAAAAGTCGGCGGAACGAACGCGGGCTCTTCGGAGGGCGCGGACTTGCGCTCGCGCTCGAGACGCCGCTTCTCTTCGTCGAAGCGGCGCTGCTGCTCGGCGGCCTTCTCGGCGTTCTCGGCCTCGATGCGGGCCAGTTCTTCCTGATGCTTGCGGTCCGACTCGGCCTGGGCGTCGGCCAAGCGCTTCTTCTCGTCCTCCAGGCGCTTCTGCTCGTCGGCCAGGCGCTGCTCCTCGGCCAGGCGTTTTTGCTCGGCGTCCTTCTTCGCCTGCTCGGCCTTCTCCAACTCGATCTTCTTCTGCCGCGCCATCGCGATGTCCAGATCCGCGGCCAAGGCGAACGGCTGCTGTCCATCGGACTTCCCCAGCATCAGGCTGGGGCTCTGGGTGACGCCCAGCGCGTGCGCGTCGTCCTCCACGGCGGGCTTGATCTTCTTGTAGATGGACACGATATTGCTGGTGCCGTCATGGATGGCTTTGAGGAAGTAATACGTCATGATGCCGTGCTGCTTGTCCGGCGAGGAAGTGGAGATCTGGTTGGGCTGGGTGGCGGTCAGGACCGCCATGTTCCCGCCGATCACGCCCACGGGGACGATGTTGTTGACCATCGGGCGCGCGCCCTGCGCCAGTACGGAACGACCGCCCTGGCCGGAGAAGCAGGAGTCTAGGACGACGATGACCTCCTGGGCCTTGAGCTTGTCCAGGTGGTCGTACAGCCGCTCGATGGAGTAGCCCGTGTTGCCCAGGTCGTTCGGATCGCCGTCGTACGGGAGGAGATAGGCGCGCGGATGTGCCGCGTCGGACAGGTCCGGCGAGCCGTGACCGGAGTAGTAGAAGAACACCTTGCCGTCGGGCTTCACGTTGTCCGGAAGCCACTTCTCGATGTTCTTGATGAAGTCGGTCCGGGTCGCCCGGTCGTTGATCATCAGGCGGATGTTGGTCTCCCGGAAGCCGAGAGACTTCAAGTACGCCTTCACCAGCGTGGCGTCCCCCGCGGAATAAGTCGAAGGCGCCCCGATGTCGCGGTACTTCTCGATGCCGATGACGACGGCGACGTCGTGCTCGCGCGGGGTCAGGCCGAAATCCGGCGGCTGGCTGATGTCCTCGCTCGCGTTCTCGGCCCGGACGGGCGAAAAAAGAAGAGCCGCCAAGATAAAGCTCCCGAGGCTGACGGCGACGGCCCTCGTTCCCTTCATCGGCGGCTTCCTCCTTCTCCGGACAAACCCTGCTCCTTTAGTCTAGCCCCGGCCCCCTCCGGCGTCAAGAGGGGCGGCGGGTTCAGAACGTGTAGTTCATTCCCAGCATGTAGCCGCGCGTGACGTCGGCGGACACGTTGGTGCCGCCGTGCGTGGTCAGATACTGGAACTTATAGCCGATCGAGGTGCCGAAGCCGCCGTTGTGCCAGGCGAACCCGACCTCGGAGGCCTCGTAGAAGGCGGTCTGCGCGTTGCCCGACGACGGGGTGTAGGTGTTCGACATCAAGCCGCCCGCCGCGTTGCCGTACATCGCGAAGCCATGGCCGATGCCCGCGCTGCCGCCCAAGCCGGCCGTGACGCCGTTGTAATGCGTCTTGGTGGCGGGGTAGCTGGTGCCGTTAACGGATTCCTTGTACTTTTGCTCGACGTTCTTGTAGCCGAGCGTCAGGACCAGGTTCGGGGTGGCGTAATAGCCGGCATTGACGTCGGTCTCGGTGCGGCTGGCCGTGAAGGACACATTGTTGCCCAGACCGTTGTTGAAGCGCTCCTGGTAGGACGGGAACTGGTAGTCGCCCGTCACCAGGTAGCTGCCCGACAAGAGCCAGTTCCTGTACTTGAAGGACAGGTTCGGAACCGACGTGGCGTCGTAGCCCTTGGTCAGCGCGATGACGTGGTTGGTGCCCGAAGCGCCGCCGATGGCGGTTTCCCAGGTGTTGATCCACAGTTTGTAGCCGACCGTCATGGAGAGATCCTTGCCCAGCATGTGGGTCTCGTCCGCGCGCGACGGAACCGCGGCCGCGAGCAGGACCAGGCACGAGAGCGCGGCGAGCATGAGATTTTTCCTCATCGGATTGAGCCCCCTATCGGAGTTGCGAGTGGTTTTCATGTTCTTCTCTCAGCCTCAGAACGTGTAGTTGGCGCCCAGCATGAAGCCGCGCGTGACTTCGTTGCGGGGCAGGCTGGCATAGGCCGTCGAGTTCAGCGAGCTGATCTTGGTCTGGATCAGCTGGAACTTGTAACCGAGCGTCGTGGAGAAGGAGGAGTTGTGCGGGTGCCACGCGAAGCCCAGCTCGCTGGCCTCGTAGCCCGCGCCGTCCGTGTAGTTCGAGGAAGGGAGGTAGGTGACGGACATGAAGCCGCCCGCGCCGCTGCCGTACACCGACCAGCCGTTGCCGATGGGCGCGCTGCCGGTGATGCCGAAGGTCATGCCGTTCAGGTACACCGAGTTCTCGCTGTAGCCGGAGACGGAGCTGCTCACCTTGAACTTCTCGGTGACGCCCTTGTAACCGATCGTCAGAGCGACCTGGGGAATGATGTAGTAGCCGACGTTCATGTCGATTTCCTGACGCGAACCCTTGATCGTCGCCTTGTCGAGCACGCCGCCGGAGCCGATGTAGTTCGTCTGCAGCGGGAAGCTGTAGTCGGGGGTGACCATGAAGCTGCCCGAGACGAACAAGTTCTTGTGGCGCACGGCCAGGTTGGGGATCACGCCGACCACCGGCCCTTCGGTGATCTGGTTCCAGTTCCGGCCGGATCCGGTCAGGTTGGTCTGCCAGGTGTTCAGCCAGAGCTTCGTGCCGACGTTGACGAAAGTGTCCTTGCCGACCTGCATGGAGTTGTCGTCGTCGGCGTACGCCGCCCGCGGCGCCGCGGCGCCCAAAGCGAGACACGCGAGAACGGCGACGGAAAGAATTTTCCTCATTCGAAGCCCCCTAAATTCAGGATGCGATCACGCCGCGTCTAAATTACCAAATGCGTCATCAAAACTCAACTCAATATTCCAAAAGTCGCAATATGACCGCGAAACGAAGCGGTCAAACCCGGTCAGGAGGGGCGGGCGCGGGAGAGGACCGACTCGATGGCCGACCACAGCCGCTCGACGCTGATCGGCTTGGGCAGGAACTGCGCGCCGCCGGCCTGGATGCCCTCGGCGCGGTCGCGCGGGTCGGAGTACTTGGTGGAGGCGGAGACGAAGATCACCGGCGTGTCCTGATGGCCTTCCAGGCGCTTCACGCGCTTGCACAGGTCGAACCCGTGCACGTCGGGCAGGTTCACGTCCATGATGATGACGGTCGGATGCGCCTGCTTCAGCGCCTTGATGGCCTCGTCGCCGTTGCGCGCGCCCGATACCTCCACCCCCTTCAATGACATCACGTCGATGAAGGTCTCGCGGAAGTGGTCGTCGTCCTCGACGATGAACATGGGGGAAGCGGTCATATCAGGCCTTCGGACCCCGGCCGCTCAGCCGCAGGAAGAAGCGGGCGACGGCGCCGGCGGATTCGTACTCGACGTTCGGATAGGCGCGCAGCAGGGCCGCGTAGGCGGCGGCGTCGGCGGCGAATTCGGGCTCGATCGTGTTTTCGTAAAGCTCCAGCATCTCCTCGCGCACGCCGGTGGCGTTGGGCAGGGAGCGCATGTACGAGCGGCGGCGCGCCTCGTCGTCCTCCAGCTTCGCGGAGAGGCGGCGGTATTCGGCGATATGCGCCGGAACCGGCGCGCGGCCCGTCAGCCGCGTCCACGCGCGGGCCACGATGCCGGCCGCGTGGTACTGGATGCCCGGATACTCGGCCTCCAACGCGGCGGTTATTTTCGCGTCGGACGGGAAGGACCGATAGCGGGCCACCGCGGTCGGCGGGATGGCGCGCGGGTTGAACTGCTTGTAAACGTGCTCGTAGGCCGCGGTCACGTTGATGAAGCCCTCACCCTCGTCGTCGGGGCCGTTCTTGCCGGTCTTCTCCAGCGTCGCCATGACGCCGTTGACGATGGCGTCCAGCTTCTCGCCGACCTGGGTCACGCCGAACACCATGGCCAGCAGGGCGATGGCGCCCGCCACCGACGGGGTGGACATCGAGGTGCCGGAGATGGCCTTCAGCGTTCCGGCTTCGGGATCGGTGCGGTCGGCGTCGCCCAGGTTGGCGGGCCAGGCGCCTTCGGTGTTGTAGCCGATGGCGGCCAGGTCGGGCCGGTGCGCGAAGCCGTCCTTGCCCTGGGTCTTGGGAGAGCCGGGGCCGCGCGAGGAGAAATAGGCGACCTTCTTGTTGCGGTCGGTGGCGGCCACGGCGACGACCCGGATGGCGCCGGTGGCGGCGTCCTTATATTGGACGATCGCCGGAGCGCCCACCGTGTTCTTGCCCGGCCCGGCGTTGCCGGCCGCGAAAACCATGATGTGGCCCTCGGAGGCCAGCTTCTTGACCAGCAGGGAGTCCGGACCCTCCGGATCGCCCTCGTCGTCGCCCCAGGAGTTGGAGATCACCAGGTTGCCGTCGTTGGCCGACATGGTCAGGGCCTTCAAGATGTCGTCGGTGGTGGCGCTGCCGTTCAGGAAGGTCTTGTAGTGCGTGACGTTCCTGGCCCAGGGCGCGTAGTTGAGCACCATGCTGGTGACCCACGAACCGTGGCCGATGTCGTCCACGTTCGCGCCGGAGGTGGCGTTCTTGACGTCCTTGACGCGCCCCAGCAGCGGATGCGTCAGATCGGCGCCGCTGTCCACCACGCCGAAGTTCGGCTGGGGCGGGGCGTCGAAGCCCAACGCGGCCGTGAACTTGCGCCAGGGGCTCATCTCGGGCTTGCCCCAGCGCTTCAGGGCCAGGGCCTGGACCGCGTCGGCCTTGGTGATCTTCAGGTTGTCGGCCATGCTGACCGCGTTGCGCATGTCCGGGTCGCTGCTTTCGGGCGCCACGATCGGCGCCGGGATGACGATCCGGCGGTTCGGGTAGACCTTGTGGCCCTGGGCGCGGAGCGCGGCCTCGAACTCGGAGACCTTGGCCGCGTCCAGGCGGATGGTGGCGGCGTTGATGCGGCGGTAAGAGGCGATCGGCGTGGCGTTATAGGCGGACAGGACGTCGGTGGTCAGGCCGACCGAGTCCATCTGGGCCAGCAGAGAACGTTGCACTCCTTCATAGGTCTGGACGTAGTTCGCCGCGCGCGAGTCCGCCGAGGTCAGGTGCAGATCCTTGGTCAGCGACTTGCGGTCGGAGAACACCACGACCAGATCCACCGGCTGGGACGACGCGCCGGCCGCCGCGCTCGGGACCGCCGGGCCGGTCGGCGCGGCCTGGGCCGTCAGCCGGGCCACGCCGGCGGGGTGGCGCAGGGAGCCGATCGCCATGCCCAGCGCCGCCACGGCGGGCAGGGCGGCGCTCGCCATCTGCACGCCCGTCGCCGCGAACGAGATGCCGATCAGAAGATGGGTCAGCCCGGCCGCCGCGGCCATGATGACGCCGCCGCCGGCCAGCGCGATGAGCATGACGGGGACCATCCCCAGCATGCCGATCCGCGCGTAGAAATCCTGCACGCGGTCGCCCACCGAGCGGGGCAGCAGCGCCGTCAGGATGTGCCCGCCGTCCAGGGGCGGCAGAGGGATCAAATTGAAGATCGCCAGGACGGCGTTGATGAAGACGAAGCCGGTCAGGGCGCCCAGGACGACGGCGCCGAAGCCGCCGGCCACCGCGCCCGCGTACGCCAGCGCGCCCAGCCCGGCCAAGGCGATGTTCACCGCCGGCCCGGCCAAAGCGACCTTGGCCATGTCCTGCGCGGGGTTCTTGAAATAACCCTGATTGACGGGCACGGCCTTCGCGCCGCCGAAGATGAAGCCGCTGGTGAAGTAAGTGATCATCGGCAGGCCGATGGTCATGAAGGGGTCCACGTGCTTGGCCCACGTCAGGGGGTTGAAGCTGGCGCGGCCTTCGAGCGTGGCGGTGGGGTCGCCCAGGCGCGCGGCGGCCTGGGCATGGCCGATCTCATGGAGGATCAAGGACAGCATCACCAGGGGCAAAGTCAGGAGCGGCTGGAGAAGGGAGCCGTGAACGGCGGCCAAGCCGGCCAGGCCCAGCAGGGCGAAGAGTCCGGAGGAACCGGCCCCGCGGCCTTCATCGGACGCATGATCGTCCGGGCCATTCTCTCCCGCGGAGCGGACGGGATTGCCCGCGCCGTCCACGTCCTCGACCGGCATCTCTCTCTTCGCTCCGGCTTTTGAAAGGAAGCTGCGGGTCATCCCGTTCGACGCGGCGGGCACGGCGGACAAAGCGGGAGCCGAGTGGTGGAACAACTCGCCCACGCGGGACAGGAAGTCGGAGGAGGCGGCGTCCTTGGAGGCGCCCGTGCCCATCTTCGAGAAATTGGGAAGTTCGCGGCGAACGCCTTCCAGCGCCGTCGCGGCGGGGCCGGACTCATCCTTCGCGGTGGAGACAGCGGCGGCAGGCGCCGGGGCGACCATGGCGGCGGAAAGCTTCGCGGGGGCGACGGAGACGGGAGCGGCGGCGGCGGCGGCGGCGGAAACGGCGGCCGAGGGCACGGCCGCGGACGGGGCAGCGAAGGACGCGCTCATCGCCGGCAGGTTCAGAGTGGTCAGCCCCAGCGGCGCGACGTTCGCGGGAAGCGAATTGATCGCGCCGGCCGGAATGCCGGAGACGGGAGAGACGGTCCCATGTCCCACGGCCTCGGCGACCTGCGCCCACGCGCTTCCCCCCGGAGAGAGAAGGACGAGAGACAGCGTGATCGCCAGCGCCAGCGCCGAACGGACTTTCTTCATGAGTCCATTATAACGGCGGCCCCCGGCCGGGTGACGGGCCCTAGGGCCCAACGAGGGCCCGGCATTGGTCCCAACGAAGAAGGGACTTTGGCCGTCCGCTCAAGGCCTTTCGGTCCACTGCGTCCGGACGCGCCTGAGCACGCCAGGTCGGAAAAAAGCCGCCCCCGGGACTTCCGGGGGCGGCTTGTGGGTCGGACGGAACGGGGTTACTTCTTCAGCGCGTCGGCCATGTCGGACAGCTTCTCGATGCGCACGGTGGTGTCGGGGTGCGTGACGAAGAGGTCGAACAGGAAGTCGTCGCCCTTCCCGACCACGGCCGAGGTGAACGCGTCCAATTTCGGCAGGGCGCCGGCCTGGGCCGCCTGGGCCACCGGGTTGACGGTCATCATGTGCGACAGCGCGATGACCCGGGGCAGGGACTCTCCCGGGATCACGAAGCCGGTCTTCGGCCGCCACGTGGTGAGCAGGCCCAGCGCCAGCGCCAAGGACTGCGGGTCCTCGCTGAGCAGGGCGCCGTCCTCGTCGGCCATGCCCTCGTTGTTGCGCGACGAGGCCATCTGCACGATCTGGACCATGACCGGAACCCACAGCGCCGCGAATAATTTGATCAGCGCGGGCAGGGACTTCACCGCGACGCCCACGGAGATCGGGTCCACGATCAAGGTCTTGCTGCCGCCCTCGCCGTTCTCGGGCTCTCCCTTCACGTTCGGCTCGCCCTCGGGCGCGCGGCGGCCCAACAGGCGGTCGAAGGCCTTCTTCAGGACCACCTGGGCGTGACCGACCGCCCACATCACGCCGTAGGACGCGAAGGCGATGGACGACGACACCGCGCCGGCGATCGCTCCGGACAGCATGTGCCGGTCCATCACGTGCGAGAACTCGTGGCCCAGGACGCCGGTGAGCATGCGCACGCCCAGCGCCTTGAGCTCCACGCGGTCGGCCTTCAGCACGGCGGCCTGGATCTCCGCGGGCGTGGACTGAGCCGTCACGCCCGTGACGGAACCGGAGACGGCCAAACGGAACACCTTGAAGGACTTCGTGCGCGGGTCCACGTTGGCCATCAGCCGCGCGACGCCGTCGCGGACGTTCTCCGGGTCCAAGGTCATTTCCTTGATTCCCGCGGTCACGCCGACGAGGGCGTGGAACGGACTGCGCCCGGTCGCGTACGCGTTGGGAAGCGGGAGCGGGTCGTTGACCATCTCCGGCATGGGGATTTCCTTCTTCCCCGCCGCGCGGCGCTTGGCGTTGATCTTGTCGCGCAGTCCGTGCATGATGGCGAAGAACTCGGGATCGTGCTCGGCGTCGGCGGGCTTGTCCTTCATGACCAGCTTGATGATGTTGGTGGCGAACCAGAACGGCACCGCGGCCATGAGGACGGCCGGGATCGCGCTGGTCAACAGGCTGTGGAAGCCGAACACGGCGAAGCCCATCATGGCGCCGATGCCGGCCATGGCGGCGATGATTCCGAACGTCTTCCCCCAATAGTGGTACTGGGGCCACGCGGCCGGCTTGGACGACGCGGACTCGTCGGCCAGGGGCGCGGTCAACGTGGACGGGGCGGGATTTCCCTTCGGCAGGAACCGGGTCAGCAGGCGCTCGCTCCAGACGGCGGCGCGCTCGCCGGAGAAGGCGATGACCAGGAAGGTCAGCGGGCTGGCGAAGCCGGTCGCCGCGGTGAAGGCCAGGAGCCCCAGATACACGACGTCGAAGCTGGCGGCCTTATTGAGGACGTTCTTCCACAAAGGCAGGGACTTGTCCCAGGCGGACGGCGAGCGCATGCCCAGAAGGTTCCACGCCAGGAAAGCCAGGTTCGCGTGCACCGCGGAATAGCCGGTCAGCAGGGCGAAGGTCACGCCGATCATCACCCACTGGAAGGACGGGAAGCGCATCTTCTGGATGGAGCCCGGCACCGCGAACGGTCGGCCGGATTCCGCGGAGCGGATCAAGCTGCCCAAGAAGAACGCGATCGTCGTCATCGCCGGCAGGGCGGCGATGCCCAGCAGGGGCGCGACGGCCAGGCCGCCGACGGCGGCGGCGCCGACCGCCAAGGGCGTCAGTCCCAGAGCCCCCCAGACCATCACCGAATTCAGGAACGGGGCCCCGCGCACGGCCAAGCCCGCGGCCAGGCCCGCGGCCGGAAGGGCGGCGTTCAGCAGGCCCGCGCTGGTGAGGGTGACGGCCAGGCTGGGCGCCGCGACGACCAGCGCTCCCACGTACAGCCCCAAAGCCGCGTCGAGCATGACCTTGACCTTGCTCAGGCGCGGGGAATCGCGCAGGCCCAGGCGGTAGCGCGCGTACAAGGCCGCGGGGAACAGGAGCACGCCGGAGCTGACGGCCCACACCGCGGCGACCGGCACCACGGCGAACAGGGCGGGCGCGAAGGCCACGGCGGCGGCGTTGAGGCCGATCGCGGCCGCGGCGGCCGCGCCCACGGTGGCGACGGACTTCAGCGCTCCCAGGATGCGGGAGCGGCGCGGGGTCCGGGGCGAGTTCGGCGCGGCGGGGACGCCGGAGCGGGAGTCGGCGCCGCGGGCGGAGGCCGGCTCCAGACCCGACGCGGCGACCGCGCGCCCGAACGAGAGGGCCGGGGCGGCGTCGTCCGACACGGAGCGGCGGGAGCCGCCGGTGAAGAGATTTTCCAGCGCCGTCTCCGGCGCGACGTCGGGCGCGGCGAGCGCGCGGCCGGTCCGGGACAGGACGGCGCGAGCGCCGATGTTTCGCGACGGCGCGGCCGGCGCGGCCACGGCCGCGGCGCGGGAAAGGGCGGGAGCGGATAGGGGCGCGACGGCCGTCGGCAGGAACGCCGACGCGGCGGCGGCCGGGAGGGACGACGACAACGTCGACGTCAGCGCGGAACTTCCAAGCGCCGGCAACTGGATCGCGGATCCCATGCGGGCGGCGCCGGCCTGGGCGCCGGCGGAGGCGCCGGGGCCGAACGACGCGGAACGCGCCGCCTCGGCGAACTGCGCCCACGCGGCGGGCGGGGGCGTCAGGAGGATCAGGGAAAGCGAGACCAGGCCGGAGAGAAATCGTTTCATGGCCGGAGAATACAAACCCCTCACGCGCCGTCGGAGGAGGCCAAGGTCCCAAGGCGCCGCGGTCAAAAGGCCCCTCGGGGAGTGGGCCGAAGGGCGCAGCCCTAGGGGTGCAGCGCCTGGAAGGCGTCCAAGATCTCGGGCAAGGTCTTGCGCGGGGTGTCGTACCGGCAGAACAACTGCTCGTCGGTCTCGGCCATGCGCTTGGCGGAGCGCTTCGCGTGGGAGGCGTCCAGCTTCGCGACGAACAGGACCATGGGGCCGAAATAGAATTTCAGCGCCCGCCGCGTCAGCTCGTCCCTCCACCACGCCGGGGTCGCGGCCAGAATGGAGAACTCGCGTCCATCTTTGAGCACGACCTCCACCACCCCGCAGCCGCCCGCGACCTTGTCGGTGGCCGTCATGCCCACGCCGATCTTGGACGGCGCCCCGGGAGCGGCGCGGTAGTACCGCAGCCAGTAGCCTCCCAGATCGCCGGCCATGGCCTCGACGGCGGCGCGAACGGTCGCCTCGTCCAGGCGGCCGACGTACAGCACCGGCTCGGCGAACCAATGGTCCAGCTTCCCGTTCTTCATCCAGACCGCGGGGCGGTCGTAGGTGGCCGCGACGAAGGTGGACTCGCGCCCCCCCTCCAGGCCCACGCGCACCCGCGCCTCGCCCGCCGCGGGATCGGCGCGGGCGAGCGAGTCGAGGAAGTCGATGAAGGCGATCTTGGGACCGGGCATTGGTCGAATTATAGCGTATCCGAATGATTTACAATGGACCGTACGCCGTTCCAAGGAGAGCCATGAACACTCGAGCGACCGCCGTCATCGTCACCGTTTTTCTGGGAAGCCTGTTGGGAGCCGCGCCCGCGCGCGCCGCGCTGAAGGTCGGCGACAAGGCCCCCGACGTCAGCGCCCCGCTGAGCGATGGGACCACGTTCCATCTCGGCGCGTGGCTGAACCGCGCCCCGCTGGTCCTCTATTTCTACCCCAAGAACAACACGCCGGGCTGCACGAAGGAAGCCTGCGGCCTGCGCGACGATTTCCCCGCGTTCCAGGGCCTGAAGGCCACGGTGATCGGCATCAGCTACGACAGCGTGGCCTCGCACCGGAAGTTCATCAAGAAGTACAAGCTGCCCTTCCTGCTGGCGTCGGACTCCGACAAGAAGGTGTCCAAGGCCTTCGGCGTGGACGGTCTGATGTTCGCCCACCGCGCGACCTTCGTGATCGGCCGCGACGGGACCATCCTCTACGTCAATCCCGCGGTGGATCCCAAGACCCACAGCAAGGAGCTGCAGGAAGTCCTCGCCAAGCTCGCCAAACCCGCGCC
>JAGWMT010000128.1 GCA_028871595.1 Elusimicrobiota bacterium
GACGGGCGTCACGGCCGCCGCCACTTTGGACGGGTCGATCTTGTAGAGCAGCATCATCGTCTTGTTCCCGTAGATTTCGACGCCCTTGCTCTTGAGGAAATCCAAGTATTCGCCGTAGTTGTGCGGGACCTGTTCGAGGGGAACGCCCATCTGCTCGGACATGCTTTGTCGCTCCCGCGCGGGAAGGGCGGCGCGGTCCATGGCGGTGTTGGTTCGCCCGCGCAGCTTGTTGGACCAGCCGAAGCCCTTGGCGACCGCGGTCATGGCGCTGGCGTCGACTAGGATCGTGACGTGGTCGCCGGCCTTGAGAAAGGCCCAGGCGACGTTGGGCACGGCGCAGATTTGCGCGTCGTCGACGGATAGCGCCGTTTTCATGTGGATCAGGACGCGGTTCGGCTGCGCCTGGGCCGAGCTCAGACCGGCTAGAAAGATGCCGGCGGCGGCCATCAATGCGCGGAAACGATTTCGAGTGTTCATGGTTATTCTCCTTTGCCGCGACAGGGCGGACACCGTATTGTAAACGCGATACCGCGGTATGAGGTCAAGGGGCGATTTTTAAAAAAATGGAAAGCCCCTTGACTCAATACCTGGGTATAGGGTCTATACTGAAATCGTGGGGGCGTCATGAACGACTATCTGACCGTCGGACGGGTGGCCCGGCGCGCCGGCGTAAATCTTCAGACCGTCCTATATTACGAGAGGCGCAGGCTTTTGTCGCCCGCGCGGCGTTCCGAGTCAGGATATCGACTCTATAGGCCGGAGGCCGTCCAGGTCATCCGTTTCGTCAAGAACGCGCAGGCGCTGGGCTTCACTCTCGATGAGATATCCAAGCTCCTGCGTCTGCGCGTCGACCGTCGAAGCCGATGCGCGTCGGTCAAGCGGCAGGCTCAGGCGCGGCTGGAGATGGTGCACGAGAAGATCGCCGGATTGCGGGCGATCGAAAGAACCTTGCGGCGCCTGCTCAAGACTTGCGCCGCGCGCGGGACCACGGACGTATGCCCGATATTGGAAAGTCTTGAATCAAGGAGGCCGTTAAATGGATAAGAAATTCTTCGGATTGGCGGCGCTGGCTTCGGCCGGGCTCGCCTCGATCTGCTGCATCGGCCCGTTGCTCCTGACCGGTCTGGGGCTGGGCAGCCTGGGCCTGGCCGCGGGGCTGGTGAAATACCGTTCGTTCTTCATGGCGCTGACCGGCGGCATCCTCGCCGTCGCGTTCTACAGGACTTACCGGACGCGCGAGGTCTCCTGCGCCGACGGGAGTTGCGAACTGCACTCCGGCAGCCGGGCCATGAAGGCCGGTCTTTGGGCGGTGACGCTCCTGGCCGCGGCGCTGGCTTCCTTTCCGACCTGGTCGGCGCGAGTGCTTGCCGGCGGCCATCAGTCGATTCCGTCCGGCTCGCAGGTCCTCATGCTCAAGGTCTCGGGGATGGACTGTGCGGCATGCACGACCGGCATCAAGCGCTCGGTCGAGAAAGTTCCGGGCGTGCTTTCCGCGGACATCGACTTTTCCGCGGGGCAGGCGACCGTCGTCTCGGACGGCAAGGCCGATCCGCAAGCCGTGATCGCGGCCGTCGCGGCCGCGGGCTACAAGGCCGAATTGCTTAATGGAGGAAGCGATGGAAAACCCCGCTCCTAATGATCATGAGGCTTGCTGTCGGTTGCCTGTCGTCTCCCTGGCGTGTCCCGTTTGCGGAAAACGAGGCCGAAAAGTGGGAAAAGAAACCTTGGACCATCATCTCCCGCCGGCTCCGCGCGCGAAATTCGGCGACGAGGCGGGATTCTGCGCCAACCCCGCCTGCGCGGTCGTGTATTTCGCCGGCACGGCAACTGTTCTCAAGGGCGAAACCCTTCGCGCGGTCACGCAGAAGGATCCCGGCGACGATGTGAACGTCTGTTACTGCTTCGACTTCAAGCGGGCCGACATCCGCCGTGACCTCGCCGCGACCGGCGCCACCGACATCCCGGCCCGGATCAAGAATGAGATTGAAGCAGGGCGTTGCGCCTGCGAGCGTATGAACCCGCAGGGCGCCTGCTGCCTGGGCAACGTTGCCGCGGCGGTCAAGGCGCTCTCCGCGGAGCTGAAGGCGCAGGGCGCGGGAAAAAAATGAATCGCCGTCTGTGCGGGATGGCTATGCTGGCGGCGGGGGTGCTCGCTACCGGCGCGGCCGCTTCAGCCGCCGAACAGATCTATCACCTGGAGGCAAGTTGGACGGAGACGGGTGGCGAGCATTCCCGGTTTCAAGAGCCCATGGGAATCGCCGTAGATTCGAGCGGCGATATCTACGTCTGCGACTCCCGGAACCGGCGGATAGTCAAATTGAGCGGCGATGGGCGGTTCCTGCTCCAGTTCGGCGAGCGCGGAAGAGATGCCGGGCAGTTCGAGAAACCGATGGACGTGGCGGTCGCCCACGGCGGCGTCGTTTACGTCGTCGATTTCGACCTGGACAGGGTTCAGGCTTTTTCTCCCGAAGGCAAATACATGTACGGTTGGGGCGGGACCGGTGGTACGGACGGCCGCTTTCGGGGAGCCGCTGGTTTGGCGCTTGACGCCTCGGGGTACGTCTATGTGGCGGACTTCTATAATGACCGCGTCCAGGTGTTCGGTCCGAAGGGAGAATGGGTCCGGACCTTTGGGAGGAAGGGCCACGGAGTGGGGGAGTTGGACTACCCCGCGGGACTGGCCTTCGATCTTGCGGGAAACCTGATTGTCGCGGACGCCTACAACCATCGTCTCCAGGAATTCTTGCCGACGGGACAGGCTCTCCGGACGATCGGATCCCGCGCGAAGCGCATTTTCGGGATGTCCAGCGCTTTCCATGTGCCGAGCGGCATAGCGGTGGACGCGCAAGGCAACCTGCATGTGGCCGACTCCGCGAATAAGCGGGTCGCTCTCTTGGACCGGGAAGGCTCCTACCGCGGGGACTGGAAAGTAACGGACGACGCCAATTCCGGCGTCTATTCGCCGACAAGAATCGCGGCGATGCCGGACGGCCGGGTTCTTGCCGCGGATACCGCCAACGACCGAATCCTCGTCCTAGGCCTCGGAGCCGGTCCCCGAGCGGCGAACGCAGCCGGCGGGTCGACCCCGGCGAAGGCGAAGCCCGTCCGGGGCGATGTTCTTGTGCGCGTTTCGGGCATGGCCTGCCCCTTCTGCGCCTACGGGATCGAGAAGCACCTGAAAGCGCTGCCCGGGGTGAGTTCGGCGCGCGTGAACCTGGGGGAGGGAACGGCCGTGTTGGATCTTGTCCCAGGGCAGAAAGTTCCGGACGACGAGATTCGCCAAGCGGTCCAAAAGGCCGGCTTCAAGGCTTCGGAGATCAAGGATATTTCCGCAACGGGCGGGAGGTAGGTTCCCGTGAAACGCATGATGCTTCTGGGCGTGATTCTCATGATGGCCGGACCCCTCCAGGCCGCGCCCATCAGCTTCAATACCGCCTTGCCGGTGCATGAGGGCGGGTTCCTTTTCCGAGGCGAGACGGTCTGGATGAGGCTGCACGACGATCCTTCTCCCATGGGCCGGGAGATGGACGTGGTGGCCGTGCCGTCGGTGTTGGTCTACGGAGTCACGTCGAAGCTTGCTTTGATGGGCGTGATTCCTTACATGGACAAGCGTCTTGATATCAAATCGATGGGAGCGACTCGGGAGGCGTCAGGGCTAGGCGATATCATGAGCATCGCCCGCGAGGAGATTTATCAATGGAACGGGGCGGGGCGGACGGTGCGAGGAGCTCTCTTCGGCGGCGTCCAATGGCCGACTGGCAGGAGCAAAGAGTCGGATGGGGCGGGATTGCTGCCCAAGCCGGTGCAGTTGGGTTCCGGCTCGTATAATCCGATAGCGGGTACGGTTTGGACCATGCAGTGGCTTTCCGCCGAGGTGGACGCCGATTTTTCTTATCAGCGGAAAACCTGGGCCAATGATTTCAAGTTCGGCGATGTCATCATGCAAGACGTTTCGTTGCAATATCGTCTCTGGCCCTGGACCTTGGAAGCCGAAGGAGTGCCCGGTTATTTTTACGGGGTTTTGGAAGCCAATAACTTCTACCGATTCAAAGACGAGGCGAGCGGCATCAAGGACAATAATTCGGGCGGATACCAGCTCTTTCTGACGCCTGGGGTCCAGTGGGTGACCAAACGAGTCGTACTTGAGGCGGCGGCGCAGCTACCGGCCGTTCAGGAGTTAAACGGTCAGTCACTGAAGACTGACTATCAATTGATCGGCAGCATCCGTGTTTGGTTCTAGGAGAATGTTACAATCCGCCCTATGGTGACAATAACGCAGACTCGATGCGACGTTGCGGCATTGCGCGCGCGCAAGCCCGAGGCTTTGGACGCCGTCGTGACGGAGAATCTGCCGACTTTGTTGGCCGGCGCGCTGGCTATCGGCCTCTCCCGACCCGATGCCGAGGAGGTCGTCCAGGAGACTTTCGTCGCTTTTCTTTCCGGTTTGGACCGTTTCGAGGGCCGCTCGAGCGTGCGCACCTATCTCTTCGGTATCCTCTATCACAAGGCGTCGAATCTTCGCGCGAAGGCGCGGCGTGAGCAGGGGAGCGACGACATCGAGGCCGTGGCCGACGCTCGCTTCGACAGGGCCGGGATGTGGACGCGCCCTCCAGGGGGGCCGGAGGCCCAAGCCCTCGACGGCGAGATTCGAGCCTGGGTCGAGCGCTGCGCGGAAGGGCTCTCGGACGACCAGCGCGCGGTATTCTTCCTCAAAGAAGTCGAAGGCGAGAAGCCGGAGGCTATCTGTAACGCTTTGGGCGTTTCGACGACTAACTTGCGGGTGCTCCTGCACCGGGCTCGTCTCAAGCTGCGGGAGTGCCTGGAAAGAAATTGGGAAAAGAAAGCCTGATGATGAAGCTGATGTCCGCGATGATGCCCTCATGCCGCGAGGTGACGGGTCTTCTCGCGTCCGGTGACGTGGAGTCCGCCTCCTGGCTGAGCCGCGCCAAGGTGCGCCTGCATCTCGCGATGTGCGTGCACTGCTCTCGTTTCGCCCGTCAACTCCGGGTGATTTCTCAGGCCGCTCGCGCCGTCTGGGCGCCGAATTCCGCCGGCGACACCGAGTCGCTGAAGCGCCGCATCCTGGATCGCCTGCGCCGCCCTGAATGACCCCGCGTCTCGCGCTCGCCGCCGGCCTGCTGCTCGCGGGGCTTGCGCTGGAGAGCCTCTGGCCTTTGCGCCGAGCGACGCGCTCGAAGCCCAAGCGCGTGGCCGTCAATCTGGCGCTGGCGGTGACCGCGACCTTGATCCTGCGCGCGACCTTCTATCCGCCGGTCATGAAGCTGGCCGGGGTCGTCGCCCTCCATCGATGGGGGCTCTTCGGGCGCTTGTCGCTTCCGAGTCCCTGGAGAACCGCGCTGGGTCTCCTGACTCTCGATTACACGCTCTACCTATGGCATCGCCTCAATCATGGGCCGGCGTTCCTGTGGCGCTTTCACAACGTGCACCACGCCGACCTCGACATGGACGTTTCGACGGCGTCCCGCTTCCACTTCGGAGAGTTGATCTTGTCGTCGGGCTTCCGCGCGGGGCAGGTCGCCTTGCTCGGCATCGATCCGGTCACTTTGATCCTGTTCGAGACGCTGATCACGTCCGCCGCGCAGTTCCACCACGCGAACGTCCGATTACCGATACGGCTTGAGCGCGCCCTCAATCTCCTCTTCGTCACTCCGCGCATGCACGGCATCCACCATTCGCTCGTGCAAGGAGAGACCGATTCCAACTACTCGACCATCTTTTCAATCTGGGACCGCCTCCACGGCACGAACCGCCTCGGCGTGCCGCAAGGGGACATCGTGATCGGCGTGCCCGGCTACCGGGACGAGCGGGAGCTGACGTTTTGGGGATGCGTCCTCCTTCCGTTCCGTCAACTGCGGTCGTGGCGCATGGACGACGGTTCGATTCCGGCTCGCTCGCCCGCGGGCGCGAGTCAATCGTCTCGGTTCGAGACGCTTGTGGCCTGAGGAGAGAATGGCACCGATCTGGTTGTGGCGTCTGTTGTGGCCCTTGCGCGCGCGGCTGTCGCCCGGCGCGGAGGTCGGCGGGTGCTTCCCGGACTTCACTCTTCACGATCTTGGCGGACGAGCGCATTCTCTTTACGACAAGACGCCTGGAATCCGCACGGTCTTATGGCTGACGAATCTTTGCGAGGACTGTCGGGGCAAGATTCCCTTGCTGGAGGAGCTGCGGCGCGGTTCGGAGGGGAAATTCAGGATTCTGGCGGTCAGCATCCTGCCCGTCGACGATCCCCTGCCCCGGAAGGTCGCGCCCGATTGCGGATTCCCGATCCTGCTCGATCCGGAGGACGTCGTCGCCCGCAAGCTCGGGCAGACGCATCCGCCCGGGGCCTGTCCGATGCGCAACATGTACATCC
The DNA here is from genome assembly GCA_028871595.1 of Elusimicrobiota bacterium. Next base: position 6,374 of record JAGWMT010000128.1, read on the forward strand.
TGGACGGGACCGGAAAAATTCTCTTCAAGCACCATCTGTCGGCTCTACAACCCGACGCGTTTCGACAAGTCTGCCAGGAATTGACGACGTGACCGGATCGGGCGTAACGTTTCGCCCGCGTCACCGACTTATTGCCGTAGGGAGGCAATCAAATGAGCATCGTTTTTATCGCGCTGACGGCCATATTGGCGGCGGCTCCCGTGGAAGCGGTGGGAGTCGCTCCAGGATTGGAGGTCGTCCTCAAGGAGCGGGTGCATGAGGGTCGCGTCGACTATGCCGGTCTCAAGAAGGATCGCGGCGGGCTCGACGCCTGGCTGGCTTCGGCGGCGGCCGTTCCCGAGAAGGAGTTCGACGCTTGGCCGCGCGAGGAGCGCCTCGCCTTCCTGATCAACGTCTATAACGCGACGACTCTCAGGCTCATCGTCGATCATTATCCGGTCTCGTCCATCCGGAAGATCGGTCCGTTCTGGGATCCGGAGGCGCCATGGCATCTGCCCGTCGTCCAGCTGTTCGGCAGGACGATGACGCTGAACGACCTGGAGCAAGGGATCATCCGGCCGAAATACAAGGAGCCGCGCGTCCACTTCGCTTTGGTGTGCGCCGCGAAAGGCTGCCCGCCCTTGCGTTCCGAGCCCTACGTCGGGGCGCGGCTTGACGCCCAGCTCGACGATCAGGCGCGGACCTTCCTCGGCCAAAAAGCCAAGAATGACGCCAGCCCCGACGGCCAGACCGCGTACCTCTCCCCGATTTTCAAGTGGTATATGGCTGACTTCGGAGGGTCGAAGGCCGCGGTCCTGACCTTCGTCAAGAAGTGGCTCCCCGTCCAGGCGGGCTGGGACGTCTCGTGGACCGACTACGACTGGTCGCTCAACGAGGACAAGCGATGAAAAAAATCATGACGGCGGCCTTGGCCTGGACGGCCGGGGCGGGACCGGCGGGTCTGGCGGCTTTCGTCGGGCTCTATGTCCTCGCCTGCGTGGCGTTCCTGCCGGGGTCGGTGCTGACCTTGGGCGCCGGGGCGGCCTTCGGCTTGTGGAAGGGTTTCCTCCTCGTCTCCGCCGGATCGACTCTAGGCGCGTGCGCCTCCTTCCTTGTCGGCCGCTATTTGCTGCGGGACTGGGTATCGAAGCGGATGGAGAAGGTCCCCGCTTTCGCCGCCGTCGCCGGCGCCGTCGGCCAGGAGGGGTGGAAGGTCGTTTTCCTGACGCGCCTGTCGCCGGTGCTCCCGTTCAACCTGCTCAACTACGGCTACGGCTTGACCGGCGTGGGGCTCGGCGAGTACGCGCTCGCCTCCTGGATCGGGATGATGCCCGGAACGTTCCTCTACGTCTATCTCGGCGCCGCGGCGGGCGAAGCGGCGCGGGGCGGCTCACGCGCGCGCACTCCGGCCGAGTGGGCGCTCTATGCGGGCGGTCTCGCGGCCACCGCCGTCGCGGCCTGGCTGGTGGGCCGGACGGCCAAGCGCGCATTGTCCGCCAAGGTCCCTGTCGGACAAAAGGAGAATTGAATGCTGAACGAATCGCGTACCCACGAGATGGTTTCGCCCATGGATGAGCACAACCGCAAGCTCCTCTCCAACGTGCATCCGCCGGACTGGGTGAACCCCGAGCCCGCGGCTCGCTACAACCTGGTCGTGATCGGAGGGGGGACGGCCGGCCTCGTCACCGCCGTCGGCGCGGCGGGCCTGGGCGCCAAGGTCGCGTTGATCGAGCGGCACCTGATGGGCGGCGACTGCCTCAACGTGGGCTGCGTGCCGTCGAAGGCGCTGATCCGCGCCTCCCGCGCCGTCGCCCAGGTGCGCGCCGCGGGAGCCTTCGGCGTCAAGGTGCCGGACGGCGTCGCCGTGGATTTCCCGGCCGTGATGGAGCGCCTTCGCCGTCTGCGCGCGCAGATCAGCGTGAACGATTCGGCGGCTCGCTATAAGAGCTTGGGCGTGGACGTGTTCGTCGGCCAAGGCCGCTTCACGGGCTCCGACAGCGTCGAGGTCGGCGGCAAGACCTTGCGCTTCGCGAAGGCGGTGATCGCCACGGGCGCGCGCGCCGTCGCCCTGCCCATCCCGGGGCTCAAGGAGTCCGGAGCGCTGACGAACGAGACGGTCTTCAACCTCACCGAGCTGCCCAAGCGCCTGCTCGTCATCGGCGCCGGCCCGATCGGCGTGGAGATGGCCCAGGCTTTCGCGCGCCTCGGCTCGCGGGTGACCCTGTTCGAGGCCATGCACGGGCTCCTGACGCGGGAGGATCAGGACGCGGCCGAGATCGTCCGCAGGGGGCTCGACCGAGACAAGGTCGAGTTCCTCTGCTGCGTCGACATCGAGGGCATCGAGCGCTCGGGCGGCGTGAGCAAGGTGCGCTTCAAGAGCAAGCACGGGCCCTCCGGGACCAAGGAGTTCGACGCGGTGCT
>JAGWMT010000129.1 GCA_028871595.1 Elusimicrobiota bacterium
AACTTGCCTTTCGGCAGGAGCTTGCCGATCTCCAGGCACAGCTTCCAGTACAGGTGCTCGACCTTGGCCTTGTCCTCCAGGCCCAGGTAGCCCAGCTTGAACAGGGAGAAGGACTCCTCCAGATGCTGCTGGCCGTCGTGGAAGCTTTCGGCGATGTTCTTGGGCGACAGCGCCTTGAGCGATTCGCGCAGCTCGCGCACCACCTGGTGCTCGTCGGCGGTCTGCGGAAGCTCCACCGGCGAGGAGCCGGTCTCGATCGCGCCGAACACGTTGACCACCAGCAGCGCGTGATGCGCGACCATGGAGCGGCCGGACTCGGTGACCAGATTGGGTTCGGGGACCTTTTCCTGCTTGCAGACCTCCTGCACGGAGTAGACCACGTCGGCCACGTACTCGCGCAGGTTGTAGTTCATGGAACTGTCCACCGCGGTGTGCGTGCCGTCGTAGTCCACGCCCAAGCCGCCGCCGCAGTCCAGGTACTCCACGCCCAGGCCCATCTTGCGCAGCTTCGCGTAATAGCGCGCGCCTTCCTTGACCGCGTCCTTGAGCGTGCGGATGTCGCAGACCTGCGAGCCGATGTGGAAATGGACCAGCTTGAGGCAGTCGGAGAGGCCTTCGGCCTTGAGCAACTCGACCACGCCCAGGATTTCCGGCGTGGTGAGGCCGAACTTGGCGAAGTGGCCGCTGGACGAGCGCCACTTGCCCACGCCCTGCGTCTGAAGCTTCACGCGCAGGCCGATCAGGGGCTTGACGCCCGCTTCCTTCGAGGCGGCGAGGAGCAGCTGCAGCTCGGAGAGCTTCTCGATGACGACCACCACCTTGCGGCCCAGCTTCAGGCCCAGCACCGCCAGGCGCATCATGGACTCGTCTTTGTAGCCGTTGACGATGGTCAGCGCCTCGGAGGAGTTCATGGCCAGCACGGCCAGAAGCTCGCCCTTGGAGCCGGCCTCCAGCCCGTATTGGAACGGGCGTCCCGCGTCGGTGATCTCCTCGACGACCTCGCGCAGCTGGTTGACCTTGATCGGGTACACGCCGAAGTAGCGCCCGCCGTAGCCGAACTCCGAGATGGTGGCGGCGAAGGCCTCGTTGATCAAGGTCACGCGCCGGCGCAGGATGTCCTGGAAGCGGATCAGCACGGGCATCTTGATGCCGCGGGACGCCACGTCCTCGACCACGTCCATCACGTCGATCGCGCCCTCGGGCGTGCGCTTCGGCTGCAGCGTCACGTGCCCCTTCGGGTTGATGCCGAAGTAATTCAGCCCCCAGCCCTGCAGGTTGTAGAGCTGATCGGCGTCGTCGATGGTCCAGGGCTTGTTGGCGGGCATGGCGGAAATTATATCACCCTTTCGCCGTCGGAGAGCGCCGGGTCAGTTGGGCGAGAAGCGCCCGGGATAGGCCGGCCCCACGCACGGACGCGACAGGCAGGGCTTGATCGAAGCCTTCAGGTTCCACTTGTCGGGCTCCGCGTACGCGGAGCGGTAGGCGGCGAGCGCCTCGGCGCGGCGGCCCATCAGGTCCAATATCTGTCCGGCGCGCGCGCGGTTCCAAACGCCCCAGCGCGAGACCGGGGTCTCCACGCCGCCGGTCCGGAATTCCGCCAGCGCCTCCTCGGTGCGGCCCAACCCCCACAGGTTCGCGCCGCGCAGCGAGCACGCCATGGACAGATTCGAGGCCCGGTACTTTCCGGAGCGCACGCGGGCCATGTACTCGTCGGCCTCGCGCAGACCGGCGCCGTAGTCCCCCGCCTCGTACAGCGCCACGATGTACGCGGAATGGAGCATGGAGGAGTACGGGTATTTGTCGTGGATGCCGGTCATCAGCCGCACGGCGTCGGCCGGGTCGCGGGCGCCGAACTCGTCCTGGGTGTCGATCTCCACCAGGATCAACTGCGCGGCGATGCGCGCGAAATGCCCCTTTTCCGCCGCCAGGCGCAGCTCGCGCAGGCCGCGGGCGCGGTCGCCGCCCAGCATGATCTTCGCCAGCCAGCCCGCGAAGCGCGGGATGGTGTCCACGTAATAGTCGAACATGCCCACGCCCAGGTAGGCGTCGTACATTTCGGGATCCGCCTTGATGGCGGCGCGGATGGACTTCATGGCGCGCGTGCCGTGGCGGAAGGCCTTGAGGTACTCGTGGCGCTCCAAGCCGAGGCGCGCCGAGATCCCGTAGCCGGACCCCAGGACCAAGAGGGCCTCGGGGTCGTCGGGATGGGTCTTCAGCCAGCGCTGGGACACCGCGATGGCCAGGTCGGCCTTGCGCTCGAACTCGCGCACCAGATGGTCGTCGGTCTGCTCCGGGCCGTAGATGGAACGGATGAAGTCCGTCGCGGCCGCCCCCAGGTAGGCGTGCGGGTACGCCGGATCCAGCGCCATGGCCTGCTTGGCGGAGGCGTCGGCCGCGTCGAAATCCATGCGGTAGACGGCGTCTATGCCGGACATCACCAGGCGGTCCATCTCCGGAGTCAACGAAGAGGGACGCGCGGCGGACGCGGGCGCGGCCAGGGCCAGCAGAATCAGCAATTGTCGCACGAGCGGCGGATATCCTATCATGGAGGCAGTTCTTTATGAAGGCCCTCTTGGCGAAAGACGGCGCCGCGACGCTGGCCGAAGTCCCGATCCCCGTGATCGGCGACGGGGAGCTCCTGCTCGCCCTGGACGTCTGCGGGCTGTGCGGCACCGACGTGATGAAGCTGGACACCCGGGCCGCCGGCGCCGTCCTGGGACACGAATTGGTCGGCCGCGTGGCCAAGGCCGGCCACGGAGCGCCGTTCCGCGAAGGCGAGCGGCTGGTCGTTTCCCACCACGTGCCCTGCCTGGACTGCCATTGGTGCCGCCGCGGCCAGGAGTCCATGTGCCGCCAGTTCAAGGCCACCAATATCGACCCCGGCGGCTTCGCCGACTTCGTCCGCATTCCCGCCCCGCACGCGGCGCACGCCGCCTTCCGCGTCCACGACGACCTGGACGCGGTCTCCGCCTCGCAGACCGAGCCGCTGGCCTGCGTCCTGCGCAACGTCAAGCGCCTGAAGACCCGGAAAGGCGACGTCGTGGGCGTCGTGGGCCTGGGCGCCATCGGCCAGATGACCGCGCAGCTCCTGACCTTGTTCGGCGCGACGCCGGTCGGCCTGGACCTGGACGCGGAACGCGTGAAGACCTTCTCCCGCTGGGGCCGGGGCTTCACCGACGCCGCCGCCTTCGCCGCCGAGGGCAAGGAGCGCAGCGACGGGCGCGGCTTCGACGCGGCGGTCTATTCCGCCGGCACGCCGGCGCTGGTCGCGAATTGCCTTCCGTGGCTGCGCGACGGCGGGACCGTCAACGTGTTCGCGTCCTTTCACCCCGAATCCGTGATGCCGCTGGACCTCAACCAGATCTACTTCCGCGAGCTCACCGTCGTCAGTTCGTATTCCCCGTCGTTGGCGGACCTGAAAGAAGCCTTCGATCTCATCGCCTCGCGCCGCTTCGATCCGCTGGCCCTGTCCCCGATGAAGTTCCCCCTCTCGGCCTTCGACGACGCGGTCCGCGCCGTCAAGTCGCGCAAGACCTTGAAATCCGTCCTGGTGCCCGGATGAGCGGGACCATGCGCGCCGTCATCTATCACGGGCCCCGCGACGTCCGCCTGGAGGAACGCCCGGTCCCCGATCCGGGACCGGGAGAAGTGGTCGTGAAGGTCGGCGCGGCGCTGACCTGCGGCACGGACTTCAAGGCTTACCGGCAGGGCCACCGCGTCCTGCTCGGAGATTACCCGTCGCCGTTCGGCCACGAGCTGGCCGGGGTGGTCTCGGCCGTCGCCGCCGGCGTGAAGAACGTGAAGGCGGGCGACCGCGTGGTCGTGGCCAACTCCGCGCCCATGGACGAGTGCTTCTGGTGCACGCACGGCCAGAACCACCTGTGCCCGCAGCTGAAGCTCCACAACGGCGCGTACGCCGAGTACGACCGCGTTCCGGCCCACATCGTCCGGCACAACCTGCACCCGCTCGCCGCGGGCGTGCCCTTCGAGGTCGGCGCCCTGGCGGAGCCCTTCTCCACCACCCTCCACGCGGCCGAGATCATGGGCGTGCGGCCCGGGGAGATGGCGCTGGTGATCGGCGCCGGGCCCATGTCCGTCATGCTGGTGCACGCCCTGCTCGCGCGCGGCGCCCGCGCCGGCGTGCTGGGCCGCTCGAAGGCGCACCTGGAGACCTCGAAGCGGGCCGGCGCCGAGGCCGTCTTCAGCGCCGAGGACGGCGACGCCCAGCCCCGCGTCCGCGCCTGGGCCGAGGGCCGCGGGCCCGACCACGTCTTCGAGGCCGTGGGCAAGGCGGCGACGCACGTCTCGGCGGTCGCTTTGGTCCGCGACGGCGGAAAGGTCTGCTTCTTCGGCGGCTGCGCCCCGGGAACGATCATCCCGCTCGACGTGCACCGCGTCCACTACAAGCAGATCGCCGTGCAGGGCGTGTTCCACCACACGCCTCCGCATTTCCGCGAGGCGGTGCGGCTGCTGAGCGAGGGGAAGGTCCAGACGAACCTGTTGATCGGCGGGGAGATCAAATTATCCGACGTGGTTAAGTTCTTCGCCGAGAACGCCGACAAATCCATCCCCAAAACGGTCGTGCGGCCATGAAGCGCGGAAAAGTTATTCGCGTTATCCCCAATCAAACTGTCCCCGGGGACAGCCGAACTGTTGGCGCCAACGGTTCGGATCTGTTTTTTCTTCGCCGCGCGGTATTGATCGCTTCCCGCGTCGCGCCGCGCGCAACGTCTCCGAACCCGCGCGTCGGCTGCGTCCTCGTCAAGAACGGCCGAATCATCGCCGAAGGCGCCCACGCGCGCTGCGGCGGCCCCCACGCCGAAGCGCTCGCGCTGAAAAAGGCCGGCGCCCGCGCGAAGGGCGCGACCGCGTACGTCACCTTGGAGCCGTGTGCGCCGTTTCCCGGCAAGAAGACCCCGCCGTGCTCGCAAGCGCTCGCGGACGCGGGCGTGAAACGCGTCGTTTATCCCTCCTCCGATCCCAACCCCAAGGTGTCCGGCCGCGGAGCGTCCGTCCTTAAGCGCGCCGGGCTTCGCGTGGAGCGCGTCGCGGCCGTCGCCGCCGAAGCGGAGGCGCTCAATCGCGGTTTTTTTTCGCGCATGCGCCGAGGCCGTCCGTGGATCGTGCTCAAGACGGCGCTGTCCCTCGACGGCAAGGCCGCCGCGGCCTCCGGCCGCTCGCGCTGGGTCACGGGCAAGCCCGCGCGCGACGCCGTGCACGCCATGCGCGCGGAGCTGGACGCCATTTTGGTGGGCGCCGGCACCGTCCTGGCCGATAACCCCGCCTTGACGGCCCACGGCGCGGGAAACAATCCCCTGCGCGTCGTGCTCGCCGGCAAACGCCCCCTTCCGAGGAACGCCCGCGTCTTCGACGACGCGGCGGATACCGTCGTGTACCGGATCAAGCGTCCGGCCGACGTGCGCGCCGCCTTGAAGGATTTGTGCGCCCAAGGGGTGGGCACGGTATTGGTCGAGGGCGGACCGACGATCCACGCCGCCTTTCTGCGCGCGGGCTTGGTGGACGAGGTGCGGATTTTCTTGGCGCCGAAATTATTGTCCGGCGCCGACGACCCCAACCGGGCGCCGAAGCTCGCGAACCCGCGCCTGACCAAGGTCGGCGACGACTGGCTGGTCCAGGGAGTCCTCTGATGTTTACGGGAATCATCTCGGTGTTGGGAAAAGTGGAGAAACGCAAGGGGGCACGACTTGCGATCAGCGCGAAGATCAAACGTCCCGCCTTGGGCGCCTCCGTCGCGGTCAACGGCGTGTGTCTCACGGTGGTGGAAACGAACGGAAAGAAACATGAATTCGAAGTGGGCCCCGAGACATGGTCGCGCACGACTCTCGGCGCCCTCAAGAACGGCTCAAAAGTAAACGTCGAGACATCGTTGCGGCTCGGCGACGAGATCGGCGGCCATTTCGTCAGCGGCCACATCGACGCGAGCGCCAAGATCCTCGCCTTCGCGCCGTGGGATAAGGAATTTTGGCGTCTTCGCGTGGATTTGCCCAAGGCGCTGCGCGGAGTTGTGGCCGAAAAGGGTTCCATCGCGATCGACGGAGTCAGCCTGACGGTCGCCAAAACGGATCGGCACTGGTTTGAAATCATGTTGGTGCCGCACACTCTCAAAAACACGACTTTGGGCCGCCGAAAGCCCGGTGATTTCGTTAATTTGGAAGCCGACCCCCTGGCGCGATACGCATACGCCGCCGCGGCGGCTCTGAGGACATCCCGATGAAGAAGGCTTCACGACGTTTCGACCGGATCGAGGACGCGATCGCCGACATCAAGAAGGGCCGCATGGTCGTGGTGCTCGACGATCCCAACCGCGAGAACGAAGGCGACGTGGTGATCGCCGCCGAGCACTGCGGCGTGAAGGCCGTCAATTTCATGGTGGTCCACGCGCGCGGGCTGGTGTGCGTGCCCCTGCCCGCCTCGCGGATTTCGCAGCTGAAGCTGGGCGCCATGGCCGCCGGCGACCTGGCCCCCGCGCCGGGCAAGGACACGGCGTTCACGGTCTCCGTGGACGCGCGCCGCGGCACCACCACCGGGATCTCGGCGAAGGAGCGCGCCGTCACCATCGCCGCTTTGATCAACCCGCGCACCCGCCCCGACGACCTGGCGCGGCCCGGCCACATCTTCCCGCTGCGCGCCAAGGAGGGCGGGGTCCTGGTGCGCGCCGGCCACACCGAGGCCGCGGTGGACCTGGCGCGCCTGGCCGGCCTCACGCCCGCCGGCGTCATCTGCGAGATCCTCAACGCCGACGGCACCATGGCGCGCACCGCCCAGCTGATCAAGTTCGCGCGCAAGCACAAGCTGAGGATCGTGACCATCGCCGACCTCATCGAGCACCGCCGCCGCAAGGACCGCCTGGTCGAGCGCAAGGCCGGCGCCCTGCTCCCCACGAAATACGGGGACTTCACCATCCGGGTTTATGAAGAAGCGCTGACCGGCAAGGTCCATCTGGCCATGGTCCGCGGCGACGTGAGCGGCGCGAAGAAGGTCCTGGTGCGGGTGCATTCGTCGTGCGTGACCGGCGACGCGCTGTTCTCCGCCAAGTGCGACTGCGGCCGCCAGCTGGAGGCCGCGCTGAAGCAGATCGCCCACGCGGGCAAGGGCGTCCTGGTTTATCTCAACCAGGAGGGCCGGGGCATCGGGCTGATCAACAAGATCAAGGCGTACGCGCTGCAGGACAAGGGCCTGGACACCGTCGAGGCGAACCTGAAGCTGGGCTTCAAGGCCGACCTGCGCGAGTACGGCATCGGCGCGCAGATCCTGGCCGACCTGGGCCTCAGCTCCATCCGCCTGCTGACCAACAACCCGCGCAAGATCGTGGGCCTGGAGGGCTACGGCCTGGTCGTCGCCGAACGCGTGCCCCTGCAGATGCCGTCCACGCCGCACACCGCCCGCTACCTGCATACGAAGAAGACGAAGCTCGGACACTGGCTCACCGCCCCCCAGGAGACCCGATGAAAAGGATCGCCGTCGTCGTGTCGCGCTTCAACGAGGAGGTCACCTCGCGCCTGCTGGCCGGCTGCCTGAAGACCCTGAAGCACGAGGGGTGGAAGGACTCCCAGCTGAAGGTCGTCCACGTCCCCGGCGGCTTCGAGCTGCCCTGGACGGTCAACGAGCTGGCGCGCGCGCGGCGCTACGACGCGGTGATCGCGCTCGGCTGCGTGCTCAAGGGGCAGACCCCGCAGAACGACCACATCTCGCGCTCCTTGGTGCAGAGCCTCCACCGGATCTCCCTGGAGGCGCGCACGCCGGTGATCCTGGGCGTGCTGACGCCCAACACCTGGGCCCAGGCGCTGGCGCGCACCAAGGGCGCGCTGGACCGCGGCAAGGAAGCGGCCTTGGCCGCGCTCGAGATGGCCGCGCTCAAGGAGGAGCTCCGTGGGAAGGCGTAGGCTGGCGCGCGAGATCGCCCTGCAGGCGCTGTACGTCGCGGACGTGTCGCGCACGCCCGCCGCGGACGCCTTCGCCATGGTCATCCGCCGCGAGGGCAACGACGCCGACCAGGACACTTTGGAGTTCGCCCGCGTCCTGGCCTTGGGGACCTTGGAGCGCCGCGACGAGCTCGACGCGCTCATCCAGGAGCGCGCCGCGAACTGGGCCATGAACCGCATGGCGGCCGTGGACCGCAACGTCCTGCGCCTGGCCGCGTTCGAGATCGTGGCCCGTCCCGACACCCCGCTGGGCGTCGTCATGGACGAGGCCATCGAGATCGTGCGCAAGTACTCCACGGAGGAAGCCACGCGCTTCGTCAACGGCGTGCTGGACGCGCTCAAGTCCCTGCGCGAGGCCCCCAAGCCCTCGAAGGCACGCAAAGCCAAGGCCCCCAAAAAGATTGATCCGCCCCATGAGCCCGCGCCCGAAAACCCCTGACGCCGAGATCGCCGCGCTGAGCGCCGAGATCCGCGAGCACGACCGCCGCTACTACCTGCTCGACAACCCGACCGTCTCCGACACGGAGTACGACCGACTGCTGGCGCGCCTGAAGGAGCTGGAGGCCGCGCACCCGGACCTCGCCGTCCCCGACTCGCCGTCGCGGCGCGTGTCCGGCGGCGTGGGGTCGGACTTCGCGCCCGTCAAGCATGCGGTCCCGATGCTGTCCTTGGACAACGCGTACGAGGAAGCCGACATCCGCGCCTGGGACGAGCGCGTGCGCAAGAACCTCCCCCCCGGCGAGGCGCCGTCGTACCTGGTCGAGCCCAAGATCGACGGATTGTCCTGCGCGCTGACCTACGAGAACGGCGCCTTGGTC
>JAGWMT010000466.1 GCA_028871595.1 Elusimicrobiota bacterium
TCCGCGATAAATACCTGCGCGACGCCCCGTCCGCGGAAGCTTGGCTGCGGGGGGTGGCCCGCAACGTGGCCCTGGCCGAGGTTCTCCTCCACCCGAAGGCGGAGCAGTGGGGCGTGTTCGCCGGCGTCGAACGCCAGGTCCTGCCCGTCTCCGCCGCGGGGCCGGCTCCGGCGTCGCGGCTGATCCTCTACCACCAAGGCCTGGCGGACTACGACGCGCGTCAGGCGAACTTCCGGCGCCTGCTCGAAAATCTGGAGAAGGTCTGCGCCCAGGTCCCGGCCGCGAAGGCCCTGCGCGACAAATGGGCGCTCCAGTTCTACGGGCTGATGGCGAACTGGGACTTCCTCCCGAATTCCCCCACCTTGATGAACGCCGGCCGCGAACTGCAGCAGTTGTCCGCCTGCTACGTGCTGCCCGTCCCCGACTCCATGGAGGGCATCACCAAGTCCTTGGCGGCGCAGTCCCTGATTCAGAAATCAGGCGGAGGCACAGGCTTCTCGTTCTCCCGGCTGCGGCCGGCGGGCGACCGGGTGATGAAGACGCAGGGCGTCGCCAGCGGCGCGCTTTCGTTCATGCGCCTGTACGACACGATGACGGACGTGATCAAGCAGGGCGGCACGCGGCGGGGCGCGAATATGGCCATTCTCCGGTACGACCACCCCGAAATACTCGACTTTATCCGGATGAAACGGACTCCGGGCGTCATGGAGAACTTCAACGTCTCCGTCGGCGTGGACCAGACGTTTTTTCAAGCCGTCGAGGCCGACGCCGAGTACGACTTGATCAATCCCCATGGCGGCAAGCCCGCCGGCAAGGTCCGGGCCAAGGCGGTGTTCGACGCGATGGTGGAGAACGCGTGGACGACCGGCGATCCCGGCTACGTCGTGCTGGATCGAATCAACGAATCGGGCTCCAACACGACGCCGCAACTGGGCGAGATCGAGAGCACCAATCCTTGCGGCGAGCAGCCGCTGCTGCCGTGGGAGCCGTGCAACCTGGGTTCGCTCAATCTGTCCAACTTCGTTTCCGGGGATATTCTCTCAGGACGATTCGATTTTCCTCGCCTGAAGTCGTCCGTTTATTTGGCGACGCGCTTTCTCGAGGACGTCATCGAGGTGAACGACTATCCGCTGCCTGAGATCGAACGCCTGGCCAAGGGAAACCGCCGCATCGGCCTGGGCGTGATGGGCTGGGCCGAGGCGCTGGTCAAGTGCGGGACGCCGTACGACGACGAGAAAGCGCTGGCGCTGGGCGACAAGGTCATGTCCTTCATCAGCGGCGCGGCGCTGGAAGCGTCGGAGGCCCTGGCCCGGGAGCGCGGAGTCTTCCCGAATTGGCACGGCTCCGCGTACGATCCGGCGTCGAAATATTATCGCGGTCAAAAGGCCTCTCCGCGTCATTGCGCCCGCACGACGATCGCGCCCACGGGCACCATCGCCATCGCGGCCGGGCTTCAGGGCGGCGGGATCGAGCCGTTTTTCGCCGTCGCCTACACGCGGTACAACGCAAAAGCCCTCGAGGCGAGTAAAAACGGGAAAAATCCCGAAGACAAGGATGT
>JAGWMT010000467.1 GCA_028871595.1 Elusimicrobiota bacterium
TCCACGGGCAAGGACGCCGCGTGGAAGGCCGTGCTCGTCGCGCCGCAATAGGCCGACGGGGCCCGGAGTTATCCACAATTCGACTGTCTTTGACGACAGTCGCGCGCGGAGGACCCGGGTTCCCCGGCCCAAAGTTGTTAAAATGGGGCCATGACCGCCTCCTCCACCGACGATAAAGATTTGGGCTTCGCGACGCGCGCCGTGCACGCCGGGCAGTCTCCCGATCCCGCCACCGGCGCGATCATGACGCCGGTCTATCTCACTTCGACCTACGTTCAGGAGTGGCCCGACAAGCACAAGGGCTACGACTACGCCCGCACCGTGCATCCCACGCGCCAGGCGTTGGAAAGGAATCTGGCGTCCTTGGAAGGCGCCAAGTACGGCCTGTGCTTCGCGTCGGGCATGGCCGCGACCTCGACGGTCGCCGAGGCGTTATCCTCCGGCGACCACGTGCTGTGCAGCAACGATCTGTACGGCGGCACGTATCGAGTGTTCACCAAGGTGTTCGCTCGCTTCGGCATGACGTTCTCTTTTGCGGATGCCACGGATTTAGCGGCGCTCGAGGCCGCGTTCACGCCCAAAACGAAGTTGGTCTGGATCGAGACGCCCTCTAATCCGTTGCTGAAGATCAGCGATATCCGCGCCATCGCGAAGATGGCGCACGCCAAAGGCGCGAAGCTGGTGGTGGATAATACCTTCGCCAGCCCCGCTCTGCAGCGGCCGCTGTCGCTCGGCGCCGACGTGGTGGTCCACTCGACCACGAAATATCTCGGCGGCCATTCGGACGTGGTCGGCGGCGCGATTCTCACCAGCGACGACGTGCTCTACAAGGAGTACAAGTTCCTGCAGAACTCCGTCGGCGCCGTTCCCGGCCCGCTGGACTGCTTTTTGCTCCTGCGCGGCACGAAAACCTTGCCGTTGCGCGTGGAACGCCATTGCGCGAACGCCATGAAGGTCGCCAAGCACCTGCTCTCCCACCCGGAAGTCGCGACCGTCCATTATCCGGGTCTGCCCAACCACGCCGGCCACGAAACGGCGAAGGGACAAATGTCCGGCTTCGGCGGCATGATCTCCTTCGAGCTGAAGGGGGACCTCGAGCGCGCCAAGCGCATGATCTCCTCCTGCGCCATCTTCTCGCTGGCGGAAAGCCTGGGCGGCGTCGAGTCCCTGATCGGCCATCCCGCGTCCATGACGCACGGCTCCATCCCGCGCGAGGAGCGCCTCAAGGCCGGGCTCACCGACGGATTGATCCGCCTGTCGGTCGGCATCGAGGACGCCGACGACTTGATCGCGGACCTGGATTCGGCCATCGTGAAGTCGCTGAAGGCGTGAGCGCCCAGGCCGTCGAGACCTACGTCCGCGCCGTGCGCCTGCTGACCGGCGACGGCGTCGCGAAAGACGAACCGGCGGGCTACGCCCTGCTGGTGGAGGCCGCCAACGCCGGCGTGGCCGACGCCGCGTTCGAGGCCGCGCAGTGCCTGCGCCTGGGGCGCGGCGTCACCCCGGACGCGAAGCTGGCCTACGGCTTCTACCGCGTCGCCGC
>JAGWMT010000468.1 GCA_028871595.1 Elusimicrobiota bacterium
CACGGTGGAGGCCAGGGGCTTCTCGATGAGCACGTGGGCTCCTGCGGAGAGGGCGGCCATGCCGACCGCGTGGTGCATGGGCGTGGGAACGGCGACGACGACCGCGTCCACGCGGCCGAGCACGTCCTTGTAGTCGCGCACCGCGACGGAGTTCGACTGCCACGCCGCGAGCTGGGCCTTCCAGACGTTGGTGTCGCAGACGCCGACCAGCTCCACGTCCGGGGTTTTGCCCAGGAGCTTGGCGTGATAGGTGCCCATCTTGCCGGCGCCGACGACGGCGACGCGGATCTTGGATGATTCGGTCATTGAATCGGTCCCTCCGGGGGGTAGCCGGCGACGGCCAATCCGGCGGCGTCGGCGTCGGCGGCGAAGCGGTCGCGGTCGAAGATGAGCGTCGCGCCGGTTTCGAGTGCCAGCGCCTTGACTCCCGCGTTCTTGAAATTGACCAGCGAATCCAGCCCAACCACCGGCAGGTCGAAACGGAAGTCCTGACGCGGCTTGGCCACCTTCACCACCACCAAGGCGGGTTCCCGTCCCTGCGAGCGGGCCAGCTCCGCGGCGCGCTTCACGCAGGCGTCGGTGCCTTCCATGCCTTCCACGGCGACGATCGCGCCGCTTTGGACGACCACGGTCTGGCCGATATCGAAACCGGCCACGGCCTTGGCGGCGCGCCAGCCGAGGGCGGCGTCGGAGAGCTGATCCTTCGTCAAGCCGCGTTTCGTCAAAGCGCCGTTCGGCGCGAGAAGATGTTCGAGGTAGCTCGCGGACGAGATGAACTCGAGCCCGTCCTTGGCGAATTCGTCGACGACGGCCTTGAGGACCGTGTCGGTGCGCTTATCCTTCAAAGAAAGAAGGACCTTCGCGGCGCGCCAATCGGGTAGCACGCCGCCGAACAAGGACACGTGCTGGACCTTGCCCGCCATCACGACCTTCCGCACGCCCGCGTCCTTCAAGGCCTTGATCGGCGCGTCGATCTGCCCCAGCTTGAACCAGGTCAGCCTATCAACGAGGCGCGCAAGCGCCTCGTCGGTCACTCCCGGGATGCCCAGCGCGACGACGGGAACCCCACGGCGCTTGGCTTCCTCCGCGACGAGGAGCGGGAAGCGCCCGGAACCCGCGACGAGGCCGAGAGGCTCCGTCAGGCGGCGGCCTCCTCGAGCTGCGTCGTGCCGGCGGCGGGGCGCATCACGCCGCGCTTGCCCGCCGACTCGATGAAGTCGATCCATTCCCGGACTTCCTTCGTGGGGCCGCCGGCCTTGAGCTTCGCCAGCGCGTCCACCTGGGTCAGGCCCGACAGGAACAAGGTCTTGTAGGCGTCTTTCAGCGCGGAGACGGCCTCGCGCGAGAAGCCGCCGCGGCGCAGACCCAGCAGGTTGAGGCCGCGCAAGGTCGCGCGGTCGCCCTGGGTCATGCCGAAGGGGAGCACGTCCTGGCCGTTCATGGACGCGCCGCCCAGCATGGCCCCGCGGCCGATGCGCGTGAATTGATGAATCGCGCAGACCCCGCCCAGCACCGCGCCGTCGCCGATATGGACGTG
>JAGWMT010000130.1 GCA_028871595.1 Elusimicrobiota bacterium
GCGTTGGCCCGGTTTCATAAGGTCGAGCCCGAATCGGTGATCGTCGGGAACGGCTCCGACGAGATCATCCGGCTGCTGTGCGAGGCGTTCCTGGACCCCGAGGACGAGGTCGTGGTCTCGCAGTACGGCTTCATCCGCTTCAAGCAGCAGGCGTCCATGATGGGCGCGCGCGTCATCGAGGTCCCGATGACGGATTGGTGCCATGACCTGGCTCTCATGGCCCAGGCCGCCAGCCCGCGCACCAAGCTGATCTTCGTCGCCAATCCCAATAATCCCACCGGAACATACAATACGTCGGAGGAGGTCTCCGCCCTTCTCTCGTCGGTTCCCAAGACCTGCCTGGTGGTGCTGGACGAAGCGTACCACCAGTACGCGCAATCCATCCCGGGCTATCCGAAGAGCCTTCCGGACCTGGCGCGAGATCACGAGAACTTGGTGGTCATGCGCACGTTCTCCAAGGCGTACGGCCTGGCCGGCCTGCGCGTGGGCTACGGCGTGGGCGACCCGGAGCTGATCGGCTGGCTGGACCGCATCCGCATGCCCTTCAACGTCAGCCTCCCCGCCCAGCAGGCCTGCGTGGAGGCTTTGAAGGACTCGGCCTTCGTGCGCCGCACCGTGGCGCTCAACGAGGCCCAGCGCGGGCCCGTGGCGCGCGCGCTCAGCGACCTGGGCTTCGGCGTCGGCGAGTCGGCGACGAATTTCGTCTTCGCGCGCTCGCCCGTTCCCGGCCGCGAGCTGTTCAAGGCCCTGCTGCGCCAGGGCGTGATCATCCGCCCGCTCGACGAGTACGGGCTGACCGGGCACGTGCGCGTCTCCATCGGCTCTCCCGCGCAGAATAGGATCTTCATCAAGGCCCTGGCGAAAGTCATGGCCGGCTCGCTGGCGGCGGCCGCATGACCAAGCGCCGCAAGGGATTGATCATCGCCATGGACGGCCCGGCCGGGGTGGGCAAGTCCACCGTCGGCGGCCTGCTGGCCAAGTCCCTGGGCTACCAGTTCATCAACACGGGCGAGATGTACCGGGCGCTGACCTGGAAGGCGCTCGAGGACGGCGTGGATCTGGACGACCAGGACGCCGTCACCGCGCTGGCCAAGCGGATCAAATGGGAGTTCAAGCCGATCGAGGAGGGCGGCACCACGCTGAAAACCTTCATCGACGGTGTTCCCGTGACCGGACAGATCCGGGAGGAGCGCGTCAGCATCAACTCCTCGCGCGTGGCCGCCAATCCCGGCGTGCGCAGGTTTCTGTCCAAGCTGCAGCGCGACCTGGGCGAGGACGGCGCCATCGTGATGGAAGGCCGCGACATCACCACGAACGTGTTTCCCGACGCCGACGCCAAGGTGTATCTGGACGCCAGTCCCGAGGAGCGCGCCTCCCGCCGCTATCGCCAGTTGAAGGCGGCCGGCCAGGAGGCGGACCGGGGCGCGATCCTGGCCGCCATCCTCAAGCGCGACCTCAACGATCTCAAGCGCGAGATCAACCCCTTGAAGCAGGCGCCCGACGCGCTGATCATCGATTCCACGCAGATGACCATGCACCAGGTCGCCGACAAAATCCTGCGCCACGTCCGCCGCGAGGCGAAGCATGCCAAATGAGCGACTTCGACTCGCCGGTGCGTCGCTGGGCCGAATCCTGCGTGAACGGGGGCCTGGGCGCGATCTGGGGCATCAAGGTGACGGGATTGGAGTCGGTACCCCGCTCGGGTCCGCTGATCGTGGCCTTCAATCACTCCAGCCTGCTGGACGGTCCTCTGGTCGGCTCCGCCATCGCGCCGGCGCGGCGTCCCTGCTTCCTGGGGAAGAAGGAGCTTTTCGAATCCTTTCCGTTAGGCTGGTTCCTGCCGAGAGCGGGCTGTATTCCGCTGGAGCGCGGGACGGCCGACCACGCCGCCATGCGCGCGGCGCTGGAGCTCTTGGCGGGGGGCGGCGCCATCGGCCTGTCGCCGGAGGGGACGCGGGTGAAGCCCGGCGCGCCGCCGCGGCCGCCGAAAGCGGGCGTGGGCTTCCTGGCCGCGAAGAGCGGGGCGCTGGTGCTGCCGGCTCATCTGGTGGGTACGGCGGAATTT
The DNA here is from genome assembly GCA_028871595.1 of Elusimicrobiota bacterium. Next base: position 2,066 of record JAGWMT010000130.1, read on the forward strand.
CCCCGGCGCTTCCCGCTGGAAGTCCGCTTTGGCTTGCCGTTGCCGCCGCCGCGCGAAGAGGGACGAGAGGCCGCGTCGTCGTTCGCGCGGACCGTGATGGACGCGATTTACGCTTTGTGACGATCTGATGGACATCTTGGAGGAAGGAATTATGGAGCAGCCGAAGACCGACTTGAACACCGAAGCCTGGGAGAACGCGAACCCGGAGGAGGGCGACGCGTCCGCGGACGCGGGCGGCGAGACGATGGAGTCTCTGCTGGCCCAGCAGGCCGCGACCAGCGAGAAGCTCGCCGACCGGAAGGTCGCCTGGGTGAAGGTGATCACGGTCACCAAGGACGCCGTGCTGGTGGACGTGGGCGAGAAGAACGAGGGCCTGGTGCCGCTCGTCGAGTTCGTCGAGGACCTGGTCAATCCGAAGTCGCCCGCGCCGACGCCCGGCCAGCGGGTGCCCGTGATCAAGGCCGGCGGCCGCAGCAAGACCGGACAGGTCGTGCTCTCGCACCTGAAGGCGAAGACCGAGCTGGGCTGGGAGATGGCGGTGAAGGCCCACGCCGAGAAGCAGCGCGTGCGCGGCACCGTGACGTCCTCGGTCAAGGGCGGCTTCCTGGTGGACGTCCAGGGCGTGCAGGCGTTCCTGCCGGCCTCCTTGGCCGACCTGCGCCCCGTGCGCGACCCCAAGAAGATGCTCGCCACCGGCGTGCGCTGCTACGTCATCGAGGTCAACCCGTCGAAGCGCCAGCTGGTCCTGTCTCGCAAGGCGGTCCTGGAGGAGGAGGCCGGCAAGCGCAAGGTGAAGATCACCAACGAGCTGCGCTCCGGCGAGGTCCGCATCGGCCGCATCGTCCGCGTCTCGGCCGACGGCCTGCTGATCGACATCGGCGGTCTGGAGGGGACGGTCAGGCCTCTCGACATGGCCTGGGGCAAGCCCGATCCCGCCGCCTTCGAGCGGGGCCAGAAGCTGAAGGTCAAGGTTCTGTCCAAGCCGGAGAAGGAGGGGGACCCCCTTTACCTGGGGATCAAGCAGCTCCAGCCGAACCCGGCGGACGCGCTCAAACGGCGCTTCGCGCCGAAGTCCACCGTCACGGGCAAGATCACCGAGGTGGGCGCGCACGGCGTGCGCTTCTCGGTGGATCCGAAGACGAACGCGTTCGTCCCCGCGCAGGAGTGCGACACGGACATCGTCTACAAGCTGGGCGATCCGATCAAGGCCATCGTCCTGGGCGTGGACTTCACGAACTTCGAGCTGCGCGCGTCCACCCTCAAGTTCAGCGAGATCCACGACCGCAAGCGCGTGGCGCAGTACATGAAGGCGCCGCCGCCGCTGACTTTGGGACAGCTGTTGTCTCCGGAGAAGGAGGGGTGACCCACCGCGCCGCCGAAGAACACGCGCCGGAGCATCCGCGCCTGAAGACGGTCAAGAACCCCTGGCATTTGGGGGGCTCCTGGCTGAACGCCCGGACCTTGTCCTGGGCCGCGGGAATCTCCATCGTGGTGCTGTTCTCGGCGTTGTGGTTCATGCTGCGCGAGAAACCTCTGCCGCGGCGGCGCGTGGATTTCCCCGCGCCGCCGCAGCTGAACGCGCAGATCTCCTCGGCCCAGGAGCGTCTCAAAGCGGACCCCCAGGACATCTCGGCTTTGGTGGAACTTGGGACCTTGCTGTTCGAGAAAGGCAAGGACTCCTACGTGGACGCGATCAACGATCTTGAGGAGGCCCGCGACCTGGGCGCCCTGGATCCCCGCATCTTCTACTGCCTGGGCATCATGTACCAGGAGGAAGGGCTGTATCCGTTCGCCCTGACCGAGTATCAGCGCTTCCTGCGGCACTATCCCGAGGACAAGGAAATCCGGATGCTGGCGGCGAAGCTGTACTACCGGATGGGGATGTTCCCGGAGGCCGTCGGAGAATACGAGCGCTTGAAGTTCGTCAACCCGACCGATCCGCTGATCGAGGAGAATCTGGGCCTGAGCCTGTGGGGCGCCAAGCTGATGGCCCGCGCCGCGGGCTCGTTCGGCCAACTGAAGGCCTACGGCGGGGATTTCAACCGGCGCGCCGAGTTCTACCTGGGCCAGATCGCGTTGGAAGGCGGCAAGTTCCAGGAGGCGGCGGATCATTTCGCGCAGTGCGGCGTGACGTCCGCGCCGCTGCCCGGAATTCCGGACGAGCGCGTGTACACCGGCCTGGCCATGTCCCTGCAGAAGCTGGGCCGCTACGGCGAGGCCAAGACCGCCTGGGAGGCGGTGCTGAAGATCACCCCGAAGGACCCGAAGGCGCAGTCGGCCCTCCATGAGATCGTCCGCCGGCTGGGCGCGACGCGCAAGGCGGCGAAGAAGAAGTGAGCGTCCTGCGCGTCGAGGGCGTCTCCGCGGAGTCCTTGGCGCGCCGCTTCGGGACGCCGCTGTACGTCTACTCCGCGGGCGAGGCCCGCGCCCGCCTGGCCGCCCTGCGCGCGGCCTTCCGCCGGCGCCCGCCCCTGGTCTGCTACGCCCTGAAGGCGAACTCCAACCGCGCGCTGTGCGCGGTCCTGGCGCGCGCCGGGGCGGGGGCGGACATCGTCTCGGCGGGGGAGCTGGCGCGGGCCCTGCGCGCGGGCTTCGATCCGAAGAAGACCGTGTTCTCCGGCGTGGGAAAGACCGAGGACGAGATGGCGGCCGGCCTGCGCGCGGGCCTGCTCACGTTCAACGTGGAGTCCTCCGAGGAGCTGGACGCGCTGGCGCGCGTGGCGGGACGCCTGAAGCGCGCGGCGCCGGTGTCCGTGCGCGTGAACCCCGACGTGAACGCCGGGACGCACCCGCACATCACCACGGGCCGCGCGGAAAACAAATTCGGCGTGGAAACGGAGGAGGCGCTGGCGCTGTACCGGCGCGCGTCCCGCGACAAGCGTCTGCGCGTAGTCGGCATCCAGTCTCACATCGGCTCGCAAATCACCGACGTGGCGCCGTACCGCCGGGCCGCCGCCTCGATCGCGCGGACCATCAGGAAGCTGGAGGCCACGGGGATACGTTTATCGCACATCGACATCGGCGGGGGCATCGGCATCACCTACAAGGACGAGAGGCCGCTGGCGCTCGCCTCCTTGGCGCGCGTCATTGAAGACGCCTTCGCGCCGTGGCCCGACGCCCGCCTTCTGTTGGAGCCGGGCCGCTACCTGGTGGCCGACGCGGGCCTGCTGCTCACCCGCGTCCTGTACCGGAAAAAGACCTCGAAGCGGCGCTTCGTCATCGTGGACGCCGCCATGACGGATCTGCCCCGGCCGGCGCTGTACGACGCCTGGCACCCCGTGGAGGCCGTGAAGCCGCGCCGCGGGACGACCCGCGTCGTGGACGTCGTGGGGCCCGTGTGCGAGTCCGGAGACTTCCTGGCGCGCGAACGGCGCCTGCCGCCCCTGGAGAGGGGGGACCTGCTCGCCGTGCGCAAGGCGGGGGCCTACGGCTTCGCCATGAGCAGTCAGTACAACTCCCGGCCCCGCGCCGCGGAAGTCCTGGTGGACGGGGGAAAAGCCCGTCTGGTCCGCCGTCGCGAGACGTTGAAGGAGCTCTACGCCGCCGAACTCTGAGGGAAGAACCATGGCCAAGCCCAAAAAGACCCAGAAAGAGAAAGTCCCGGCGCCGCCGCCTCCCTCGGAGAACTTCTCCTCCCGAGGGAAGGCGTTGATCGCGGCGGGGGGAGTGTCCGTGCTGCTCGGCTTCGCCGTGCTGTCCCGCGCCGACGCGCTGGGGCGCAACTGGGCCGCGGCCTTGGCCCCCTTCCTCCTGTTGGGGGGGTACGCCGCCATCGGCGTCGGTCTTTTCCTGCCCCCCGCCGCCTTGCCCCCTTCCCCCGTCCTTCCGCCGAAATAAACCACCTCGGCCCGAGACCGCGCGTTTTTGTGTTCGCGCGTTCGGTCTTTTTTACGGTCGCGCGGACCATCGAACTTTTCGGATCGTTCGATGGTTTTTTCGCGCCCGAGTCTTGGATCCTTTCCTGGTTATTTTCGACCTCTTTTTTCCCGCCCTGCCTTTGATGGTTTTTCCGTTCCTCGGGTGATTTTTCGCCCAGGGTGACGCTTGGTCTTTTTGGTCCCCGCTGCATTCGCCGTTTTCCCCGGAATGTTGCCTGGTTTTTCGGCCGTTTCGGCCCCGCCGCTTACATGGTCTTTTTGGCCCCTCCCAATCCGTCCCGGAATCCGGCCCCCGACCCCTGGTTTTTTGGGCTGAAACCCGGCCTCCCTTTCATGGTCTTTTTGGGGGGTCGTCTTTCGGCCGCCGGTCCCCGAAAACTTGCCAAGTTTCCGGGCTTCTTCCCGACGGTTTTTTGGCCGGAATTCGGGATCCGCCCGGATCCCTTTCATGGTTTTTTTGGCTCGTTTCCGGAGCTCCCGGCTGCCCCGAAAGTTGCCAACTTTTCGGGGTTGATCCGGCCGGCGTCCCCCGATTTTTGCCAACTTTTCGGCGGGCCTTCCCGGGGCCGAGAGTGCTAATTTAGAAAACCTCAAGGAACCTCTCGTTTGCGCTGAATAATCGCTATTGTTCCAAGGCAATCCGCTGGAAGTTCGGTGCGAATGGAGGATAGGGCGCGGCGCTTCTCTTGCCCTTGGTGGTAACATAATAATTATTATCAGTAGTTATTAAACCGAGAGCCGCCATTGGGGCTGTTTGTTTCGTTTGGCTCCCCTTCGGTCATTTGGCCCCGAGCCGTGTCGCCTATTGCCGGAGTCTGATGTTGTCCGGTCGCACATCGCGACTCGCGCCGGCGTGTGTTCCGTTGTTCGTTCGAACAGCGCGGCTGCCGTCCAGGCGCGGCGGGGTTTTGGCTGGTTTTAGCGCGGCCGGCCCAGGACCGCGGCCGTCATCTGCTCGGACATCAGCAGCGCCTTGATCTTGCCGGAGGCCGTCAGTTCGTAGCGCCGGGATCTCCGGGAGCCTGAAGAGAGCAGTTCGCCTTGCGAGATCGCGTCCTGGAGGGTCCTGTCCATGCGGCCCACGGGGTACCCCGAGGCGCGCAGCCATTTGCCCAGCATGGCCGCCGTGGGCTTGGGCTGGCTGAGGAGGCGATCCGAGGCCATCAGGAGCACCAGGCAGGCGTCCTTGCCCCCTTTGTCGCCGCCCGGGATCTTGCCCCGGAGCGTCAGCCCCCCGCTCTTGGCCTCCACCACGGCGTTCCAGTCCACGCGGGGCTCTCGCCCGGGGCCTTCCTCGGTCCGGCCGGGGACCGGCGTCTGCTGCAGAACGAACTCCAGTCGCTCTTGCCGCACGAACTCCGCGTCGCCTTCGGCCTCCAGCTCGGCCCCGTTGGGCAGTTTGAGGCGCACGCGATGGGCGTTCATGGCCTGATTATGTCATATGTCATGGCATCGGTCCAGAGCCTGTGGATATGACGGTGAATTGGTGTATGGGCGCGCGCGTCTGTCCATATATGTCTAATATGACGTCATATGTATTAAACATAGGTCACATACGACGCACATAGGACATCGGCCTGTGGGTCGTCTGTGGATAGTTATCCCCCGCCCTGCTGTCTTTGACGACAGTTGGATGCCGCGCGCTGGGCAAGCGGGCCGGCGATGCCGTCCAGGTCCTCGGCGGCCTGGGGCAAGAGCTCGACCTTCACCTGCTTCGGCGGCTCCGGCGGGCGTCGTATTCTTCCAGGGAGACCGTCTTGCCGGCCGCCGCCTCGCGCTTGGCGCGGGCCAGGCGCTTGCGCCAGTCCGGGAAGGTCATCTCGTCCTGGGTGGCCAGCAGGCTCCCGTAGCTTTCGTCGTTAAGTATAGGTCCAAACATATGAACCGTCGGTGGGTGAATCGCGACGCGGGGCGCCGGTTTTAGAAGCGCCCGGAGGCTTCGAACGTGTACTTGCGGGCGGTGGCGTGGTGGGGGTCGGTGACCAGGCCGGACTTGAAGTTGGCCAGGCCGGCGGTCAGGGAGAATTGGTCTCGGATCTGATAGCGCAGGCGGACATCCCACTCCGAGCCCAAGGTGCGCGGCCCGGTGGCAACCCGTTCGGCCTGGAACAGGAAATAATCCAGGTCCAGGGCGAAGCCGGCGTAGCTGGGCGGGGTGTAGCCGGCGCCGACCACGATGATGCCGCTGGCGCCGTTGGGCAGGCCGCTCTTGGTGGAGGTCGAGTAGTTCCCCCCGAAGGCGTCGTAGGGCGTGGCGCCGTAGAAGTCGCCGAAGCCGGAGCGGTCCAGGCCGTTGAAGCGATGGCCGTGGCTGGGATAGAAGGCCTCGTCGCGCGTGGGGGTGCCGGGGACGTCGCCGGTGCCGCGGGCCACGGAGACGCGCGCGACGCCCTCGCTGGTGCTGCGGTAGAGGCTCTGCTTCCACTTCATGCGCACCACCTGGGCGTTGCCGTTGTAGGTGATATGGTTGGGGGCGGCCAGGGGGCCGGTGGGCGTGGCCACGCCTTTTTCCATAGCCGCCTCGCCGTCGAACACCATGGGGCCGTAGGAGATCTGGTAGCGGGCGCTGGTGAAGCTGCGCAGGGCCTTGGACACGCTGCAGCCGGCGGCGTCGGGGTC
>JAGWMT010000131.1 GCA_028871595.1 Elusimicrobiota bacterium
GACCGGCTGGCGAACTCCTCGGGCGTGAGCCCGGTGGCGGAGGCCTCGGCGGCGGTGATGGCGCCGCAGTTGCGCGCGCGCAGGAAGTAGTTCAAGAGGCCCTGCCCGGTGGCGGCGTCGTCGAACACGTCGCCCACCAAGGTGGCCTGGGCCGCCTTCTCGATGAAGTTCTTGAGCCGCGCGGTGGCCTGGGGCAGGCCGGCGATGAAGAAAGAGTACACCGCGGCGTAGCGCGTGGGCAGCTGCGCGGGATGGAGGTCCCAGCCCTGATAAAAACCGTTCACGAGCGAGTGCGTGGCGTGGTCGTAGTGCAGCTTCCAGGCGCGGCGCACGGCCTCCACGTTCTCGCGGTCCTGCTCGGCGGACAGGTATTCGCCGGGCGCGGGCCGGTGCGGTCCCACGGGCATCACGTTGGTCGCCCCGTCGGACATGGTGACGCCGGTGCCGGCCAAGGTCACCTGCATGACGGATTTCGCGAAGTCGCAGGACGCGTGCATCATGTGCTGGTGCGCGGCGGTGATGTTGCACGAGGCCGTGTAGTCGTACGTGCCGAAGTGGGCGCCGGTGATGCGGCCGCCCAGGGCGTCCACCATGGCGCGCAGGGGCGCGGTGCCGTCCGCGCCGATGATGGACTGCGGGGTCTCGACCATCAGTTCGACCTTGATGGTGTTGGGCTTGAGCTTCTTCTTTTTTTCGAACGCGTCGAGCAGCTTCGCCAAGGCGGCGGCTTGGCCCGGATGGACGATCTTGGGAAGAGTGACGCAGAACCAATCAGGCAGACGGCCTTTCGTTTGGCGAATCAACGTCGTCAGAAATATGTCCATCGTTCGCGCGGAGCGCGCTGATAATTCGTTGGAAAAAGTTTTGATCCGAATCCCGATAAAAGGAGGCAAGGTGCCTTCTTCCAAGCCCTTCGCCACTTCCAGCGCGGCGGAGACGGCGTGGCCGTCCTCCTCCGCGTCGGGGCGGTTGCCGTAGCCGTCCTCGAAGTCGATGCGGAAATCCTCCACGGCCTCGCGCTTGAGCTTCTCCACCACGCGGTCGTAGACCATGTGCGCCAGCGCCGGGTCCATGCCCAGGGCCTGAGCGAAAGTGACCGCGTCGGGCGCGTAGCGGGACAGGGAACGGACGGCCAGCTCGCCCAGCTTCTTGGCGGAGTCGGACTTGAACAGGTGGGCGCCGCCGTAGACGGTGTGCACGGGCTGGCGGCCGGCGAAGTCGCCGGGAAAGCGGGCCATGTAGGCGGCGTTCTGCTTGGAGAGCTTGGCCAGGACGGGCTTGAACGCCTTGGGTTCGAGGGTGATTTGGGGCTTCATCGCAGGGCTCCTTCCAGGAATCGCACGATCAAATTGCGGGAGACGGCCAGGCGGTAGTCGCGGGTGGAACGGATGTCGTCGATGGGCGAGACGTCCGCGCTCAGCAGGTCGGCGGCGCCGGCGGCGGACGCGGCGTCCAGCTTCCGCCCTTTCAGGAACGCCTCGGCGGCGGCCAGGCGCCGCACGGTGGGCGCCAGGCTTCCGAAGGCCAGGCGCACGTCCTCGACGGTCCCGTCCTTTTTCATCCAGAGCAGGCCCGCGAACATGGTCTTGGAGATGGCCTGGGCGGCGCGGGTGCCGACCTTGCGGAAGACGCCGCGCGCGGGCGCCTTCGCCGGGAACGGGAGCTCGATGGCTTCGATCAGCTCGCCGGCCAGGAGCGCGGTCTTTTTGACGCCGACGAACACGCTCAATAGCGGCAGGACGCGGCGCCCCCCGGCGCCGACGCAGTGGACGCGGGCGTCGTACACGGCCAGCGGGGGGAAGCTGTCGCCGGCGGGAGACGCGTTGGCCACGTTGCCGCCCAAGGTCCCGCGGTTCTGGATCTGCGCGGCGCCCACGGTGGCGCAGGCGGCGACCAAAAGCGGGAAGCGCGCGCGCAGGACGGGATGCGCTTGAATCTGCGAGTGAGTGACCAGGGCGCCGATGAAGACCGACGTCTTGGCGACGCGGATATTCTTCCACTCGGCCACGCGCGACAGGTCCACCACGGCGCGGCCGTTCAGCAGGCCCATGTTCCAGCCCACCATCAGGTCGGTGCCGCCGGCCAGCGGAATGGCCTTGGGATCGTCGGCCAGCGCCTGGACGGCGGCCGCCGCGGTCCGCGGCGTCAGCACGACCATGGACTTGGCGTCGCCTCTCATTTCTTCTTCCCGTTCTTCGCGGCGCAGATCACCGAGTCCACGATGTGCTGGTAGCCGGTGCAGCGGCACAGGTTCCCGGAGATGGCGGTGCGGATGGAGGCGTCGTCGGCCTTGCCGCCGGATTTCAAATGGGCGTGGGCGCTCATCAGCATGCCCGGGGTGCAGATGCCGCACTGGGCGCCGGCGCATTCCATGAAGCCCTTCTGCATCTTAGAGAGCTTTTCCGGCGTGCCCAAGGACTCCACGGTCTCCACCTTGCGCCCGTCGGCCTGGCAGACGGGAATCAGGCAGGAATTGACGGGCTTGCCGTCGAGCAGGACGGTGCAGGCGCCGCACTCGCCCTCGCCGCAGCCTTCCTTGGTCCCGGTGAGGCGGAATTCCTCGCGCAGGACGTCGATGAGGCGGGTGAACGGAGCGCCCTTGAACGTCCTCTTCTTGCCGTTGACGTTGAACGTGGTCATTGGAGCGCCCGGGCGATGCGTTCCGGCGTGACGGGCAATTCCGCGATCAGCCGGCCGGTGGCGTGCTTGACGGCGGCGGCCACGGCGGGTCCGGGGACGTCCATGGGCAGTTCGCCCACGCCCTTCGCGCCGAACGGTCCGCGCGAGTAGGGCTTCTCCACCACGGTCACGTCGAAGGGCGGGGTGTCCAGGCTGGTGGGGATCACGTAATTCGTGAGCTGGGAATTGATCATCACGCCGTCCTTGTAAACGGGTTCCTCCAGAAGGGCCCAGCCGAGACCCTGGGTGGAGCCGCCGATGATCTGTCCTTCCGCGAACAGGGGATGGATGGCCTTGCCGATGTCCTGGGCGGTGGTGATCTTCACGACGCGGACCTCGTACGTGGCCTTGTCGATTTCAAGATCCGCGACGAAGGCGGCGTACGAGTACGCGCCGTAGGCGTCGCCCTGGTAGGTCTTGTCGTCCCAGACGATTTCCGGGGGCTTTTCGTATTGGACTTCAAAGCGGCGGGCGGGGCGGGAGCCGCACATCGTCGCGGCGGCCTTCTTCAAATCGGCGGTCGTGGTCGGGACGCGGCCGTGCTCGGCCTCGAAGGCCTTCTTCATTTCCTTCGCGGCGCGCTGGACCAGGCCGCCCACCACCATGCAGGTGCGCGAGGCCACGGTGGGGCCGGAGTCCGGGACCTTGTGGGTGTCCGGGGTCTCCACCTGGAACCAGTCGATGGGCATGCCCAGCCCGTCGGCGGCGACCTGGGCGAACATGGTGTTGGTGCCCTGGCCGATCTCCGTGGAGGCGGCCAGGACGAAAATTTGTCCGTCGCGCGTGAGGGCGACGCCGGCGCGGCTGGCCAGGTACACTTCGCCCGAGCCGGTGAAACCGGCGCCGTGGTGGGCCACGGCCAGGCCGATGCCCTTCCACGTGAGATTCTTCGGATTCTTGTTCCAACGGTCGTACTCTTTGCGCTTGGCGACGTACTTGGAGCGCTTCACGGCGATCTCCAGGCACTCGGCGGCGCCCACGGACTCGCGCAGGCTTTGTCCGGTGGCGGTGATCGAGCCCAGCTTGAACAGATTCTTTTTCTTGAGCTTGAGCGAGTCGGTCTTGAGGACGTCGGCGATCTTTTCCCAATGGAGTTCGGCCGCGAACAGGGATTGGGGCGCGCCGAAGCCGCGGAACGCGCCGTTGGGGGGCGTGTTGGTGGCGACGACCTTGGAGCGCACGCGGATGTTCGGGCACTCATAGGCGCCGGCGGCATGAAGGGTCCCGCGGGACAAGACCACGGACGAGAGAGTGGCGTACGCGCCGCCGTCCATCAGCAGTTCGATGTCCTGGGCCACCAAGGTGCCGTCCTTCATCACGCCGGTCTTATGCCGGGCCACGGCGGGATGGCGCTTGGTGGTGGCGGCCATGTCCTCGTGGCGGTCGTAGACGATCTTGACGGGGCGTCCGGCCTTGAGCGTCAGCAGGGCGGCGTGGCCGGCGATCATGGACGGGTACTCCTCCTTGCCGCCGAAGCCGCCGCCGGTGACGGTCTGGATGACGCGGACCTTGGTCTCGTCGCGGCCCAGGAGGGCCTTGAGGGCCTTCACCACATAATATGGACACTGCAGGGAGCCGGTGACGACCATCACGTCGCCCTCTTCCCAGGCGGCCACGGCGTTGTTCTCGATGTAGGCCTGTTCCTGGGCGGGCGTGCGGTACTCGCCCTCCACGACGAAGTCGGCCTTGGCGAAGCCGGCGTTGATGTCGCCCTTCTCGATCAGATACGACTTAAATACATTGTCGTCCTTGAATATCTTGGCCTTCAGCGCGAGCCCCTCTTCGAGCGTCAGCGCGGCGGGGAGTTTTTCGTATTCGATGGCGACGTGCTTGGCCGCTTCGTAGGCGGTGGCGCGGTCGGGGTGGGCGATGAGGACGATGGGCTCCTCGCGATGGCGGACGATCCCGTCGGCCAGCAGGGGCTGGTCGGGCTCGATGAGCGTGACCACGTTCTTGCCCGGGATGTCCTTGGCGGTGACGATGGCGCACTCATTCCAAGGGAAGGCGGGATCGAACTTGATGGATTTGATCCGCGCGTGGGGCGCCGACGAACGCACGGTGACGCCGTGCCAGACGCCGGGAATGGCGTGGTCGTCCAGATAAAGCGCGCGCCCCGTCAACTTTCCCGGACCTTCGCGGCGCGGCATGCTTTTCCCGACGTTCGCCATGCCGGGCATCTTACCAAAATCCCTTGGCGCGGGGAGGGGCGCTGCTGCCGTTTTTGGTTCTTTGCTTTAAAGCAGCAACGCCGGCGAACGGCCGATTATTGGCGCCTTATTTGCCCGAGCGTTGTCTTAAAAGCAGCGAACCAAAATCGGCGGAGGCGGGAGCGGCCGTGGGAGGTGGGGTATGTCGCATTATCGGCCTGAGGTGTGGGAGTCCTCAGCACGTCAAATCCGACGAATTTATCGCGTTTCCCGCGCCCCGTGAGGACCCCGGCACCTCAGGCGGATATAGGAGAAAATATCCGGAGGGCTACTTCCCGGCCGTCTTCCCATTTTTAACGGCGGCTTTCTGCTGCTGCTTAAGCCAGTCTTTCGTCCAATAAGACATCTCTGCGGCGTACGCCTTTTTCACATCCGCGGAAGCAATGTCCTGCTCGGTTTGAGTTCCCGAACCGGGGATCGGATTGCCACTCTCGTCGTTTTTCCCAGTCGACAGAATTGCTCGTTCAAGTTGTCCGTTTAAGTTCAGACGAAACCAATATCCCGTGCTTTCATGGCCTTGAGCCTTATTCTGGTAGACAACGATGCAGGTTGGATTTCGAGTTCCTGACGTGGGATTCCCATTCGAATAAACCACCGCACATTCATGATGTTGCCAGCCCTTAAAACTATGAGGTGTGTCGATCGCGATGACAGTCTTAACGGGCATTTCAGTAGTGAATCCGAGATTGGACGCAGTGGTCATGTCATCCAGCTTATCGTCAGCTCCCTTTTTCTGGAGGTATTCAACAAGCCGTGAATAAATTCCTTGTGTGTCATTGACGGAGTCTTTGAATCGGGAATCTGAAGAAGTTGCATCTTTCGATATTTTTCGCGATAAATGTTCCTTAGCCTTGACAGTCAAGGGAACCAAGACCATACTAACGGCTAGGATGCTTATCGTGGGTTTCATGGCTTCTCCGACGTGGAATTCGGGCTACGGTTCTTTTGCCTATTGTAACATGGCGAAATCGATCGTCAAGAGGTTTTTGATTCACCCCCCCTGTGATTAAAATAGCGTTGGCAATTTTCACGATCAACCTGGCGGCGGCACCACTGCTAGCCATGGGGGATCCGTACACGACGATCAAAAAAAATCGTGATGCCGAGACGAGACTCGCGGAACAAGCCAGAGGTATCCAGAAAGTTCTAGATCAGCAACCCACGAATACCCAGGCCGAAACACAGCTTTCCCAAATTCAGGCAGAACGCAATCAGCGCGCGAATCAAAGTTACGGGATTGCCGACGAGAATAAAGGGAATGGTGATATACAGCAGTTGGCTGCCGATTACGCTGTTCAGCGCGAAGATTGGTCGCAGGGACGGACGTTCGCCGATCGGGCGGTTGCGCTAGCTGGGAATGATCCCAAGAAGTTGGTGCCGGCGTTGGCTTCTTCGGCGAAGATCTCATACGAGACGAAAGATTGTGCGCGGGCGGCGGCGGACGCTGAGCGCGGCCTTAAGCTGAATCCGAACGACGCGAACCTGCAGTTTATATTGCATGCCTCGAAAGGCCGGGGCGCCGCGGGGTCCGGCGGTGGGCAGGTCGCGACGACCGCGATGCCGGTGCCGGCCGCTGCGCCTGGAAGCGACGCCCCGCGTGTGCGGATGACGGATACGAGCGCCATTCAGGCGCGGCCATATATAGACAAGTCCGACAATTTCCTGCGACTCAAGGATTACCGCAGCGCGCTGGACGCCGCGGTGCGGGCGGCGGCGATCGATCCGAACAACGGCGACGCGTATATGCATCAGGCCATCTCGCTGGCGGCGCTCAAGGAGCTGGGCGAGGCGTTGAAGATTCTGGACAAGGCCATCGAGACGTTCGCGGCCAATGGGCCGCGGGACGCCCTGCCGGCGGCGCACAACCTGCGCGCCTCGTATAAAAACGAGGCGGGCGACTACCGGGGGGCCAAGGAAGACGCCACGGCCGCCGTCGGCATCAATCCCAAGTTCGCCGACGGGTACTATCAGCGGTCGGTGGCGGAGAAGAATCTGGGTCAAAAGGCGGAGGCGACGGCGGATTTAAAAGAAGCCGCGACGTATGACCCCGAGCGCTATCAGGACTTGTATGCGGCGGCCGCGCGGGAGGCCGAGGGCCGAGCGGATGCGGCGACACGTCCGGTCCCGACGTTCGCGTCGCGGTTGACCGACAAGGCCGGCGGCGCGGTGCCGCTGGCGGCGGCCGGCGCGCTGTTCGTCCTGTTCGCCGCCTACGTGATGTTCTTCGCGAAGGACCGCTCCCGGCGCTTTTCGACCTGGTCCACGCCCGATGCTCAGCCCGCGGCGAACGACGGTCCCATGGCGATCAATTCGAAGTACGCGCGCGGGCGAAAGGTCGGATCCGGCGGGATGGGGGACGTGTACGAGGGGAAGGACAACGAGCTGCGCCGGCGCGTGGCCATCAAGAGCTTGCGCGCCGAGCTGCAGGTCCGGCCGCGCGAGCGCGAGCGGTTCGTGGAGGAAGCGCGCAAGGTCGCCGCGCTGCATCATCCGCACATCATCGAGATCTACGACATCGTGCAGGCCGAGGCGGGGACCTTCATCGTGTTCGAGTACGTGGAGGGCCAGACCTTGCACGAGAAGCGCTCCGACGGGCCCGCCGGACGCATGCCGGCCAAGACCGCCCTGCGCTACCTGCGCCAGGCGGCCGAGGCCGTGGATCATGCCCACAAACGCGGCGTCGTGCACCGCGACCTCAAGCCCTCGAACATCATGATTGACGAGCACGACCGCGTGAAGGTCATGGACTTCGGCATCGCGCGCTTCGTCCAGGACACCTTGCGCGACATCCAGACCAACACCATCGTCGGCACCCCGCCGTACATGGCCCCCGAGCAGTCCGCCGGCAAGGTCACGAAGTCGTCGGACGTGTACGCGCTGGCGGTCTCGTTCTATGAACTTCTGGCCGGGCAGTTGCCGTTCCGCGGCGACGACCTCAGCGCCAAGATCGGACGGATTTATATGCCGCTGTCCCAGGCGGTGCCCGGGATGCCGCCGGCATTGGACGCCGTGATCGCCCGGGCCCTGGATCCCGACCCGGAGAAGCGCCAAGGAACCTGCCTGCAGTTCTTCGAGCAGGCCGCGGCCATCCTGGACGGCCGGACGACCCCCGCCTGAGTCCGGCTTATTTCGTCCCGGATTGGACGGAGAGGAAGTCGAAGTAGGCCATCAGGTCGTTGAGATCGCGCGGCGTCAACTCGTCGAAGTCCGGCATTTTCGTGTGCCGGAACGACGACGCCCGGTGGATGAATTCCTTCAGCTCGCTTTTCTCGTGGTAGCGCGTGATCCCGCGCGGCTCGTTGAGGTCCGGCCCCACCGAGCCGCCCTGACCGTTCATCGCGTGGCAGGAGATGCAGCGGCTCTTGAAGAGCGCCCAGCCGTAGGGCGCGCGCGAGCCCTGCGGAACGTTGCGGGGCACGGCCTTCGGGTACTCGTCTTCCAGGATCGCCGACTTGACGCTGAGAATCTGCCAGGGCCACGGGTAGCCCTTCGCAGGCGTCTGGTCCGAGCCCGTCCAGACCAGGTAGAACGGGCCCGGCTTGATCTTTTCCTTGGGCATTTCCTCCCAGAGCGGGACGTCGGCGTCGGCGAAGGCCACCATCCCGCCGTCCTCGCTGAGGACCTGCGTCTTCGCGTGGGAGCGGTAGCCGTCCAGCGC
>JAGWMT010000132.1 GCA_028871595.1 Elusimicrobiota bacterium
AAGGCCGCCCGCCTGCGCGACAAGGAGAAGGAGCTGCGCAAGGCGCTCGAGGAAGCCAAGAAGAAGTGGCGCGAGAAGCGCGACCAGTCCACGCCCACGATCATGGCCGAGGACATCGCGGCCGTCGTGTCCAAGTGGACCGGCGTGCCCGTCACCGCCCTGACCGAGTCCGAGACGGAGAAGCTGGTGCACATGGAGGACAACCTCCACAAGCGCGTCATCGGCCAGGAAGAGGCGATCAAGACCATCTCTCAGGCCATCCGCCGCTCCCGCGCGGGACTCAAGGACGCGAAGAAGCCGATCGGCTCCTTCATGTTCCTGGGACCGACGGGCGTGGGCAAGACCGAGCTGGCGCGCGCGGTCGCGGAGTTCATGTTCGGCAACGAGGACTCCATGATCCGCATCGACATGTCGGAGTACATGGAGAAGTTCGCCGTGTCCCGCCTGATCGGAGCGCCCCCCGGCTACGTCGGCTACGAGGAGGGCGGCCAGCTCACCGAGGCCGTGCGCCGCAAGCCCTACTCGGTGGTCCTGCTCGACGAGATCGAGAAGGCGCACCCGGACATCTTCAATATCCTGCTGCAGGTGATGGACGACGGCGTGCTCAACGACAACCTGGGCCACAAGGTGTCGTTCAAGAACACGGTCATTTTGATGACCTCCAACGTGGGCGCGCGCCTGATCTCCAAGGGCAAGTCCTTGGGCTTCACCGCCGCCGACACCGTGGACCAGAACGAGCGCGACTACAAGAAGATGAAGGAGACGGTGATGGACGAGGTGAAAAGGGTCTTCAGCCCCGAGTTCATCAACCGCATCAACGACATCATCGTCTTTCACCCGCTCAACGAGCAGGAAATGGGCCAGATCCTGACCCTGATGCTCGGCCGCGTGCGCACGAAGATCGAGGCGCAGGGCTACAAGGTGGAGTTCACCGACGAGACCAAGGCCTATCTCATCAAGAACGGCTTCGACGTGAACTACGGCGCGCGCCCGCTGGCGCGCACCATCCAGCGTTCCGTCGAGGACCCTCTGTCCGAGGACATCCTGATGAAGAAGTTCGATCCGGGCGCGACGATTTACGTCGAGGTGGACGCCGCGAACGACAAGCTGACGTTCTCCAAGAGCCCCACCGTCAAGTCGAGCTAGGGCGCCGCGAGAACGGCCCGCCGCCACTGGCGGCGGGCCGTTTCTCCTGGTACCCTCAGAAGGACCCATGCACCGAATCATCGTCGACCGGAAGATCCGCTGGGAGGCCTTGCGCGCGCAGGGCGCGGATCTGCTGCTGTTTTCGGCGCTGGTCGTGGTCGGGCTGTCCTACGCGATCGGCTACCGGCTCGACTGGTCCGAGGAGAACGGGCGCCCCGAGGACGACCAGGAGGTCGCCGAGATCCCGGCTCCCGCGTCCGCCATGCCCGCCGCGCTGCCGCCGCTGACCGCGCCCGTCATGGCGCCGGCCGCGCCCGCGGCGGCGACCATGTCCGCCCCGCCCATGCCGGCCATGCGCCCCGACCCGAAGGACGCGGCCTGGGACAAGATGGTCGCCCAGCTGGAGGTCATGGTCGCGCGCTACCCGGGACGCGTCTCGGTCTATATCAAGGACCTGCGCTCCGGCCGGACGTGGACGCACAATCCCGACGACCTGTTCCCGGCCGCCAGCCTGATCAAGGTTCCCATCCTGATCGCCACGTTCTACAAGATCAAGGAAGGCGGGCTGTCCCTGGACGAGTACCTGACGATCACGCGGCTCAACCGCGCCGGCGGCTCGGGGTCGCTCAAGTGGCGTCCCGACGGCACCAAACTGACCTTGCGCGACACGCTGATGCACATGATCAACGAGTCCGACAACACCGCCACGAAGATGGTGCTTGAGCGCCTGGGCCTGGGCTACGTCCAGCAGCAGTTCCCGCGCATGGGTCTTCTGTACACCGGGATCTACGAGGAGGGCATGAGCCTCAAGGGCGGCCGCGTCGCGCACGAGAACTACACCACCGCGCGCGAGATGGAGATGCTGGAGGAGAAGATCTACCGCGGCGAGGCCGTGGACAAGCCCTCCAGCGAGCTGATGATGGAGATCCTCAAGAAGCCCAAGCCCGTGGCCGCGCGCCTGGCCAAGGGCATGCCCGCCGGCTGGGAGATCGCCCACAAGACGGGTCTCCTGCGCCAGGCCTGCCACGACGCCGCCATCTTCCTGACCCCCAACGGCGATTACGCCGTCACCGTGCTGACCGGCCAGAACGCGTCCTACTCCCAGGCGAAAAACTTCATGACCGCGCTGGCGCACGTCACGTTCCAGAACTACGCCGGCCCCACCTACCTCGCCAAGGCGACCAGGCGCCGGCGGCGCCGCTGAGGGCCCCATGCGCGCGCTGCTGCTGGCCCTGCTGATCCTCCCCGCCTTCCCCCGCGCCGCCCGCGCGGACGACGACGAGGAGGACGTGAAGATCCAGCGCTACCTTGTCAGCCTCCAGCTGGGCGACAACATCGAGGAAGTGCGCCGCGTCTATCCGCCCGCGTCGGAGTGGCCGGCGGTGGAGAACAAGAACGGGGTGACGCGCTACCGGGTGGAGAAGAGCATGGCCAAGATCTTCCCGCCGCACGTGGAGACCTTGTTCGTGGGCTTCAAGAAGGGGCGGTTGGTGGAAATCCAAACCGTCTTCGACGAGAAGAAATCCCGCGCTCAGCCCGTGAACAAGCTGGCCGGCGAATACGCGCTGGTCTACGGGGAGGGGCACCGGTCGGGCAACCGCTTCTGGTGGTCCGATGGGCGCACCGTGCTGCGCGTGTTCCACTCCGATGTGCCGCTGGCCGGCGACGGGGCCGACGCCGTCGCCTGGCGCACCGCCGTGCAGGTCTTCGACCAGAGCCTCGCCGGCTCCGGCGACTGACGCCCGAAAAATACCCGTCCTCCCGCGGCGAATTCCGCTTCCGCCTCCCGGCGCATTGAGTTATAATTTTTCCATGAATGACCGAATCGCCCTCCTGGCCGCCGCCCTTCTGATCTCCGCGCCCTTGCGGGCGCAGACCGTCGCCGAGAATCTCCGCGCCGAAGGCGCGGGCGCCTTGGCGGCCTCGTTCCAAGCGCTCTCCGCCCTGGCGGCGAAGACTCGTCCGGACGCTCCGGTCCGCCCGGAGCCGGGTCATCCCGGGCGCTGGATCCCGCGCGGCGAGGAACTGCCGGAGAACTGCGCGAACCTCCCCGTGGTCGCCATTCAAGACGGGGAGATCTCCAAGAACGGCCTGCGCCTGGGCGACCGCGCGTCCACGTACCGCGCCAATTGCGACGGGTTGGTCGTCTGGCGGAACGATTCCGGCGAGTTGTATCGCGAAACCCAGAAGGTCGGGGACAACGTCACCGAGTACGACGTCGCCTGGCACGGAGACGTGCTGGTGTGGAAGGACTTCAGCGGCGATCTCCACCTCGGCTCCGACGACCTGGGCCGCGTCGAGAGCTACTCCTTCCTGAAGTACACCGGGGACGTGGTGTGGAAGGACGGTTGGGGCGATCTGTACCGCAACCGCGAGAAACTGGGCCGCGCGCAGAACTACGCGGCCGCCGCGCGCACCGCGACCGTCGCCTGGGTGGACGATTTCGGGAACCTTCACCGCGACGGCGTCGAGCTGGGGCGCGCGCAGACGTGGCAGATCTCGGACCGGACCGGCGACGTGGGCTGGCTGGACGAATACCGGAACCTGCATAAGAACGGCGTCCAGGTGGGCACGGACGTGAATCAATTCACGCTGCGCGAGGACGGGAAGCTGATCTGGGTGGACAGCTGGGGCGCCACGCACTCCGCGTAATTCCGGCGCATCTCTGACGGCGCAAAACTCGCGCCGGCGCGAGCTTTGATCATCTCGACGGGATCGCGACGTACTCCAGAGCAAGTCCTGATGTCCGGTGAGACATCAAAAATCGACGCCGAGGGTGAAGCGGTGGGTGGATCCCAGCTCGCCCATGGGCACCGCGGCATAGTCGAGGAACCAGCGGTCCCGGCGTATGCCCAAGCCGAGGGTGAGGCCGCGCGCGGCGTCGAAGCCCGACCCGCCCGTGATGGCCCATCGTCGACGTTTGCCCTAAAGTGAGCAAGGAGACATTCTCCCCAGGCCCCGTAATCGTCGCATCGGTGAAGCCGTATGGATCAACGAGGGCGAATCCCAATCTATTGTTGCCGAGGAAAGACAGGATGGTGCTGGAAACCGTCTCCGCAACGTTCCCCTGCGCGCCGTCGAACATGGTCATGCTGTCGAATATGTTCCCGCCGCTGCCGTCGCCGCCGGACCCGGCGTAACCGGCGTCACTCAGGCCAATCTGCGGTCCGCGGCTGGTTTTGAAGTGGATGGTCGTCCGGTTCCCGGCCTTATCGGTGGCGCGCACGTAGATCGCGGTTTCAAGGAGTTCGCCGAGCGCGGCGAGACCGGGATCGGTGGAGGTGTAGGTGTGCTGGGCGGAATAGGCGTCGGTATTGACGCCCATCAAGGTGCCCGGATGCTGGGGATCGTTCGGGTCCCCTTTGAATATTTCAAGCATCGCCAAGCCGCTGGCCGGCGCGGTGCCGGCGATGTCCTGCGCGGATATGGTTATGTCGAGGCCGTCGGTGATCCCTCCTGACGAAATCGTTCCTTTCGAATCCATCGCCGAAACGACGGGAGACGTTTTGTCGACCGTGAAGGCGACCTGCGTTTCATTGTCGGCCAGATCGGACGCGGTGACGATGTACTGGCCCTCGGGAAGGCTGGAGAGGTCGAGCGTCGTCGAGCCTTCACCGTTGTACATGGGGGCCATCAAGACGCCGTCCGGATTTTCGACGAGGATCTGGCCGACTCCGGAGCCGAAGTTCTGCCCATCCGGAGTTAAATCTTGGACAAACACATTTAATCCGGCGCCGTTGGTGAAAGCAGGGCCATCTTGGGCGTGGCTCGGGGAGGCAGTTGCGATTGGCCAGGAAGCCCGGCCAGCGTAACCATAGGGGCCAAATTATCAACGATGAAATTGACCACTGTGTCGAAGGAGCCGTCGGGCGATTCGGAGTGGGAGTGCCTTGCGGAACAACGGTGAAGGTCGCCGAATAGACGCCGTCGAGCGCGCCGGAATCGATTGTGTAGGGGAATGTGAAGGTGCCGACCGCCCCAACCGCGATCATGTCGACGGGGCCCTGCGACGCGGGGACATGAAGGAAGCTCGGACCTGCCGAGAAATTCACGATCACATTCTGGAGCGGGATCGCGCTCTCGGAATCATTCGTGACTTGGATGACGATATTTCCCGACGGGCCGGCGAACTGTGCCGCGCTGGCCGAGGCGCCGACGAACAGCACGACCGCCGCGACGGTCAAAAGAACGGCCCTCGCCATGGCCTGAAACGAGGCGCCCGCGCGCTCGCACGCCCTCGCCTCGTGTCGGCCGACGAGCGCGGCCGCCCGGCCCGCGCTGAGCGTTTCACCCGAGCCCTTCGCGCCCGCGCGCTCCGGACCTCCGGGCCGACGACGCGGGCCAACCCGGGCGGCGCGCCGCTCGCTCAGCGCCGCGAACTGGCACGGCCGTCCGGACCGTTCGTTGGTCGACCGGCTAGGGAGTTCTTCGTTCAAATTTGGCCAAACCGGCGCTTCGAAATTTTTGCATATAAGGCCGCTGCCGCCCGGGGCGGCGCCCCTCCCCCGCCGCCCCGGGCGGCAGCAGATACGGAATTTCCTTAGAGGGCGTTTCACGGGAGGTCATTGTCCTATTGTGGCGCTTCCCCGTTATTGGGCATAACCGGCGTTGCCTGCTTGGTGTGAGTCGGCGCTCCTTCGGGATGATGCGGGAATGCGGCCTGATCCTTTTTCGTCTGTTCGTTCAGCGACTTCTCACGCTGCTCCCGAGTATTTGTTGCCGTCGTGACTTCATCAACAATCTTCGTTGCGACGTCTTCGTGTGCAGGCGTAAGAATTTCCTTGGCCATGCGTTCCAATTCACCCCGGTCAGGCGGCGGCGCATTTTTTCGACGAGCCGAGTATTCAGAAATGCAACCCCTCAGGATGGCGTCTCGATCATCTATCAAATGGTTCTGGAAATCGACACGGGCGCGTTCGGTCACTTCTTTCTGATAGTTTATTTTGAGCTGCCGGCAACTCTTATCGGCCTCCGGGCAGACATAAGGATTGATCCCCGGCGGGTCCACGCGCTTACTCTGGGTCAGATTGTCGAGGACGATCTTGAGTGCTCGCAGATATGGGGCCACGACTTCATGCCTCGCATCGGTCCACGCTTTCCCTGTTGCCCTGTCATATTTATAGCCCAGCCCTTCCGCCAATAGGATATTCGCCTGAATCGCATCCAGTTTATCTAGAGGCTGCTGAAGGGCCAGTTCCGCGTATTTAATGATCTTATCGCCATTCTTTTGCTTTTGTCGCACAGCAAGCGTGTATGCAAGATGTTTATAAACCCTCCCCTTATCGCTTGGGGATTTGGCTTCTTTCTGAAGCGCGGAGTGTTGTTCCTCCACCTGCGCTTCTGTCAGCTTTCCCTTGCCGAAGTCTACCCCGATACTCTCCATCCGGATATCAAGATCATCCTGACCGCAGGCTATCCAGGGGCTCGCAACCAAAGCAGCGATACCAATGAGACACATCGGGAATAGACGAAATTTAATTTTGTTTAACATGAAATATCCTCAAACAAAGACAACTCTCGGCACGCAATTTTACTGCCAAGGGCACATCGGGGCGCGGCCTACAAAAGGTTCAGATACGAAGGTTCGGGGATATACGAGAAAAAATGGCACGCACATCGCACCCCATCATAGGTATGCTCCGAATAAGACGCAGCGCGATAACTATGGCTCAATGGGAAATGTTAACCCTTATACTGGGAAATCTGGCACAATCGAACCTAAGAAATAAACTTTTGCGATGAGTCAAAATGACGACGGTCTCGGCGTGCTGATTCTTATAGTGAGTTTTATTCTATATGGGTCAATTGCCGGTCACGGAAGAGAGGTAGTCACGACTCATAAAGTCATTTGTGATAAGAAAGATGGACGTTGGAAAGCATGGTCGCCCAATGTTCTCAAAACGACTTATCGAATCTCGTACGAGCAGCAACTCGTTATCGCAGATTCGCCTGTGCCAATGAGGCAGGGTGAAAAATCAGATAGCTGCACCGTATTCGATAAAGACAATTGGTTTTGCTTTTCACCGGCTAACGGAAACATTAGGGTCGAAAATGGAAAATGGCAGACAGCCTGCTCCCCAGCGGAGCAAAGCTGCGTGATTGATGTCCCATGCATTATGCGCCGAAAACGCATCCGAATTTGATGCCCACTATTAATCCCATCCCGGACTGTTCCCGGATGCCTTTGTGGAAATAAATCATGAATAGGAAATTGATTCGTTCTTTGCCAATCTGGGCGCTCTGGTATCGCTCAATGAAATTTATTGCTACGTCAGCGGTTCTGCTGGGTTTAGTGCTGCCTGGATGCGCAACGCAATCTCGAGTCTATTGGGCTAACCCCAATAAGAATACCCAGCAATTTTATCAGGACAACTCTGAATGCCTCTCCATGTCTAATGGGGGAAATCCTCAATATATGCCCCAAACATCCCCCGACCCCTTTAGTCAGGGTCTTGCGAATGGCTACAACCAAGGCCTGGCAATTCAGTCTCAGCAGAAACAAGAAACGATTTACCAGCAATGCATGATGGGGCGTGGCTGGTCTCTCAGACAGCAATAGCAATATGCCCCCGGCGGAAGCCGAGGGCAATCTTTGAATTTCTCCCAAGCCGCCAATCGTTGTGTTGGGGTGCCACATTGGGACTCAGGTGGGCAATTGCGATACCTCCGGCCACACTGAAAATCCCTAAGCATGCTTCTCTTGTGAAATTTAGCACCTACTGCTAAAATATTATCAGCTCTTTAATTCGGGTTTGTCCTTATCCCGACTCGATGGAAAAAGGACCGCGCAACTAGCGGCAATCTGTAGCGAAGAATTCGGCGATGCTTAAATAAAATCGTCGAACTTGCAGGCAGAAATTCGCAAAAGCGAAAGCGGACTTGGACTCGTTCTCGGCTGAGACTATCCACCTCAGTTGTTGAACGTAATTCGGGTCTTCTCCGTCCTGAGTGGGTAAAAACAGCGTGAGAAACGGCGAGCTCTCGACGAGAAAAGGCTTATCGTGATGCCTTGGAAATCTGGCACGATTGGCGGATGCAAAAGCGACTCCGCCTTCAGGACGCCTACCGCTTCCCAGGCTTTCGTCCGCTACCGATCGTGGTGGGCGTCTTCGGCGACCGACGAGCGCGGGTCATCCGCCTTCAGCGCCGGGGAAAAAAACGGCGTGCGGGGTCTGCGGGCGCATTTATCGAACCTGGTACGACCGCAAGACGCGCCGAGTGCGGGATCTTCCCTGCGGAGAGATGCGCATCTACCTGGAGCTGGAGATTCGGCGCGTCGACTGCCGGAGCTGCGGCAAGGTGAAGCAGGAGAAGCTGGCGTGGCTGGCGGACAATCCGTTCGTGACCAAGCGCTTCGCCTACTTCG
>JAGWMT010000003.1 GCA_028871595.1 Elusimicrobiota bacterium
TCCCGGGCGATGCTCTGCACCGGCAAGGTCATGGAGTCCCCGGGCTTGAGGCGCGCTTTCATGGACTGGGCGAAGCCCAGGATGATCCCCAGCGGATTGTTGATCTCGTGGGCCACGCCCGCCGATAGGCGCCCCACGGCCGTGAGCTTTTCCGCGCTCAGAAGCTGTGACTGGACGCGGACGGCGTCCTCCTTCATCCGCGCGAAGGCGCGGCTCAAGGCGCCGATCTCGTCCGGCGCCGGGTCCGGGGGCTCCGCGTCCGCGGCGCCGGCGCCGTACGCCGCGATCTGCCGCTCCAAGCGGAGTATCCGCCGCACGATCCAGCGATCCGTCACCAGCGCGCTCAGCCAGATCGCCGCCAGCAGGACCAAAAGAGTAATAACCACCTCCGACGCGATTAGGCGGCGGATTTCTCGTTCCAACCGCGCGGTGGAGAGGCTGAGCTTCAAGCATCCCTCCCCATGGTCGAGAATCCTGATGGGATAGTAGACGGAGATGACGCGCCGCCCCCGGAACAGCTCGTCCCGGGAAATCCAATCGCCCCGGGCGCAGGCCGCCCCGGCCTCCGTGGGAGCGGCGTCTGCGGGAAGAGAATCTCCGCTCCCGCTGCCCAGACGGAAGGGCACGAACGCGCCTCCGCGAAGGGAGTAGATGCGGACGTCCAAAATGTCCGAATGGATCTTGCGGACCCGGTCCATATCGGCAAGAAATCGGACTGTTTCGCTGAGATCGAGGGACTCCATGAGCACGCTCTCGTAGAAGGAACCCACGGAAACGGCCCGTTCAACGTATTGGCGGCGCAGGCTCTTCTCCAGCGTCCGGGCCGACCAGTACGCCTGGCCGACGGCGAACAGGGCCAGCGGCGCCGCCGCCAGCAGAAGTGCCTTCGCGCGCAGGCCGACGCGCGGGGCGGAACTCATGGCGTGCCGACCACCAGCAGTATCCTCAGGCCGGACTCGGAGCGGGCGTCCTCCAGCCACATAAATCCGAGCCGGCCCGGATCCTCGCGGAGAGCGGAGAGCAGTTGGGCGGGCGACACGGACTCCGGCGGCTCCAAGCCCTCGCGGAAGAGATTGGACAGCCAGTGGAGCTTGAACTTTTGGCTCGTCATGTTCATGAGCCGCGCCAAGAACACGGCCTTGAGCGCGTCGTCTTTCGGCTCCATCGGCTTGAGCCGAACCTCCTTGATGAACAGCATTTTGCCCAGATAGATGCGGCGCGCCTGCGCCACCGTCAGCTTCGCCGCCGGGAAATCCGCGCCGGCGACGACCGCCAAGGGGCGGTCCGGCGCCGGGCCGGGCGCCGCCGCGCCGGCCGGCCGCGCGCACAGGAGCAGCGCGGTCAGAAGCTGAAAGACCATTGGGCTTCCTCTTCGTCGAATTCGGCACCGGGCTGATGACGCCAGCGCCACTCCAGCTTGAGCGCCGAGCGGGCGGCCATGGTCCACTTCACGCCCGCGATCCAGCTGTGATAGGGCTGGAAGCCCAAGACCGAGAACAGCGCGTCGTCATCCCGCCGGGTGAGGGCTTCCTGGCGCGCGTACGGCCGCCAGGCGCCGTCCTTGCCCAAGCCGTAGGAGAACTGAACGTAGTACGCCGTGGCGCCCCGCGAGGGCCCAACGACGGGTCCGCCCAGGCCTTTGTCCTGGAACCGGTAGACCTCCGCCAAGAACTCCGGCCTCTCGCCGACATAGTAGAGTTCGGCCGCGTAGACGTCCTGACGGATGCGCGCGACCTGGAGATCAGCCGCCGCGGCGGAATAGCCGCGTTCCTGGCCGACGTCGCCGGACACGCCGACGCCCGCGCCGGGCAAGGCCTCCGGCTCGAAAACCAGCTTGAACGCCGCCGCGCGTCCGGCGCGCCCGTCCCCGCTCGTGTTTCCCGGAACGAGTTGGGCGCCGGCGGCGCCCACGCCCGCCAGGCGCGGGCCGTTGCCGGCCATCGCGTCGTACTTCAGGAGCCCGCGCGCGAACTCCGCCCGGCCGGAGGCGGCCGCTCCCACGATGTGCAGGGGCAGCACTCCGCCGTCGTCCTCAAAACGGAGAAAGCCGGGACGGGCCACCGTCGTCTGCAGGAAAGTCCCGTGGTGGTAGGCCGTGTTCCAATAGCCCAGTATGTTGTGCATCCGTCCCGCCGTCACCCCCAGCAGGTCGGACCGGCGGTAGCCGATCTGGTAGCGCTCCGCGTCCAAGACCGTGCCGCCGCCGGCGGCGTGGTCGAGAGCCAGCTCGGCCATGAAGTCGCTGCGGTCGCTGACGTTCTCATGGATGTGAAGGACGAGAGGATCGAGGCCGAAGGCGCCCTGGCGCGTCAGTTCGCTCGCGCCCGAGCCGCCCCGCGACAGCGTGACGCTGCCGAAGCCGGTCCAGGACATCGCCGAGACGCGGCCGTAGCCCAAGAACAGGATCACGCCCGCCGCCCATGCTCTTTTCATGCCATTCCCTCCGCCGGGAAGGTCAAGACGAAGGCCGCGCCCTCGCCCGGCACGCTCGCCGCCTCCAAGGTCCCGCCGTTCTGCGCGACGAGGGCGTGGGAGATCGACAGTCCCAGCCCCGTCCCCTGCCCCTCGGGCTTGGTCGTGAAAAACGGGTCGAAGATGCGGCCAAGGTTCTCCGGCGAGATCCCGGGGCCGTTGTCGGAGAAAACCAGGACGACGCTCCCGCCGTCGCGCCGGGCGGCGATGCTCAGACGGGCGCCGGGGCGGCCCGCCATGGCTTGGCGCGCGTTGGTCACGAGATTGAGGAATACCTGCTGAAGCTGGGCGGGGTCGGCCATGATGGGTGGAAGATCCGCCGGAATGGACTTGACGACATCGACGCCCGCCAGGCACAAGGGGTGCCGCGCCAGTTGAAGGGTCGCGTCCAGCAGCGGCGGAAGCAGGACCCGCTCCTTCTTCGGCTCCCTCTTCCGGCCGAACTGCAGGAGGCCCTTCACGATCTCCCGGCAGCGCCCCGCCTCGCGCAGGACGCTACGGAGGTCGTCTTCCTGGACGGGGCTCAAGCCCCCGGCCTGAATCACGAGCTGCGAGAACCCCATGACCGAGGACAGGGGATTGTTGATCTCATGGGCCACTCCGGCGGCCAATTGTCCCAGGGCGGCGAGCTTCTCCGACTGGACCAGCCGGCCCTGCATCTCTCGATTCCGCCGGAGGCTCTCTTCGAGCTCGCCGTACAGCATCGCGTTGCCGACGGCTTGGGCGATCTGCGCGCCGAAGATCGTCGCCAAACGCAGGTCGGCGTCCGAGAAGAGCGCGCCGGGACGGCTGCGGCACGCGAGAAGAACGCCCAGCTTCTTGTCCGCCGCCGAGAGGGTGCAGGCGATCGCGCCGCCGGCCCGCCCGAACAGAGGCAGGACGACGGGCCCCGCCGCGGCGCCGGCCAGCGTCCTCTCGCCTGCGGCCAGGCACGCACGGCGCAGTTCGGCGTCGAAATCGCCGACGTCGGCCGCGACGGACAACCGTCCCTCCGGCCCGGCGAGGAGGACCGTGGCGTGGTCCGCATTGAGAATCTGCGCGGTCAGGCGCGAGACGAGCGGAAGCAGCGAGTCGAGCTTGAGCGAGGAAAACACGGCCCGGCTGCTCTTGTAGAGAGCCAGCATCGCGCGGGCTTCGCCTTTCTCCAGCGCCTTCTCGACGAGGGCCAGCATCTCGGCGAGATTGAACGGCTTCTGGATGAAGTCGTAGGCCCCCAGCCGCATCGCCGCGACGGCCGTCTCGACCGTGCCGTAGCCGGTCGACAGGATGACCTCGATCCCGGGAGCGGTCCGCTTGATCTCCGCGAGGAGATCGAGCCCGCCCATGGTGGGCATGCTGATGTCGCTGATGACGACTTCGAATTTTTCCGCGCGGATCTTTTCGACCGCCTCGCGCCCGTCGGCAGCGGCGCTCACGCGGTAGCCGTGCGCGCCGAGCTCGCTGGACAGCAGGTCGCGCATGCCGCGCTCGTCGTCGACGACCAGTATCCCGGCGCGTTCCTTCAGGGTTTCGTCCATTGTCGGTCCCTACGCCGTCCTCAGGACTTCCTCGACGGTCGTTCGTCCCGCGAAGACCAGCTCCATGCCGCTCTGCCGCATCGTCCGTCGCCCGGCCGGGACGCCCGCGGCGCCGCCGGCGCGCAGGGAGGCCCGCAGTTCGTCGTTCATCTCCAGGAGCTCGAAGATTCCGGCGCGTCCGCGGTATCCCGTGCCCGAGCAGCGCGGGCAGCCCCGTGGCCGGTAGAACTCGGCACGGTCCAGGTCCTGCCGCTCCGGGAAAATGTTCCGCAGCGCGCGCTGGGGCGGGCGGTAGCGTTCCTTGCAGTCCGCGCACAGCACCCGCACGAGGCGCTGGGCCAGCACCCCGATCAAGGCCGAGGCGGTCAGGTAGGGCTCCACGCCGATGTCGCGCAGGCGCGACAGCGCGCTCGGCGCGTCGTTCGTGTGCAGAGTGGACAAGACGAGATGTCCCGTCATCGCGGCCTTCATGGCGATCTCCGCCGTCTCCTGGTCGCGGATCTCGCCCAGCATGATCACGTCCGGGTCCTGCCTCAGCGCCGCCCGCAGGCCCGCGGCGAAGGTGAGTCCGATCTTGGACTGGATCTGCACTTGGGTCACGCCCATCTCCGCCTGTGCGCCGGCCCCGGAGAGAAGCTCGTACTCGATGGGGTCTTCCAGCGTGATGATGTTCTTGAGCGGAGAGCGCAGGCGCCGCAGAATCGAATAAAGGGTGGTGGTCTTGCCGCTCCCGGTCGGTCCCGTGACCAGGATGATGCCGTGCGGCGCCTCGATCATGGCCTCCAGGAGGCCCTGGGTCGCCGGGTCGAAGCCGAGGCGGTCCAGCCCCAGGGCGCCGCCGGACTTGTCGAGGATGCGCACCACGATCTTCTCCCCGTATTTCCCGGGCAAGGTCGACACCCGCAGGTCCATGTCCCTGGGCCCGGCGCGGAACGACGCCTGGCCGTCCTGGGGAAGGCGGCGCTCGGCGATGTCCATGCCGGCCATGATCTTGACCCGGGACAAGACGGCGGACTGCGCGGACCTGGGGAAGGCGTGGACCGTGTTCAGTATGCCGTCCACGCGCAGGCGGACGTACAACCGCTCCTTTTGCGGCTCCAGGTGGATGTCGCTGGCGCCCCGCTCCACCGCGACGGACAGCAGGGCGTCCACGGCCGCCACCACCCGCCCGCCGTCCGCGGCGGACGCGCCGCCTTCGCCCGCCGGGGCGAGCGCCGGAATGGCGGAACAGCAGGCATCCTGCGCGTAGTGCCGGCGC
The DNA here is from genome assembly GCA_028871595.1 of Elusimicrobiota bacterium. Next base: position 5,248 of record JAGWMT010000003.1, read on the forward strand.
AAGGCGTCCTCAAGCGCCTGCGCGGAGATTTCGTAGACCTCCAGCTCGTGTCCGGTCAGGATGCCCACGTCGTCCATGGCCGAGAGGTCCTCCGGGCGCGCGGACGCCACCAGCAGCTTCCCGGCCTTCAGCTCGAACGGGATGAGCTGGCAGCGCCGCGCCGTCTCGAAGGGCACAAGCCGAAGCACCTCCGGAGGGATGACGCGCGCCGCGATGTCGCCGGCCTCCATCGCGGGAATCATCGGCCCTCTCCCGCCGCGCGGGCCAGCAGGCCGCCGACCGCGGCCAGCAGCCGCGCCGTGTCGCAGGGCTTGGTCAAGTACTCCTCGGCCCCGCACTCCCAACCCCGCAGCTCGTCGGTCTCCTGGGTCCGGGCCGTGAGCATGATCACGGGGATGGCCTTGGTCTTGGGGTCGCCCTTCAGGCAGCGGCAGGCCAGCCAGCCGTCGACCTTGGGCATCATCACGTCCAGGATGACCAGGTCCGGCGCGTGCAAAGCCACCATCTTGAGCCCCTCTTCGCCGTCCACGGCCGAGAGGACCTCGTATCCGGCGTGCTCCAGTCGGAGCTTCAAGATGTCCCGGTTGGCCTCGCTGTCGTCGACGATCAATATTTTAGACATCGCCGCCCTCCCCGCCCAGCCGTTCCCGGACCAGCCGGACGAGCTCGCGCGGCGCGCAGGGCTTGGCGATGTAGCCGTCGCAGCCCGCCGCGAGCGCCCGGCCCTCGTCTCCGGCCATCGCGTGCGCCGTGTAGGCCAATATCGCCGCCCCGGACAGCGCCGGCTGCGCGCGCAGTCGCCCGACGGCGTCCCAGCCGCTCAGCTTGGGCATGGACATGTCCAGGAGGATGAGATCGGGAAGCTCCCGAAGCGCCAGCGCCACGGCCTCCTCGCCGTCAACGGCCTGGACCACCTGGAATCCGGCGCGCGTCAGCGCCGCCGCGGCGATGGCGCGGTTGTCGGAATCGTCGTCGGCCAGCATGATCTTACGCGGCATGGTCCTTCCCGTCCGAGACGGACATCTTGTCGCGAACCAATGCCAGCAATTCGCCCAAATCGCGCGACCCCTTCTGCACGACGGCCTGGACACGCGTCTGCAGATATTCCGTCTCCTGCGGCGAAAGGCTCTTGGCGGTCAGGACGATGACGGGGACGTCCTTGAGGCGCGGGTCGCGCTCCATGGCCTCCAGTATGTCGAAGCCGTTGAGCGCGGGAATCATGAGGTCCAGGAACACCAGGTCGGGCCGGCCCGCGGTCATGGCGCCCATCGCGGCCCGCCCGGTCCGCGCCACGTCCACCTCGTAGCCCTGGGCGCGGAGGACGTCCGAGAGCATGGCCACGATGCTCTCCTCGTCGTCGACGACCAGGACCCTGCGGGCGCCCCGCGCCGCGCCGTCGCCGCCAGACCGGCCGAGATCGCCCAGTTTCACCAGCAGTTCTTTGCGATCGAAGGGCTTGACGATGTAGTCGGCGATCCCCAGGGAATAGCCGAGGGCCCGGTTGTCCAGGATCGAGAGGATGATCACCGGGATGGCGCGAAGTTCCGGGTCGTCCTTCAGCATCTTCAGGACCGACCAGCCGTCGCGGTGCGGCATCATGATGTCCAAGGTGATGACGAACGGCTTGACCTGCCGGGCCAGCGCCACGCCCTCCTCCCCACCCAACGCCCCGACGAGCGTGTAGCCCGTGCCTCGCATGCTGTCCTTGAGCAGATTGAGAACCTCGGGATCGTCGTCGATGGCGAGGACGGTCCGGTTCGCCGTTCCGGGCGCGGAAGGCGGCAGCGGGGAAACGACTGCCTCCCGCCTCGCCTCCTCGCGCGCCGGAAGGACGACCGTGAACGTCGCACCCGCCCCCGGGGCGCTTTCCACTTCGATCGAGCCGCCCAGCAGCTGAGCCATCTTCTGACTGATGGCCAAGCCCAGCCCCGTGCCCCCGTAGACGCGCGTCGCCGACGCGTCCAGCTGGGAGAATTCCTTGAAAAGCTTGGGCATATCCTCGTCTTTGATGCCGATGCCGGTGTCCCGGACCCGGATGAGGGCGCCGTCCCCCGCCGGCTCGACGCGCACGGTCACGCCGCCCTCAGCCGTGAATTTCAGCCCGTTGCCCGCCAGATTGATCAGGATCTGCTTGAGCTTGGTCCTGTCGCTGCGCACACGGACGTCTTCGGGAGCTTCGAGGCTCAGCAGAAGCTTCTTGCCGCGCGCGATCGCGCCCAAGGTGTCGACGACCTCCTGGGCCAGCTCCTTAAGACTGAAGTTCTCGATATGGACCGGCATCCGGCCCGCAGAAATCTTGGAGAGGTCGAGGACGCTGTTGATCAATTGGAGAAGATCCTTGCCGCTGGCGTCCACCCGCTTCAGCGGCCCCTTCTGAGCCTCGGGCATCTCCCCATAGACCCCGTCGAGGAGAAGCTCGGTGTAGCCGAGGATCGCGTTCATCGGGGTGCGCAGTTCGTGGCTCATGTTGGCCAGGAACTCGGACTTAAGCCGGTTGATCTCCTCCAGGCGCTCCAAGCGCACGCCCATGCGCCGTTTCTCGGCGGCGCGCTCGACCAGGCGGCAAAGATCGTCGATCTGGAAGGGCTTGGTGATGTAGTCGTAAGCGCCGCGCCGCATCGCCTCCACGGCCGTTTCCAGCGTGGCGTAGCCCGTGGCCATGATCACCTCGACGCGGGGATCGATCTCCTTCAGCACCTTGAGGCCCTCGATGCCGCCCATGCCCGGCATCGTCAGGTCCGAGACCACGACGTCGAAGCCTCCCTCGCGCCCCCGGGCCTTCTCGGCCGCCTCCTCGCCGCTGGCGGCGGTCTCGACGGTGAAACCGCGAAAGCCCAGTTCGTAGGTCATGAGGTCCCGGAAGCCGGCCTCGTCGTCCACGACCAGGACCCGGATCGCAAGCGCCTCGGGAGCGGCCTGCGCAGCGGCGGGCGGAACGGCGGCGGAGGGCGTCTCCATGGGTTACCTCTCTCCACCCGCGACGGCGAGCAGCGCCCGGACCTTCCCGACCAGTTCCTCCGTGCGGAAGGGCTTGGCCAGAAAATCATCGCCCCCCGCCTCTAGGACCTGATCGCGCGAGCCTTCGGGATCATGCCCGGACACGGCCAGGATGCGGGCGCTGCGCGTGCGCTCGTCGGCGCGGATTATCCGGCAGACCTTCAGGCCGTCCAGCCCCGGCAGGCGCAGATCTATGACGACCAGGAAAGGCAGGAGCGCGAAAATCTTCTGTCCAGCCTCGAAGCCGTCGACCGCCTCATGCATCTCGCTCTCGGGAAAGGCCCCCGTGATCACGCGGACGATGAGCCGGCGCACCGTCGCATCGTCGTCCACCACCAGGATTCGCGTCGCTCCAGCCGCCGCCAACTCCGGCGGAACCGGGACATTATGCTTGCGAAGGAACACGATCAAGTCGCGGGGCCACACCCGGCGATGTCCGCCGCCAGTGGTGAAGGAAGGAAGCTTCCCATCCTCGATCCAACGCGCCACCGTGGGGGGCGTCACATGGCATATTTTCGCGATTCCGTGCGTGCCGAGCGCTTTATCGTTCATCTGTTTTATTGCCTTTAATGCTTATGATGCTTTCTATGCTTATAACAGAGAGGGCCCACTTTGTCAAGGCCCACGCGCTGCCTCACCCCGGGGCGGGCTCGCAGACGGCGATTCGGCGAAGCCGCGGCCGGTCGACGAAGTATGAATTTCTAGCCCGAAATCCACCGAAGAGACCTGAATTGTCGAAAAGGCACTTCCTCGCCCCCACCCCGAATTGTTAGACTGTGCCACCCATGGCCGACAAACCCAAGCCCGCCCCCCAATACGCCGCCGTCGAGACCGCCGCCCGCCAGCGCCCCGTCACCGTGGCCACCTTGCTCGACATGAAGCGCAAAGGCCTGAAGATCGCCATGATGACGGCTTACGATTTCCCCACCGCCCGCATCGCCGAGGAAGCCGGTGTGGACGTCGTCCTGGTGGGCGACTCCGTCGCCATGACCAAGCTGGGCTATGAAAGCACCTTGCCCGTCACCATGGACGAGATGATGCACCACGTCAAGGCCGTCAAGCGCGGCCTCTCCCGCGCCCTTCTTCTGGCCGACATGCCCTACCTCAGCTACGAATTGGACCACAAGGAGGCCGCCCGCAACGCCGGCCGCTTCCTGAAGGAGGGCGGCGCCCACGCCGTTAAACTGGAGGGCGGCATGGAAGTGGCCCCTCTCGTCAAAGAGCTCTTGAAGGTGAATGTCCCCGTCGTCGGCCACTTGGGCCTCACTCCTCAGTCCGTCAACCGCCTGGGCGGCTACAAGGTTCAGGGACGACGGCCGGAAGACGCGGAAAAAATACTCACCGAGGCGCGGATTCTGGAAGGCGCCGGCATCTGCGCCCTCGTGTTGGAATGCGTCCCCGCCGAACTGGGAAAGGAAATCAGCAAACGATTGCAGATTCCCACCATCGGCATCGGCGCCGGCCCACATTGCGACGGGCAGGTGTTGGTGAGCGACGATCTCCTGGGCCTCACCGAGGGAACGCCGCACAAGTTCGTCAAACGCTACGCCGACCTCAGGTCCCAGGCCGTCAAGGCGGTGTCCGACTACTGCAAAGACGTGCGCGACGGCTCCTTCCCCGGCCCCGAGCACTCCTTCACCAGCCAGGCATGATTTTCTGGACGGTCGTCGGCGTCCTGCTCTTCGTCGCGGGCATCGCCGCGCTGTGCTTCTGGGGCGCGGGCGTGATCCTGCATCCCCCCGCCATGTCCCCCATGTGGGTGTTCCCGGAGCAGTTCGGACTGCCCTACGAGCGCGTCTCCTTCACCACCAAGGACGGACTGCTCCTGAAGGGCTGGCTGCTCCCCTCCGCCACCGGAGACAAGCGCACCATCATCATGTGCCACGGCTGGGGCGATAACAAGGGTGAACTGCTCAAGCAGACCTATTTCCTGAACGAGACCGCCGGCTTTAATCTCCTGTATTTCGACTTCCGCTCCCATGGCGAGAGCGAGGGCGAAATCACCACCATCGGCGGCCTGGAGACCATCGATTTCGACGCCGCCGTGAACTGGCTCAAGACCGCCCGTCCCGAATTGGCCGAACGCGCCGGCGTATTCGGCCTGTCCATGGGCGCCGCCGTGACCGTCGCCGCCTTGCCCGGCCAACCCGGCTTGAAATGCGCCGCCGTGGAAAGCCCCTACTCGGATTACAAAGGAGTCATCTCCCGCTGGGGCTGGAACAAATTCCGCGTCCCCCGCTTTCCCTTGATCGACTTCACCTTGTGGATGCTGCGCCTGCGCGTGGGCAACCCCAAGATCGACATCTTCAATCCCGTGGAAGCCGCCCCCCACATCGCCCCCCGCCCCCTGTTCGTCATCGGCGGCTCGGAGGATGATCTCATGCCGGTGGACGACGTCACGCGCGTCTTCAACGCGGCCCATGAGCCGAAGCAGCTCTGGATCGTTCCCGGCGCGTTCCATGCCAAGTGCCGCGAGGCGGCGGGGATGGAGTACGACACGCGCGTCTCCGGTTTTTTCAACAGAAATCTATGAGCGCCCGGCTCCTGCGGTCCAAGAAGTCTCTCGCCGCGCTCGTTTCTTCCTGGCACGAAAAGAACCTCACGGTCGGATTCGTGCCCACCATGGGAGCCCTTCATTCGGGGCACGCCGCTCTCGTGCGTCGTGCCGCCCGCGAATGCGATCGCGTCGTGGTGTCGGTCTTCGTGAATCCCCTCCAATTCGGCCTCCACGAAGATTACGGACGATATCCGCGCGCCCTCCCGGCGGACCGGCGTTTGGTGGCCGCCGCGGGAGCCGCTGTTGTTTATGCCCCCTCCGTCGAAGAAATGTATCCCGAGGGATTCCGAACCCACGTGGAGGTCGAGGGATTATCCGATCTCTACTGCGGCCAATACCGCCCGGGACATTTCCGCGGCGTCGCCACCGTCGTGCTGAAATTATTCAACCAGGTCCGCGCCGACAAGGCGTACTTCGGGGAAAAGGATTTCCAGCAGGTCGTGATCCTGGAAACCATGATCCGAGATCTCGACGTGCCCGTCCGAATCGTGCGTGTGCCGACGGTGCGAGAGAAAGACGGTTTGGCCCTCTCCAGCCGCAACGCCTATTTGACGCCGGAGCAGCGCGCCGCGGCCCCGGTTCTCCGCCGCGCCCTTCTCGCGGGAAGGGCGGCTTCGCCGCGACATGTCGAGGCGGCCGTCCGCAAAGCCTTGAACGGCACCGGCTTAAAGCTCCAATACGCGGCGATCGCGCATGACCCCAAGGGGCCGAAACGGTTACTGGCCGCCGCCTATTTGGGCAAAACACGATTGATTGACAACATAGCTCTCTAAAGTTACGATACCCACCACATGACGCACGCCAAAGCCGTCAAACCCGCCAAACCCAGCTATAAGCGCCAGCAATACTGGGTGGACGCCCCCCTGCAGCTGCAGATGGTGGGCTACGTGGTGATCTTGATCTCCGCCAGCCTGCTCCTGACCGCGTTTTCCGTATTCCACGGCGTCCAGGAATCCTCCAACGCGTCCCATCAAATATTCCATTCCATGGAGTGGATCAACGACGCCCTGCGCGCGCCCCTGATCCTGTCCAGCGCCATCTCCTTGCTGGCCGGCGGCCTGCTGACCTTGTTCTGGTCCCACCGCTTCGCGGGACCGCTGCGCGTGTTGTCCGCCGGCATCGCCCGCGTGCGCCACGGCAACCTGGCCGTGGCGGTGCGCGTGCGCACCACCGACGCCCACCAGGAGCTGGCCGGCGAGTTCCAGAAGATGCAGGAAGAGCTGCGGACCATGATCGCCGCCGACCGTGCCCGCGTGGCCGCCGCCATCGAGGCCTTGGACGGCGCGGAGCCCGACATCGAGAAGGCCCTGGTCGAATTGAAGCACGCCTGCACCCAATACCACCTATGAGACGCGCCGCGTTCCTCGCGGCCCTGCTCGCAATCCCCCTGGCGGCGAAAGCCGCGCCCTTGGACGCCTTCGTCGCCGCGTTCGGCGAGGACGGCCTGAAGACCTTGTCCGACCGCGGCTACGTGGTCCTGCAGGGCCGCGGGAACGAGCGCCGTCTGGCCGCCGTTCATTGGAAGGCGCTGGAAGGCCTGGCGGACGCCGCGACGTCGTGCGTCGCGCTGGCGAAAGGCGCCGCCGGCGTGGCCGCCTGCCGCGCCTTGCCCGACGACGGCGCCGTCACCCCGCGCGTGCACGCCCTGGCCGCCGCCGTGGCGGCCGCGTCCGACGAGCGCGCGTCATTGGCCTCCGCCGGCGCCCCCATGAACGAGCCCGCGGGTCTGCCCAATCTTTTCGAAACCGCCTGGGGAAAGGAGTTGGCCGCCCGCCTGCGAGCCGACCGCCTGGAAGACCACTCCTTCCTGGCCAAGCCCTATTTCGAGGAGTTCCTGGCCGGGCCCAAGCCCAATCCCGCCGCCGTCGCCCATTTCCTGGCCGTGGAGAAGGCGTCCGGCGCCAACGGCGCGGAAGCGGCTTTGAAAGCCGGCGCCGCGCACGGAGCGGCCGACGACTCGCTGCGGATGACGATCGGGCGCTACCTCCAGGACGAGAGCCGCCGCCGCGGCCTGACCTTGGCCGCGGACCGCGTGGACAAACTTCTGGCCGACAAGCCGACCCGCAAGGAGCTGGACGCGCTGGCCGGCCTGGCCGGGGCGCTGGCGGCCAAGCCCGGGTTGCTGTCGTCGCTGGAGGCCGCCGTCTCCGGCGCCCCCGCGCCGAAGGGAGTTCCGCTCCTGCGCTCCGCGGGGATCCATCTGCAGGAGCCGGTCCGTCTCGGTCAATACGAGCTCGGCGACGAGGCCGTGGTCTCCGGCGCCTACTGGGTGGACGGACTTCCGGAGGGCGGCTCCGCCGAGATCGAGGAGACCACTTTCCTGGAGACCGCGCGCGGCTTCCTGTCCGTCGAGACGCACGTCGTCAAGCGCCGCGACGGCGGGCCGTACCCGTACGAGCGGCGCGTCGCGATCGCGGAGTCTCGCCCCTTCGCCGTGGTGGCGCTGATCTCCGCGGCCTCGGGCACCATCGTGGCCGAGCGCGCGGAAGTGCCTTTCGCCCCTGATTTCGAGCTGGCCCTCAAGAAGGAAGCCGCCGCGCTGGAGTCCTTGCAGTCCTGCGACCCCAAGTCCGCCGAGGCCACTTACGCGGAGCTCGAAGGCCTGCTCCCCGACGCCGCCAAGGTCAAGCCCCAGTACAAGGCCCTCTTGGAACGCGCGCGCAAGGGCCGCGCCGCCGCCTCCGCCGAATCCGCGTCCTTGGCCAAGCTGGAAGAGGCCGTCGCCGACGCGCGCGCCGACTCGTCCCCCCAGCAGTGCCGCTACGACCTGAGCCGCACGGACGCCGCCGTCAAGCTGGCGCGCAAGCTGCCTCCGGGCTGCGACCGCGTCCTTCCCGAGCTGTTCGCCCAGCGCGCCTTGATTTCTCGGCGCGCCGTGGACCAGAGCTGGTTCCTCAAGGCCTCATCCGAGGCACGCTCCCGCCGCCGCTCCTGCGATTTCGCCGCCGCGTCCGCCCGCTGGACCGAGGCGTTGGCCGTCCTCGAAGCCGATCCCGCCGCGCGCTGCGGAAAGGCCGCCGAGGAAGCCAAGGCCGCCGAGGCGGCCCTGAGCGAAACCCGTCTGGCCCAGGTCTGGAACGAGTCTCTGGAGAAGTCCGTCGCCGCGGCCGAGGCCCAGCCCGTTCCGGCCAAGCGCTTGGCCCTGCTGGCGCCCGTCCTGGCCCGCCTGAGCGCTTTGCCCGACCAGGACTGCCGCCGCTCGCTGTTCAAGCGCGCGGAAAGCCTGTCCGACAAGGCCGCCGCCGAGGAGAGCGGGCCCGCCGTCGCGGCCGCCGCCGCGCGCCTGCCGGCCGATTCGACCCTGGCCGCCATCATCGAGGACGTGCGTCGCGCCCGGTCCCGCAGCATGGAGAAGACGGCCGCCACATTCGATCCCGACGTGACCCCGCCGCCCGCGAAGGCCAAGCGATGAAGCTCACCCCCCTGATCGCCGCCCTTCTGCTGGCCGCCGGCCCGGCGTTCGCTAAACGCAAGATCCGGCCGGCCCTCCGAGCGGCCCGAAAGGTCGCCAGCCCCGTCCAAGTACCGGTCCCGGTCCCAGTCCAAGTTCCCGCGGCCTCGTCCCGCGTGGACGCGGAACTGGCCGGCTTCGGCGCTTCCCTTGACGAGGACGCTGACGGTCTTCTGGCCGCCGACGCCTGGCCCGGCCGCCCGGCGGACGCCATGGGCCTGAAGGCCGGCGACCGAGTTTGGTTCGTGGACCGCGCCGCGGTTCGGACCCGCGCCGAGGCCGCCGCCGCGCGCCGCGCCGCCGCGCCGGAAATGCGGGAGTCCCTGGTGGTGCGCCGCGGCCTGGAAGCGGAGGCCCTGACCGGCCCCGAGTCCCCCGTCCCGCCCGATTTCGTCCGCGGTTCGCCCGACCTGTCCGCCCGCGAAAAGGTCCTGTCCGACGCCCGCGCGGCCCGCGACTCGATCCGCGCCAAGGACGCCGTCGCCGAGTCCGCCCCGTTGGACTGGAGCCTGCGCGCCGACCAGGCGTTCTGGATCCGCTTCCCGTCCGGCCTGCCCGCGGACCTGGCCAAGGACGACGTGATCTCGGCCGAGGTGGCGACGGGCCTGACCACCGACGGCCTGCTCGACTTCCTGGCCGTGCCTCCGAAGAGCGTGGTCTGGGCCCGCGTCGTCTCCGCCGTGGACGAAGGCGGCGTTCGCACTGCCCGCTTGTCCTTCTTCAAGCTGCGCCCGGCCGGCGGCCGCACCTACCCCATTTCCGGCGTCGCCACCGCGGTGGCCGGCGTCCCGGCCGCCGACCTGGTCCGCGTCAGCGCCGGCGGCACCTTGGTCGCCGCCGACCCCATACCCGAGGCCGACGGCAAGAAGCGCCGCGGCAAGGACCTCCTGCTGGACGACGCCGCGCGCCTGCGCGTGCGCCTCATCGAGCCCGCGACGATGGCCGAGGCGCCCTCCTGGTGGCGCGCCGGCCCCGGCCTCTGGCTGAAGACGGACGCCGACGCGCAGAACCGCCGCCGCTTCCGCGTGACCCATCTCGTCTCCGGACGTTCCGCCGCGGCCGCCGGCCTCAAGGTCGGCGACCTGCTGGACGGCATCGGCGGGAAGTCCTCGGAGCGACTGGAGTTCGAGGGCGCGCTCGACGCGCTGTACGGCGCTCCGGGCTCCATGGTGAAGGTCTCCGTGGTCGGCGCCAACGGCTCCTCGAAGACCTTGGAACTCGCCCGGGGCATGAAGTACGAAGGCAAGGGCGCGGCCGCGCCGCTTCCGCTCCCCTTCGAAGCCCGCTGAACCCCTTCCCTGCCGTTCATACGCGTCCGCGTATCATTTCGGCCGCGGGAAAACGGTCTTTTACGGGCGGCATTCGCCGACAAGCGTGAACTCTTCTCGGTCGTGAAACAGGTGCCGCGCCTTCAGGTCCGGAACGTAACGTCGCAAAATCTCCGCGCGGCGCAGCAGGGGCACGGGATCGGTGCGGCCGAACTTCAGGTTCACGACCAGCCGTCGGCACCAGCCTACCTTGAGCCAGCGCTCCACGAGGAGCACGATGCGCTCCGGGTCCTCCACCATGTCGCAGAACAGCCAATCCACGGGCTTCTCCGGCTTGAACAGGAAGGCGTCCTCCATCTTGTGGGTGATGCCGGGATGGAGGCCACCGGCCTTCATGGGGCCGTTGTCCACCGCCGTCACCAGGGCCCCGCGCCGGGCGGCGCTGTAGCTCCAACCGCCGGGAGCGGCTCCCAGGTCGGCCACGGTCTCGCCGGGGGCGGGCTCGCGGCCCAAGACGGCGTAAGCCTCCTCGGCCTTCAGGTACGAGCGCGACGGGGCCTGGGGATCGTCGGCCATGCGCTTCTGGCCGCCGGAGAACGCGACTCGCGACACGTAGGCCTTGTCGAAGTCGGTCATATACGCGAACAGCCCCCGCGCCGGTCCCGGTCCGGGACGCGCGCGGGCCGCCAACTTCGCCACGCGCGACATGCGGCCCCGGATGCGTTCGAAGCACTCTTCCTCCACGGCCTTGGCGCGGCGGTTGAGGCCTTCCACTCCCGCGGCCTCGATGACGAACGGCCAGGGCGCGTCGAAACGTTCGTCCCGGACCGTCGTCAGGAATTGATCGGCGATGGCCCAGGCCACCGCGTTCACGGATTTCCCCGTCGCTTCCACCGGCGCGCGGAGCGATAAATGCGCGAAACACAGACCGGCCGGCGCGTCCGAGCCGAGAGCCCAGCCGGGACCGGACTTCTCGGGGAGTACGGGCAGCTCTTTGGCCAGAAACGATTCGTACCCGACCTGTCCGAGATGGAGGGACGTCACTTGGCGCCGAGCTTGGAGAGAAGTTTCTTCGCGTCCGCGGCGTCGTCGGGATACTCGGCGGGATCGGCGGGGTCCTTGATGGCTAAGAGCGCGTTCAGCGTTTTGACGGCGTCATCCTTGCGGTCGAAATAAAGATACGCCTCCGCCAGAGGTTGAAAATTAGCCGAGTGCGTCGGCGATAATTTCACCGCAAGCTCGAACTCCTCCAGCGCCTTCTTCTTGTCGCCGCCCGCGAAGCCGGGAATCTGCCACAGCATCTCGCCGAGCACATGATGCGCGCCGCCATGCTTGGGGTCCAGCTTCAAGGTCTCATTCATCTGTTGCCGGATGGGCTTGATCAAGAACATCGCCTTCAGTATGCCCTTGGTCTCGCCCCATCGGCCCATGGCCACGCCGTACCAGAAATGTCCGTCGGCGGAAGCCGACGAAAGTTCGACGGACTTCTCGCAGTCCTTCCGCGCCAAATCGTAATCGTTCAATTTTTCCGACTTTTTCTCGCGCTTTTCGCCGCGCCGGATGATGGACCGGCAGCGCATCCAAAGCAACTCGGGTTCGAAACGTTGAGCCTCGGGAAATGGCTTGATGCGTTCCCGGAAGGAGTCGATTTCGACGATGGACTTCTCTAAATTTCCGGGAATGTCGCGGTGGAAATATAGATTGCCGATGGAACGCATGGCATCGACATCGCCGTCGTGAGCCCCGGCGGACGAAACGCCAAGCGTGAGAGTGATCGCGAAGAATATCCAGGCGCAAAACTCGCGCCGGCGCGAGTTACTGACCGCTCGGTAAGACAATTTTCCCGCGTTTACGGGTACATGCCGCGGATGGTCGCGGCCTTGCCCAGGCGGCGCAGGCCCACCATGAAGGCGCCCATGCGCATGTCCACCTTCTCCTTCACGGAGAGGTCGTACACCTCGGTGAACGCGCCCACGATGATGTCCTGGAGGCGGGAGTTGATCTCCTTCTCGCTCCAGAAGTAGGACTGCATGTCCTGCACCCACTCGAAGTAGGAGACGGTCACGCCGCCGGCGTTGGCCAGGATGTCGGGGACGACCTTGATGCCGCGCTTTTGGAAGATGGCGTCGGCCTCGTTGGAGGTCGGGCCGTTGGCGCCCTCGACGATGTACTTGGCCTTGATCTTGTCGGCGTTGTGCTTGGTGAGGGTGCCTTCCATGGCGGCCGGGACCAGGATGTCGCAGGGCAGCTCGACGACCTTGTCGATGTCCACGCGCTCGGCCTTCGGGTAGTCGGCGATGCTCTCGTGCGTCTTGCGGTACTCCATGATGTCGTGCAGGTCCAGGCCCTTGGGGTCGTACAGCCCGCCGCCGACGTCGGAGATGCCCACCACCTTGGTGCCGTGCTCGGCGAAAATGTTGGCGGCGTTGGAGCCGACGTTGCCGAAGCCCTGGACCACGACGCTGGACTTGCGCAGGTCGAAGCCCTCGCGGGCGGCCAGCTCGCGGGTCACGTAGAACACGCCGCGGCCGGTGGCCTCGTTGCGGCCCAAGGAGCCGCCGATCTCGATGGGCTTGCCGGTGACCACGCCGGGGCAGGAGTAGCCGATGGTCATCGAGTACGTGTCCATGATCCAGGCCATCACTTCGGCGTTCGTGTTCACGTCGGGGGCCGGGATGTCCTTGTCGGGCCCGATGATGATGGAGATCTCCGCGGTGTAGCGGCGCGTCATGCGCTCGATCTCGCCGCGGGACATCTTCTTGGGATCGCAGATGATGCCGCCCTTGGCGCCGCCGTAGGGGAGGTTCACGACCGCGCACTTCATGGTCATCCAGAAGGACAGGGCCTTGACCTCGTCGAGGGACACCGACGGGTGGTAGCGGATGCCGCCCTTGGCGGGGCCGCGATCCATGTTGTGCTGGATGCGATAGCCTTCGAACACCTTCACCGTGCCGTCGTCCATCTTGACGGGCACGGACACCGTCAGGATGCGCTTACAGTGGCGCAGGCGCTCCAAGGCGAAGGGCTCCAACTTCATGGCCTTGCCGGCGCGGTCCAACTGCTCCATGGCCTGACGCCAGGGATTTTCTCCGTGCGCCTCGGCGTGCTCGACCGGCTTAGAGGGGGTTTTGGTGTCCATGGGCCGATACTAACATGTCGCCGTCCGGGCGTCAAGTTGGCTAGACTCTCCGGCATGAGCGGCAAGCGCAGAATCATCGTGGGCATCGCCGGCGGGTCGGGTTCGGGCAAGACGACCTTCGCGCGGAAGGTTCTGGAGCGCAGCCGGCAGATCGGCATCACGGGACAGGTTTTCTCATTGGACAACTACTTCCGGCCCTTGGGGCACCTCACCTTGGAGGAGCGCAAGGAATACAACTTCGACCATCCCCACGCCGTCGACTTCGACCTGGCGTTGTCCCAGCTCAAAAGCCTCCGCGCCGGCCGCGGGGTGCGCCAGCCGGTTTACGACTTTAAGACCTACGCGCGCCTGCCCCGGCCGCGCAAGCTGGAGCCGACCCAGCTGATCATCGTCGAGGGACTCTACGCGCTGCACCTGCCGGAGCTCCTGGCTCTTTACGACTACACGATCTTCGTCTCGACCGGAATCGCCACGGCGGCCCTGCGGCGCATCACGCGCGACATCAGCGAGCGCGGCCGCGACGTGGAGGGCGCCAAGCACCAGATTTTGACCGCCGTCCTCCCGATGTACGAGACCTACGTCAAGCCCACCCAGCGCAACGCGCACTTCTCGATCAACTGGGAGGGCGAGGAGATCCCGGAGAAGGCCACCGAAGGCCTGATCCGCATGGTGCGCGACATCGCGCGCTGAGCTATCGCCGGGAGGCTTCGCGCAGGTCGGCGCGCGCCCGGACGATGGTCGTCACGGCGTCCTCGGCGGTGGGGCCGGGTTCCTTCATCTCCTTTCCCAGCAAGCCGGTCGCCAGCGAGCGCGGATCCATGTCGCGCGCCTTCCACAACGTCTGCCGCGCCATCGGGTGATTCCCCAGGTCCAGCCAGACGCGGGTGATCAGGTGATAGGCCGCCGCCTGCTGCCAGACCGGGGCAGATTCGACCGCGTCGGTGAAGCGCTGGGCCAAGTCCCCCGCCTCCTTCGCGCGGCCCTGGGAGCGCCGCAGGGCGATCAGGCGGCGCAGCGCGTCCAGGTCCAACGGATCGGCGCGCAGGGCCGCCTGGACCTCATTCTCGGAAAGGGCCGCGTCGGCGGCCGGCGCCGGAGGCGCCGCCGCCGCGGCGGACGTTCCGCGCGGCGCCTCGCGCTTCAGTTGGACCAGGAGCTCGAGCGCGTCCAAATCGTCGGGATCCAGCGCCAAGGCGCGGCCCAGGTCCGCCTCGGCCCGGGGATAGTCCTTGAGCTCCAGCCAGATGCGGGCGCAGAGACGGTAGGCGTCGGGGCGGCTCCATAACGGAACGCGCCCGGCGGCCTGGTCGGCACGCGCCGCGTCGACGGCGGCGTCCATCGGCCTCGAGCGCTTGGCCCGGACCATGTCGCGCCGCGCCTCCAGATCATCCGGAGCCAAGGTCAGCGCCGTCTCCAAGCGGGCGCGCGCGCCCGCCGCGTCTCCCAGGTCGAGCCGGATCTCCGCGGCCAGACGGCCCGCCGCCGCGCGGTCCCGCAGGGTCGCCGCGGCGTCGACGGCCCGGTCGGCGAATGGAAGCGCGTCCTCGGGCGTCTCGCGCAGGGCGCGGGCCAGCCCGATCAACGCGCGTGCGTCCCCGGGATGAAGGGCGAGCGCCTTGCGGAAATCGTCCGCGGCGCCGGCGGCGTCGCCGGTCATCGCGCGGACCTCGGCGCCCGCGCAGAGCGCCTCGGCCGCCTGGGCGGGAGTCAAGCCCGGCAGTTCGGCCCAGCGCCGAGCCGCCGACAGGGCCGCCGGGAATTCGTCGCTTCCGGCGCGGCGGCGGACCGCGAGGCGGTAATCATCCGGCCCGCGGGAATCGGAGCGACGGCACGCCGAAACTCCGCCCAGGCCTAACGCGAGGCCGAGAAAGGCGGCGGACGCGGCGCGGGTACGAGGCGACGTCAACGCGCCGCGAAGTCGCCGGGCATCTGGGGCTGGGGTCCGTCGCCGGTCTTGCGGATCTTCTCGACCAGCCCCTTGCCCAGGATTCCGTCGATGGAGCGCTCATACGCGGGCCGCAGGGCCCGTTCGAAGGAGCGCTTGCCGGCCGCCGTCAGGAACACGGGGCGCACGCCCTTGCCCAGCATCTCGCGCTTGGCGCTTTCGTTGAGCTCGATGGTTTTGGCGCGCTCGATGCGCCCGGCCTCCTGCGAGGCATCCAGCAGAAGGACGCGGTACTCCGCGGGAAGGTTATCGAAGAACTTCTGGTTCACGTAGGTCATGCTGACCAGGTAGGTGGAGCCGGTCATGTTGAAGTACTTGAAGTTCTTGTTGAGGGACGTCCGCTCGAAATTGCGCCACGTCGTCACGACGGCGTCCACCTTGCCCTCGCGCGCCAGGTCGGAGACGCTGTCGATGTTGTGCCCGATGGCCACCGGAACGGCGCCCAGGCTCTTCAGCCAGGCGGCGTTGACCGCGTCGCCGTACACGGCGACCTTGAGGCCCTTGAGGTCCTCAGGCCGGTGTATCTCGCGGTTGAGCGTCGCGACGCCGCTGCCTCCGCCGCTGTAGGTGAACGAGAGGCCGACGATGTGATGGGCGTCCAGGCTCTCCAGCATCTTGGCCCCGACCGGCCCCTCGAACACGCCCTCCATGTGGCGGTAGTCGCGGAACAAGTAGGGGGCCTCGAAGGCGTACAGCTGGGGATCCATGCTGCCGACGACGTCGGTGAAGGAGTGGCCCATCTCGATTTCGCCCCGCTCCACCTTGTCGGCGATGCCGGAGGAAGCCGCGGTGTGCGCGGTATCAAGGGCGGCGGGCACGATCTCGACGGAGATATCGCCGCGGCTGCGCGTCTCGACGACCTTCTTGAAATCCGCGGCGGCGGCCTCGAAGTAATCCAGGTTGGCGTGGCCCAGGTACCAATGAATCTTGTATTTCGCGGCATGCGCCGTGCCCGTCAGGCTTCCCAATAAACCGGCGATGAGCGAGGCGACGACGGTGCGTTGGCGGAACTTCATGGACCCTCCGGCCGACCCCTGTGTCTGGTCAATATAGCAGGGATACCGTCGACTTTCAAGGCCGAATTTCCCGGGATGTTTTGTAGAATCGGGCCGTGAACTGGCGCAATCCTTGGACGTTCTGGGGCGTGGTCGTGGTCGTGCTGGGACTGATCAGCGTGCCGTCCATCGAATGGATCGAAGCCGCCCGCGACTACGCGCGCTTCGCCTCCGGCTGGGAGCCTTCGCCGCTGAAGCCCACGGTGACCACCTTCACCCCCCGTGAAGGCCTTCCGTCGCCGCCCGAACCCGAGCTGAAGCCCTTCGAGTTCAAGCATAAGGCGCCGCGCGCCAAGTCCGTGGAGCTCGTCGGCGACTTCAACGCCTGGAAGCCGGGGCTCCTCAAAATGAAGAAGTCGGGCGGCCTCTGGATCGTCACCGTGCCCCTGCGGCCCGGTCCGCACAAGTACCTGTTCCTTGACGACGGCCGGCCCGTCGTGGACCCCTCGACCGGGACCGCGGACGGCCCCGACGGACGGCGCGTCTCGCTCCGGACGGTGAAATGATGCTTCCCGCCCTCCTGGCCGCCGCGCTGGTATGGCTGCCCTCCGAATCGTTCACGCATTGGAGCAAGGTGGACGCCTTGCTGCGCGCGCGACCGGATCTGAAGCTGACCGTGGCCTTGACCCCCCAGATGGCCACGCCGCTGGCCAAGGCCGCCCTGGGACCGTGGGTGAAGCTCGGCCGGGTGGAGCTGGCCGCCCGCATTCCCGGCGATCCGGTGCTGCCCTTGGTCGCCGCGCATCCCGCCGCGCCGCGCCCCGACGACGCCCTGGAACGCTCGGCGGATGCCAGCGCGGCCGTTGAGCGCCGCATGGGCGCGCCCGTGCCCGGATTCATCCCCGGCGCCGGGGCGCTGGACCCCTCCCTGATCGGCCCCCTGGGCGCGGGCCGCGCGTCCTGGATCCTTGTCGGCGCGTACGACGCCGGAGGCTCCTCCTGGGCCGTGTCCGGACGGACCGTCTTCGTTCCGGCGCGCTGCGCGCCGGAAAACCTCACCGCCCCGGGCGCGTGGGTGGTGGACGAATCCTCCGCGACCGATTCGCGCCTGCTCGAGGCCCTGGCGGCCCTTCCCGGCCGCTCCCGCCCGGACGCCGGCTGGGCGCTGGTCTCCGACCTGGTCAAGGCGACGGACTTGGGACGCTCCCCCGCCGAAAACGTGGCCTCCTGGCCCGGCTGGGACGGGACCGTCGCGGCGGCCCCCGCCGACCCCGCCGCCCGCGCCGCCTGGGACGCCTACGGGGCCGCGGCGAAGTCGCTGGCCCGCTATCAGAACTCGGGCGCCGCCCACCTGAAGGTTCTGGAAAGCGCGACGGCGCTCCTGCGCAAGACGCAGGAAGCTCGGTTCTTCCGGCCGCCGCCGCCCGGGACCGCCGGGCTGCCCCCGGAACTGCGCGCGCGCCTGCTCGCGGTGTATCAGCGCATCAAGTCCCCCGCGCCGGATGCGCTTTACGACGTCGGGGCCTCGACGGCGTCGGCTGCGACCGCGGAAGCGCCGACCGGCGTCCACTCGGCGTCCGGCCCGGGCTGGATCAGCTTCGACAATCCCCTGGCCACGACGGCCCGCGCCCCGGCCGGAGCGCCCAACGCCGATCCGTGGCGCCTGCGCGGTCTGCGCCTCGAATGGGACGATGAGCGTGTGTTGATTCGGCTTTTTCCGGGCCGCGTGGACGCCGTGCCGCCCGCGCCGCGGCCGGTGTACGACGTCTACATGGACCTCAACCACCTGGTCGGCGCAGGCTCGATCCGCCTGCTCGACGGGCGGGGCGCCTTCGCCCAGGCCCGCGACGCGTGGGAGTTCGCGCTGTCGGTGTCGGGGAGCGACGCCCGCCTGTGGCGCGCCTCCTCGGGCGATCCCGAGGACGTGGCCGCGCTGAAGGCCGAGCTGGACCCGGCGCACGCCGAGATCCGGATCGCCGTCTCCCGGGAGCTTCTCCGGGGCAACCCCGCGCGCTGGGGCTACATCGCGCTGGCGTTGGCCGAGGATCCCGCGCGGCCGGGACTGTCGCCGCAGGCCACCTTGGTGGGAGCCGACGGCGCGTTGATCGACGGCCTCATCGCCCCGCTCGAGCTTCAGAAAGGGGTCTTGGACCACCCCGGCGCGCCGAAGCGCGTGGCCGCGGTCCGGCTCGAAGCCCCGGGCCCGCGCTGATCAGCGCCGGGTGACGCGGCGCGAGAGGCGGGCGTCGTTGCCCTTGCCGTCGTAAATCCGGACCAGGATCTCGTTGACCCCCGTGACGAGCCGCACGTTCGCCGAGAAATTTCCGTCGGCGTCGATGCGCGCGGCGCGCCCGTTGACCTCCACGCGCAGTCGGTCGTCGCGGAGGACGCCGGCCACGATGACGTTGTCCTTGTCGATCATCGCCCCCTCCGCCGGCGACGTCAACGTCAGCAGGCGCGCGAGGTCGGAGTCCACCGGCCGGTCCGCGTGCCGGACGCCGACGGTGTAGTAGCGCGGCTCGGAGAACTGGGCCTCCACGCCGAGCAGGTCGACGATCGCGATGCGCCACCAGTACGCTCCGGGCGGCAGGCCCGCGTCGGCCGGCGAGAAGCGTTCCTCCGAGTCGTACTGGCGGTCGAACACCGTGGTCGCGAAGGTCCGGTCCTTGGACGCCTGCACATGGAAGCCCAAGATCGGAGTACCGACGTGGAGGGAGTCGATGTCGCCGCGCAAGGTGGACGCGTCCACGTCCGCGACCGGAGGCGCGTCCAAGGTGCGCGGGTTCGGCGCCGCGCCGCCGCCGACGGCCTCCGCCGACGCGAACTCGCCGGCGCGGGCCTCCAGCTCGGGCAGGTTCCGCAGCCGCCGGGGGACCTCCGGCGCCAGCCCGGGGCGCACGCTCGTCTCCATGCCCGCGGGCACGTCCACCCGGTTGCCCTGCGCCTCGACGCGCGCCGCGCCCTTGAAGACCTCCACGCGCGTGGTCAGGTCGGCCTCGACGCTGGCCGCGTAGCGCGTGTCCTTGGTCCGCGGGGTGATGCGCGCGTTCGACGTGATCACCCGCGCGCGTCCCGCGAACACGGAACCGGACTTCAACAGGACGTCGGTGTCCTCGTCGACGGGCTTGATCACCGCCATGGAGTTCGGCTCCAGGCTGAGCAGCTCCTTGTTGAGGAATTTCACCCGCGCGCGGGAATCCTCAAGCGTGCGCAGGGAGTCGCCTTGGAACAGCTCCATCTCGGATTTGGATTTTCGCCACTCGGCGGTCTCCTTGCGTCGGTAAAGCACCCGGTTGACCGCGTACACCAGGTGCGCGGCGCGCAACCCCATCTTGATCAGGCGCACCGGCACGCGCAGGACCATTCCGGGCAGCGCGACGGTGGGGTCCGAGGTCGGAAGGCGATTGTGCTTGAGAATCTCGTCCCAACGGGCCGGATCCTTCAGATAAGTATGGGCGATTCCCCAGAGCGTGTCTCCCGGCTTCACCACGACGTTCTGAAACGCGTCCACTTTCTCGACGACAGCCTCCTTCGGAGATTTCGCCGTCGTAGCGGCGGCGGCGGCGCCGGCGAGCAGAAGAAGGAGCGCCGCGCGGACGCTCACGCGGCCGCCTCCGCGATCCGCACGCCCCCGTCGACGCCGGAGACCAGGCCCTTGGGCACGGTGAAGATGAAGCGCGAGCCTCGGCCCACTTCGGATTCGACCCAGATCCGGCCCAGGTGCTGCTCGACGAAGAAGCGCGAGATCGTCAACCCCAGGCCGGTTCCCCCTTTCCGGTTTCCCTGCACCTGCTCGAACTTCTCGAAAACCCGGCCCAGGTAGTCGGGAGGAATCCCCTCGCCGGTGTCCTCCACGCAGCAGCGGATGAACGCGCCGTCGTCGGACAGAGATAGGGTGATCGTCCCGCCCTCGGGGGTGTACTTGATGGCGTTGCCCAACAGGTTCGTGAAGACGCGCTCCAGCATGTCGCCGTCCGCCGCGATCGAGAATTCCTCCACGGCCACCAGGTGCACGGCGATGTTCTTGGCCTTGGCCAATTGCTCCAGGATGGCGATCGAACGGCCGGCGATCCCGGCCAGCGACGTGGTCTTCAGCTGCAGGCGCAGGCGGCCGGCCTCCATCTTCGCGATGTCCAGGATGTTGTTGATCAGGCCCATCAGGCGGGTGGTCGAACGCCGGACCGAGGAGACGATCGACTGCTGGTCGGCGTTGAGCACGCCCGCGGTGCCCTTGAGCAGGAGGTCCAGGAAGCCGATGGCCGAGCCCAGGGGATTGCGCAGGTCGTGCGTGATGTAATGAAGGAAGTCCTCCTTCATCTGTTCCAATTCGCGCTCCAGGGTCACGTCGCGCAACGCGAATACGGTTCCCAGTTCGGCCGCGCGGCCCGGGGCCACGACGGGGCTGGCCGTGGCGCGGATGAACATGCGCACGGTCTCGCTGGAGAGGTCCACCTCCTTGGATTCGCCCGGCTTCTCCCCCGACGCCAGCAGCGCGGACAGCAGCGGCCCCGCGGGGAAGGCCCCGCTCAGCGGCTTGCCCTCCAGCTCCGTCTCCTGGGATAAATCGAACATCTCCCGCGCGCGGCGGTTGACCAACTGCACGCGGCCCTCCCGGTCCGTCATCACGATGCCCTCGCGAATGGAGAAAAGGATCGCCTCGGTCTTGCGCTGCTCGGCGATCAGACGGTCCACCTGCAGAACGGAATACTGGCGCAGGCGCGCGGTCATGGCGTTGAACGTCTCGGCCAGCTTTTGGAGCTCGTCGTTGGTGGAAATCTCGACGCGCGTCTCGAAATCGCCGCGGGCCACGGCCTCCGCCGCCCGGGTGAGCTTGAGCACGGGGGCGGTCAGCGCGCGCGCCAGCAGGGCCGCCGCCAACAGCGAGCCCAGGATCACGACGAAGACGGCCGCGACGGCCGCGCGGCGCGCCTCGGAGGCGGCCAGGTAGGCCTCGTCGCGCGCTTGCAGGATCAGGACCGCTCCTCCCACCGACGGAGCCGGGGCGTAGGCGCCGACGTACACCTTCCCGTGCCCGTCGCTGAATTCGCTGGAGCCGGCGGTGTTCCCGGTCAGGGCCGCGCGCGTGATGGCCCAATCGTGAAGCCCGGAGAGTTCACGCCCTTCGGGCGTCGCCAGCGCGGCGCCGTCGGCGCCGACCAGGACGCCGAAGCCGGTGCCGCCGACGCGCTCCTCGGCGACCCGCTCGGCGATGAGCGACAGGGGGATCGCGACGCGGGCGAACACGTCCTTGCTGAAGGCGTAATACACGATCAGCCGCGCCCCCTTGGGCCCGCGCAGGACCTCCGCGATGCGTCCGCCCAGATTGGGCCCCGCGCGCATCGCCGCCCGGGCGCGGCGCAGGTCCTCCGGCGTCACGGGGTCGGAGAGGTCGGGGTTGAAAACCATCAGGATGGCTCCGCCCGCGTCCCGACGCAGCAAGGTCACCGAAGAAATCCCGCTGCCGCTCTCGACGAGGTGCTTCAGGAGGGACTGCTTCTCCGGCCAGTCCATCCGCGACTGCAGGGCCAGCAAGGCCACCTGGACCCGCCCGTCCACGGAGTCCACCCAGCCCTCGACGCGCTCGGAGGTCTTCTCGGCGAGCTTGACGTGCAGTTCCAGCACCGCGTCCTGCACCCCGCGCCGGCTGGTCTGCATCATCCGCCAGGACAGGAAAAGGACGGGCACGAGGGCCAAAGCCCCCATCACCGCCGCGAAGCGCCGGGACAGTCCGGATCTCAACCAGCCCATGTTCGCTCAGGAGGATACGCTCCCGGCCCGGGCCTGTCAAGGACGGCGGGGGAAGCTCAGGACAGCTTCTTCAGGAGGATGGCCGCGGCGGGAAGGAAGGCCAGGGCCCACAGCGCCGGCGAGGGGACAGAGCTGCGACGGGCCGGAACGGACAGGCGGGACGGCGACGGCGGACGCATCGCGCCCGGACGCTCGGCCGCCGCGGTCTGATCGGCGGCCGCCTCGGATGCGGAAAGCGATTCCAGGAGTCCGCGGCGCTCCAGCCATTCCGTGGAGGTCAACGGAGCGCGCGACGGCGCGCGCGAGAACGCCAACGCCGGAGCCGCGCTGTCGGCGCCGGCAACGAACGGTTTCGGCGCGACCGGCGGACCCAGGTGGAGCGCGGAGCGGACCTTCACGACCAGGCCGCTTCCCAATTCCAACGACAGGCGCTCGAAGGACGGGGCCTGGGCCGGGGCGGGCGCGGAGCCGACGGGCAGGGCGGAGGCGGCCGCCGGAGAACGCGTTCCGGCGGCGAACGGGGACGGCGCGGCGCCCGCGGCGGAAGGCGGGACGGCGCGGAACAGGAAGGCGCTCGGCGATGGGGACGCGGCCACGGCGTCGCGCAAGGGCCCATCTTCGCCGGCATAAGCGGACATCGGAGCCGATTCGGCGCCGCGGGAAGCGTCCGCGGAACGAGACGTCGCGGCCGCGTCCGCCGCGGCCCCGCCGTTCGGCGCGAACGCCGTGTCGGCCAGAAGCGCGCGTTCCGCGGCCCGGTCGAACATCCGGCGGCCCAAAGCGTCCGCGCTTTCGGCGGGAAGCGGAGCGATCGGGCCGGCCTCGCTCCGGGTTTGCTCGTGATCGCTCGCGGCCTTCTCCAGTCGGGCGGCCAACGCGTTCACGGCGGCCGTCGCGGGCGTCCCCCGGCGTCCGAACGACGGCTTCGGAGGCACGGACTCGGCCGGAGCGGGCGACGCGTCGGGCGCGGCCTCGGCCCGGGACACGGGCGCCGCCGACGCCGCCGGCGCGGCCGGAGCCAGGGCGACGGGGGCCGGATGGTCGGGGAAGGCCTTGAGGATCGCCGCCGTGTTCAACGACGGCGCCAGAACGGACGCGGGCGGAATATTCAGGACCGGGGACATCGCCGCGCCGGCGGCCGCGGCGGCGGCGGACCCGGAGGCGGACGCGCCCGGAGCCGCGACGACCGCCGGCTCGACGACGGCCGCGGTCGCGCGCGCGCAGAACAACGCCGCCAGAATCCAGGCGTTCACGGCCGCAGTCTAGCAAAAACCGCGCGAAAGAATCAGGCCGGGCGGCCGAATCTCAGGAGGCCGTCGCGCCAGGCGTGCCAGGCGGCGGCCAGCAGGGCGCCCAAGCCGAACAGAGCCAGGACCCAGGCCCAGAACGCATTCGAACCGAGAGGCTGTCCGGGCTGCCCCGGAACCGTCGGTCCCGGGACGGCGCGCGCCTTCTCCAGCTCCCGCGCGTAGTCGTCCCACCACGACAGCTGCTTCTGCAAATCTCGAATCTCGGCTTCAAGCGCGGCGATGCGCCTCTCCAGCGCCTCCTGCGCGCCGATGCGCTCGGCTTTCTCGTGCCAGCGTTTCCACAAGTCGTTCTCTTCCTTGACGACCTGATCGCGGCGGCTCAGGCTTCCGTCCAGGAGCTTCTGGGTCCGCGCCAGGTCGGCCTGGTGGCCCGGCCGCGCCGCGGCCGCGTCCGCGGCGGCCCGGTCCACGCGCGCGCCGTAGCCGTCCATGGCCTTGACCTGACGGTCGTAGCCGTCGGCGCCGGGGTACACGCGCGTGCGGCGCTCGACCTTATCCACGAACAGGGCTCCGGGCGTCGCCGAGTTGACGACCTGGCCGCGACCGTCCGAGTTCGGGTCCGCGGCCAGCAGCGGGTCGTCGTTCAGGCGCCGGTCCACCACCGACGCGCCCGACTGCACGCGCACCGACGATTCCTGATAGTCGCTGGACCAGCGGTGGTCGGGCGTCTCGTGGCCGCGGCCGCGGAGCGTTTCCAGGACGGTCTCCTCGACGCCGCCGTTGAAGCGGGACAGCGTGCGCTCGCGCGCCGCGTCCAGGTCCTCGGAGGCTTGGCGCGCCTCGCGCGCCATGGCCACCCTGCCGAACGTCACGTCGTAGGTCTTGCCGTCGCGCGTGTCGCGCGGCTTCAGGTCGGCCAGGATGCGGCCCGGGCTCAGCGGCGAGGCGACCTTGACCTCGTCGGGGAACTGGCTGGGATCGTAGTAGCGCGCGACGGGATCGGGCAGGAGGTCGAGGACGTCCACCCAGCCGAGAACGGTCCGGAAGAACCCGTGGTGCTCGGTCTCCCCGCCTTCGGTCTTGTACATCATCGCCCGGCCCAGGTAGTGCTGGGAGTTCGGATCGCGGCCGCCGATCAGCTCGATCGGGGCCTGCACGACGCCGCGCGGGATCTCGAGCAGGATGTTGCCCCAGTTGTACGGCATGATCGCCCAGTGGTTGGCGGTGCCCAGGCGCGACTTGCTCTCGTCCAGACGCTCGATCAAGTAGCGCTCGGACAGCAGGACCGGCAGGGAATCCTCTTCGTAATGGCTCAGGCGGACCTTGGTGGACACCCGGTCGTCGGCGACGCGGGCGCTGACGTCGCCGTCCGGCGCGTAGGACACCAGCTTCCAGCCCGCCGCGGCCTTGTCCACCTCGGCGTCCGAGCCGTAATGGCGAAGCACCCGGCCGTCCTCATCCACCACCGCCGCCGACAACGTCCCCGTCACGCGGCTTTCCTCCGGGCCGCCGCCGGGAATCTGATCGGCCAGGCCCAGGGCGCCGCGCGCCGCCGGCGCGTGCGCGCTGACGACGTCCTGCGCCGCGTCCAGCCCCAGGTCCAGGTCGGACGTCCGGTACAACGTCCACGACTTGGAGTGGTCCAAGGTGGCCACGGCGTCGTCCACGGCCTTGGCGGCGTTGACCGTCGTGGCCTGGGCCTCGCGGTACTTGTCGCCGGCCTCTTTGTACGGCTTGGAGGCCTTGTCCAGGGCGCTCCGCGCGGACTTGTCGGCGCGGGCGGACTGGAAGCGGCGCGTGGCGGCGGCGAACGCGTCCTTCGCCGCGTCGGCGTCGGCCTTGCGCGCGGCCTCGTCGGCCTTCGCGGCGGTCAGCGCGGCGCGCGCGTCGGCCAGGTCGCGCTCCGCGTGGTCGAAGGCCTTCCACTGGGCCTGGAAGTCGTCCTGCGTGCGGTAGAGCTGGGCCACGCGCCCGTCGGCGTCGCGGGCGAAGCCGAAGCTGTTGAGCTTCACCTCGACCCAGCCGCGGCGCAGCTGGGCGTCCTTGTACTTCTCCGCGTGTCCGGCCAGCTGCGCCGCGCCGGCGGGCGACACGACCAGACGGCGGAAGGCGCCGGCCTGGTCGGACTCGGTCAGGCTGCGGAGCGTCGGGAAACGGTCGCGCTTCAGGGGCTGGTCGCCGCCGTACACCATCATCACGACCTGCTCCGGCGGGCGGGACAGCGCGACCAGCGGGTGCAGGGCATGGCCCTCGGGATCCTTCGGATCGGAGCTGAAGAAGAAGACGCGGCCCTGCGCGTGCAGGCCGCGGTCGCCGAAGACCTGGTCGAACGTCAGACCGTCCGTCTTGACGGTCGGGTTGCCCACCGCGACGAAGTCCGAGTCCTTCATGCGCGCCGACAGATCGGCGGCCGCGACGTCGTCGGTCACCTTCTGCCGGGAGCCGTCGCGCATGGCCGCGGCCACGTCCACGCCCCCGATCAGCTCGTAGCGCGCGCCGGGGTTGCCGGGCACGCCGTCCACGAACAGGCCGCCGTTGCGCTCCACGATGGCGACCTCGCCGGGCTGAAGAGGCGCCTTCGGATCGCGATGGAGGTTGGCCTCCACCTCGGACTTCGTCATCCACTGGTCCACCGACCAGGTGCGCTTGCCCCCGTCCAGGCGCGTCAGCGCGTACAACGGCTGCAACTCGTCCTGCCCCAAGGCTCCGCTCGTCCAACGGGCCTTCATGTCCCGCAGGTTCTGCAGGGACTCGCCGACGCGGTCGATTTCCGACGGCGGCCGTCCGCCCCACTGCGCCGCGCGCAGGCGCGTCTTCTCCAGCATGATCAGCGCGTCGAGCGCGGCCATGCCCCGGCCGGACTTGGCCTGATCCACCGCGCGGCCCAGGGAGGCGCGGACGTCGTACACGCCGTCGAGCACCCGCACCATGCCGTCGTCGTTCTTGAAGGCCGGAAGCTCCAGCGTCCGGGCCAGCTCGGCGTCGAAGGCCGATTGCGCCTTCAGATACGCGTCCAATTGGAGATCGCGGAGCACGAACTTATTCGGGTTGTCCCCCGCGTCGGCCAGGTAGTCGGTCAGCAGGGACTCGCGCGCGTCGTCCATGGCCTTCTCGAGCGGCGCCAGGCGGCGGAAGGCGGCCTCGGCCTCGGGCGTGGGCGTGGTGGCGTTCCAGAACGTCTCGCGCAGCTCGGCCAGCACCGCGCGCTTCTGCTGGCGGTCGGAGCCGGCGGCGGCGGCGGCCTTCTCCGCCTCGGCGCGGAAGAAGGCGATGATCTGCGCCGCCGCGGGACCGGACCGCGGGTCCAGCGCGCCCAGGCCCGCCACCGCGCGGCCGATCTCCGCGCGCAGGGCCAGGCGCTTGCCCTCGACGTCGGTCTTGATCAGGAGCGCGACCGTCTCCTTCTCGTCGAAGTCGTTGCTGCGCACGGCGTCGGCGTCCTTCATGGCCTGCCGGTACAGCGCCGCCGCGGCGCGGATGCGCGCGCGCGCGTCGGCGGGAACGGCCGCGCCGGTCTTCGCCAGCAGGTCGTCCGACGCGTTCTCGAAGCCGGGGTCGGCCATCTTCTCCGTCCAGAAGTCGAGAAGCTCGGAGCGGGAATCGCGGCGGAGCGAGCGCGGCTCGAAACGCAGCGGCGTCTGCAGGGGCCGCAAGGTCCCCGCCGAGCCCTGGCCCAGCGCCTCCAGCTCGGTGACCAAGGAGATGAACGCCGACTTGGTGTCCACCATGGTGGCCGAGAAGCGCGACCAGGCGTCGATCAGGCGCTGCTGGGCCGCGGCCGTCTCCGGCGCGTTCATGCCCTTGACGGCGGCGCGCGCCTTCAAGTCCCCCTCCGCCGCCTCGATCTCGCGGCGCTGAGCTTCCAGCTCCTTGGCGCCGTCGGACACCTGGCTCATCAACTGATTGAGGTGCAGCGAGAGCTCCTTGAGCCGGCCGTCGCTCTCCATCTGCTTGCGCAGGACGTCCGACATCACGTTCTCCAGCGCCTTTTCGATGTCGCGAGGATCGGGCGCTTCCAGGTAGCCGCCGAAAATGGTCTGGCCGCGGAACACCCCCGCGGCGGCCACGGGCGTGAAGCCCTTATAGCTCATGCGCTCGGCGATGGTGTTGGCCTTGATCTGCTGCATCAGGTCGTCCTCGGAGCCGAATTCCGCGGGCAGGCCGTCCTCGAACAAGGTCCGGCGCACCGAGTCGATTTGGCGCTTGCGGATGTCCGAGATCAGGTTCGAAGCCAAGTCCTCAAGTCCGGCCTTCGGGCTGGCGTCGTCGGGCACCAGGGCCACCAGGGTCTGGAGCGTGGTGGCGGGCGGCAGGCCCAACAGGGAGACCATGCGGTCGCGCTCGAAACCCAGCCGGCGCGCCAGGTCCTGACGGAAGCCGTCCATGCCGGACGCGGCCGCGCCCTGGCGGTCCAGCCAGCGCAGCAAGCGGACGTCCGCCTCGAACTTCGCGGAGAGTACGTCCGCCTTCGCCGCGGCGCCCACCAGCTGGGTCCTGTAGATCCGCTCGGCCTTGTCGTCCCGGAGCTTGGCCAACGCGAGCAGGACCTCGGGCGGCGTGTTCGG
Organism: Elusimicrobiota bacterium; assembly: GCA_028871595.1. The sequence goes on from JAGWMT010000003.1 coordinate 33,163, forward strand.
GTCCTTCAGGCGCACCTCGATCCAGCCTTCGATATAGCTCTTGTCGATCGCCACGTGGCCGAGCGTCTGGTTCGCGTAGTAGTAGCGCAGGTACGCGCCGGAGCGCTGCGCCTGGACCTCGGGATTGGGGATGTCCTGCGCGGCGGATGAGGGCGAAGGCGCCAGGGCCTGTTCGGCGGAGGCCAGGCGGCGGCGCGCCTCGGCCCAGCTCGACGGCATGGTTCCCTTGCCCGAGTCCGCGACGACCGGCGCCCGCGCCGGGTTTTCGCCGATGGCCAGCAGGCCGGCCTGCAGAGAATAGATCTTGGCGGACGCCTGATTCTGCGCGAGCAGCGACTCCGGGTCGGTCTTGTCCGCGACCGCCTGCAGGTCGTTCTGCGCCGTGTTCAGCTCGGAACGCAGAAGCGCGGCCTGGTCGGCGCGCTGTCCGTCGTAGGCCTCCCGCGCGCGCTCCTCGTTGAGCACGGAGATGCGCGCGGCGGCGGCGTTGTCGGTGTTGTAGACGGGAGCGTCGGTGAGAGCGCCCATCAACCGGCCCAGCGAACGCACCACCAAGGACACCGGCTCCAGCTGGAGGATGTCCACCTTCAGGTTCTTGTCCACCATGTCCTCGACGGCGCGCGCGGTCCGGACGCGCGCGTCCAGGATGTCGCGCTGAGTTTGAATGACCTTCTTGTCGGCCAGAAGCCGGGACAGGGCGCTCAGCGCCTGGTTTTGGTCGATGGTGATGTCCAGCGGCGCGGCGGCGTCGCGCCCGAGCAGGAGGTTCAAGGTCGAGCGCGCCTGGCCGAACGCCAGCGCGGCCTGGGAGCGGCCCAGGCGCGCGTCGTCCAGCCTGCGGACGGCGTCGGGATCGCCTCCGGCCGCGGCGGACTGCAGCGGAGGCAGGACCTCCTGGTCGTACAGCGCCAAGCGGGTCTGCGCGGAGCGGAAGGCCACGATGTTCTGGTAGAACTGGACGGCCATCCCCGCCTCCAAGCGGGTCTTCAGCGCGTCATAGTATTCCTTCTGATTCGCGTGCTGGGTCACCTGCAGCTCGCGCAGCTCCTCGGGCTTCAGCTCGAAGCCGAACACGGGCGTGACGGGAATGCCCGTGATGCCGATGGACGGGATCCAACCCAGGCCTTTCGCGGTCAGGCCGGTGCCCACGCCGATGTCCACCCAGAATTTCTGCACGCGGTGGTTCTCCGCCCGGGCCATCTCCTCGGCGGCGTTGGAGCGGTCGGCGACCTCGCGGAGGCTGTGGGCGTTGCCCACCGCCAGCGCGAAGGCCTCCGACAACGAGGAGATCGTGGCCGGGCCCGAAGGGAGCGCGGTCTTCGGCTGCAGGGGCGCGTCCACGGCGGCTTCGGCCGCGGCCAGGGCCGCGTTCGACTGGGCCTCCAAGGTGGTGCGCGCGTACCAGCGCCAGCCGTCGAAGGCGGCGCGCAGTTGGTCGGGGCCGATCAGATTGTTGCGGTAGGCGCGGATCGCGTCGGACATGCGCTGGGCGGCGGCCGGGCCGCGCGGCGCGACGGCGTCGGCGCTGGCCTGCCACGCCTGGGCGCGCTCGCGCTCGCCGGCCGCCACCAGACGGCGGTCCTCGTAGGCCTGCGCCATCTCCTGGACGACGGCCCGGTTCTCGTCCACGTACGCGTGGTTGACGCCCTTCGAGGCGGGGTCGTAGATGGGCAGCCGCACCGACCCGCCGACGGTCAGCACCTGGTTGGCCATCATGTCCTGGTACTGCACGCCGAAGCCCAGCGAGAATTTATCCACCCACGGGATCCAGTCCATGGCGTTGAACGGCGTGGGGCCCAGGGCCTTCGCCAGCTCCGACTGGTCCAAGCCGCCCAGGATCTTCTGGTAGCGGTCCGGCGAGGTAATCAAGGAGCGGATGTTGCCCATCAACTGCTGGAGATCCCCGGCGTTCAGGTTCGCCAGGGGCGAATCCGCGGTGGCGTCGCGGCCGGTCATCGAGTTGTAGCGAAGCAGGGCCTGATGCACTCGGTCCGCGGCGGCGGCCATGTTGGTCTCGGCCTCGCGGCGCACGGACTCGGACGGAGCGTTCTGCACCGAGAACGCGGCCAGCTTGTAGTCCCACTGCGCCTGCGCCAGGTCCACGACCGCCGACTGCCAGTCCTTCGTGATCTCGACCAGGCGGTCCTGCAGGCGCATGCCCTCGCGGTACAGCGAGGCCGCCTTGGAGTCGATCAGCGCCTTCTGCGTCTTGGTCAACGTCATCTCGGTGTAGGTGCCGACGGTGAAGCCGCCGCCGACGGCCAGCTCCGCGGGGTCGTTGGAGACGGACTGCGACGTGAAGCCCACCATGCCGCGCACGCGGGTGTTGTCCATGAACGCCCCGGCCTTGCGCAGGTCCTGGATGTCCTTGGTCAAGGTGCCGATGTCCTGCGACATCAGCTTGCGGGCCACGTCGGCCTCGTAGACCCTGCTGAGCTCGGCGACGGTGCGGGAGTCCTTCGAGCCCGACTTGAAGAAGTCGGCCATGTCCGCGTTGAAGGCCTTCAGCGTCTCGCCGCCCTGCAGGGCCTTGGCGGAGTTGTCCGCCACGCTCTGCCAGAGCTGGGCGAGCGTGAACGAGGTGTTCATCGTGACCGACAGGCGGTCGGGCTGGCCGATGTACTGCGAGCCGTAGCCCAGCGCGATGGTGGTGTTGTCCCCGGTCTTCTTCGAGATCTCCGCGAAGTGCGTGCTCTTGCCGCCGATGATCTGGCCCTCGCCGCTCAAGGTGATGCCCTTGTCCGGCAAGGTGAAGGACAGGCGGTCGCCCAAGGTGTTCGCCTGCTGCCCGACCTCCCCGTTCAGGCGGTTGTCGATCTGCAGCCAAGTCTTGCCTTGGTCGTTCTTGATGGAGAAACCCTTCAGGATCGTGGCGCCGACCGACTGCTGGTTGATGTCGTCGGTCCCCGCGGTCTTGGCGTAGAACAAGTCCACCGAGAAGGTGTCCCCGCCGCCGCCGGGGTGCATCAGGCGGTTGAGGTCGAAGTGGGGCCCGATCTGCGTGCGCGAGAAGGATTTCTTATCCCCCGACGCCGCCACCGGGAAGTTCTGATTCAGCGTGGGATCGTAGCCGGTGAAGTCCAGGTTCACGTTCTCCAGGAATTGGCGGGGGTCCTTCGCGAAAAGCTCCTGCTGGGACGCGTTGAGGCTCATCACCTCGGTCAGCTTCAACGACGTCTTCACGTTTCCGCCGTAATAATAAGGATGGCTGCCGGGACTGTTCAAGGCGGCGTCCCCGTAACCCGCCAGACCCACGTACAGCTTGTCGCCCAGCAGCATCATCGCGTAATCGTCGAAGACCATCAGGCGGCTCTCGCCGGCGTTGGCGGCCACCGAGTTGTCGGACGGGATGTCGAAGGCGAAGCGGTGCAGGTCCACGTTCAGATAGTTGACCGAGGAGCGATTCTGCAGGGACTCGACCTGGACTTCCACGCCTTTGTCGCCGTACGGCGCGTTTTGTCCGCCGGAGCTGGGCGGGCTGGAGAACGCGTAGCCGTTGAGGCTGACGTTGTTGCCCCACAGCTGCGCGACGTTGCCTAAGGTGACCCAGTTCCCGGTCTCCAGTCCGTTGGGGACCGCGAAGCGGGACTGATAGACCAGGTAGAACCCGTCCGCGTTGTCGCCGAAGTTCATGATGCTGGAGCCCGGGATGAAGGCCGCCAAACCCTGGGGGTTGTTCAGCAGGTCCCCCTTGATCGCGGCCACGTCCTGATGCGCCAGCGCCTGCGAACCCTGGGTCAGCATGCCCAAGGTCGCGTCCAGGAAGGAGGAGAACTCGCTTTTCTTGATGACCAGCGCCTGCGTGTTGCCGCCGGGACCGCTCATGCTCCACGCACTGCGGTTCATGCGCAGATCCTCGATGCGCTTGACCAGGTCGGGCGGCAGAGAGTCCTGGACGTCGGGATTGTTCAACAGGGCCGCGAGCTGCTGCTGCTTCTCGTCGGTCTGCGTGAGGCCGGCGGAGATGATGGTCTGCGAGCGCTTGAGCTGGTCTTCCAGGTCGTGCCAGTTGATGTTCGCGTCCAGCACCGCGCGCGTCTTGTCCTGGATGGTGGACACGTCGTCGCTGACGCGGCGAAGCGCGCTCTGCTCCTTCGGATTGAGCTGGGACATCCACGAAGTCACCTTCTGCTTGGTCGCGTCCAGGCTGTTGTACGTGTCCTGGAGCGCCTTCTGCATGGTGTCCAGCGCGGTGAGCTCGTTGGTGTTGACCGTGGACCCGCTGGTGTAGATGGTGTTCAGGGAGTTGTAGTAGGTGTTGATCTGGTTGATGGTGTCCGTCGAACCCTGGTCCCAGGTGGTCTTCACGCCGTAGAACGCGACGCCCTCGGAAAGGAACGCGTTCAGGGAGTTGAACAGCGCCACCTTGCGCGCGTACAGGGCGTCCGGCGACTCGCTGGAACCGTTCGAGTTCACGAACGCGACGTCCTGGCTGGTCTGGGAGATGGCCCCGCCCAGGGCCGCCGAGGCGTGCTGCAGGAAGGTCACCGCCTTGGGAACCTGGTTGGTCAGAGCGTCCTGCGCCGCGGCGGCGACGGACTTCGAGTACAGGTAGCGAGCGACCGCGTAGGCCTGCGGCGCGCCCGAAGGCTGGGCCAGGCTGGACGGCACCAGGCGCTTGGCCGCGTCCAGCGCGAGCAGCGCGATCTGCGATCCGTTCGAGATGGTGGGGCTGGGTTGAGTGCCGATCGGCACGGTGCCGCCGCCGCCGCCGGCGTTGATCGTGACGCCGGAGCCGCCCGTGTTCTCCGCGGCGGCGATCTGCTTGAGCTGGTCTCCCAGGTTCGGGATGGTGTTGGCGTCCACCAGGGCCTGCACCCGCGCCGCGCTGGCCGCGTCGGTGCCCACGCCCGTGGGGAGCATATAGGCCGACAGGTTGTATTTTCCGCCCGACAAGGTCTGGATCTTGCCCAGGATCTCGTTGATCTGGGCGTCCTGCACGTTCAGCTCCTGGGCGCGCGTCGCTTGTTCCGCGCCGTACTGGGAGATCTTCATCGGCAGGCTGTAGGGTTGGGTCTCGCCGTAGAGGCTTTCCGTGCGCGAGCAGCCGGTCTGGCACTGCCGGTCCACCATGTCTTTCTGGTATTCGGTGATGCCCTCGTGTTTTCCGGTCGCGTCCGTGTAGCCGTCGACGTATTTCTGGAGGGAGGCTTTCCACGTCGCGATGCTGGCCAGCGACCCCGGCACGTCGGTCACCGAGCCGCCGAAGCTCGCCAGGGCCCAGGGCAGCGTTTTATTGTAGAGCTCCTGCGTCTGGGTCAGCAAAGTCTGTTCGCTGGTGAACAACGCGCGGTACTGGCTGTCCGCTCCGGAGACATCCTGGATCGACGTCTGCTGGTAGGCGATCAAGGTGTTCAGCATGGACTTGGCCTGGGTCAGGGCCGGCGTCACCTGATTGGTGAGCAGCGCCGTCTTGCGGTCGATCAATTCCTGCCCGCCGTGCGCCCCGGTGTTCTCGAACGCCACGTCCGCGTCCACGTCGGCCAGCACGGCGTTGAGCATGTTCACCACGCCGGTCAGGCCCTGCTGGGCCACGGTCAGCGCCCCGCCCGGGGCCTTGGCGGTGTTGAACGTGTCGATCGTGGCCTGGTCCACGGACCAGTTGATCACGGCGCGCGCCGCCATGGGCGTGAGCTGAGCGGCCAGGATCAGGTCCATCTCGGCCTGGTGGATGGCCGGCGTGACGGTGCCGCCCGGGAACTTCACGCCCTTCAAGGCGTCGCCGTAGGTCTTGATCGCGTTTTGCGCGTCGGTCAAGGACAGCCCCGACAGCATGGGGATGTGGGAGCCGCTCACGCTGTTGAGCTCCGCCGCGATCTGGTCCAGCTGGGCGAAATCGGCCACCGCGTCGACCTTCGAACCGGCCGCCGGATTGCCGGCGTGCAACGTGGCCATGTTGACCGTGGATTGATTGTAGCCGTGCGCCATGCCGAATTCGTCGACGACCAGGTGATTCGGATCCATCAACTGGTTGACCTGATTCAAGTCGTTCTGGTAGGTGGTCAACTGCTGTTGCCAGTACGTCCTACGATCGGCCAGGATCTGCATGATCTGGGCCTTGGAAGGGTTGTTGGTGTTGACCTGGGGGCCGGGGACCTCGACCACCAGCGCCGACGCGAATTCGACGGGGATGGCCTTGATCTTGCCCAGCCCGTCCTGGGCCTGCTGAAGATAGGAATCGACCGTCGTCAGATCGTCCTGGAACTGCTTCACCGAGAACGCCGTCGGGTCGTTGGGGTTGCCGCTCTGGCGCCACTGCGCGACCTGCGCGATCAAGTTCAGGTTCTTCTGGTACTGCGTCGCGGCGTCGGGGCTGGTGCCGCGGTCCATGGCGTTGACCGCCGCCAGGAAGCCCGACATCTTCTGCTGGAAGTCCCCGGAGCGCTGGGCCGCCATCTGAGCCTCGGTCTGCTGGTCCACCATGTCCTGAATGGATTGCTTGTCGGCCGCCAGGGTGGCGGCCGCGTCGGCGTTCCACTGGGTGACCTGGGCCTGATTGGCCGCGGAGGTCTGTTGGCCCTGCTGGTTGGCCTGCTGGGAGGCGGTGATCGCCGCGCGCTTGGCCGCGAGCAGGGCCATCATCTGGTTGATGGCCGCCTCGGCCGCGCCGATCTCGTTGAGCGCCAGGGCCAGGTCCATCACCGAGGCCAGCTTGGCGAAATCGGTGTGGAAGCGGAGCATGTCCTGCCCGTTGCGGCGCTCATTGAGGGCGTGGTTGCGGATCTGGTTGGCGGCGCGGATCAGCCCCTGGGTCGCGTCGCGCTGGCTCATCTCGGCCTGGACCTCGGCGCGCTGATTCTCGATCTCCCCCACGAGCTTGACGATCTGGTCGCGGACCCGCGGGTCCAGCTTGGGCACCGGCCCCTGGTCGGTGGCCGAACCGCCGTCCGCGAAGCTGGTCAGCCGCGCCGACAGCGCTTTATAGGAAGCTTCCTGCGTGGCCAGCTGTTCCCACACGCCGTTGCGGTCCGGCGGCGGCGGGGGCAGGGACTGGCGGTATTTTTCCTGCAAGGCCTTCAACCGGCGCAATTCATCGCCGGCCTTGTCGTCCGCGGGGTGCAGCAGGTCGTTGCGCTCCGCCAGCTTGGATTCCACGTAGGACTGGCTGCGCTTGGCCGACAGCTGCTTGAGCAGGGCCTCGTACTCGGCGCGTTCGGCGGGCGTCACGGGATTGCTCAGTTTCTGCAGACGCGCCAGCTGGGCCTGCTTGTCGCCCAGGCGCGCGCGCAGCTTGCTCATCTGGTCCTTGACCGCGGCCAGCTCCCCGTCCAGGCCGCCCGCGGAGGCGGCCAACTGCTTGATGCGCGCCGCGGCCTCGGCGGGAGACTTCTTCCACAGGTCGCCGTCGAACGGGATCTTGGCGCCGTCCCGCGTCTCCGCCGCGTGGACGACGCCGGCCGCCGTGACGTGGGCGGCGTCGGCGGCGCCCTCGAAGCCCAGGAAGCTCTTGAAGCCCAGCGCCGCGCCCATCACCGCCTCGGAGACGTGGAAGCCCGTCGCGTCCTGGAGCTTGAGAAGAAGAACGTTGCCCCAGGTGATGGCCCCGCCGAACGGGATGGGGCTTGCGCCCTTCGGCCGCTCGACGGCGGCGCCGATCTTCTCGAAAAGGCCGACGTTGTGGCCGGTCACCGCCTTGAAGCCCGGGTCCACGAACGCGTCGATCTGCCCCGCGTAGGTCATGATCCCCGAGATCTCGGCGCCGACCGTCGCCAGCCCGAAGAAGGACTTCAGGTTCGAGCGCCAGAACGTCCAGGTCCCCAGCGTCCCGGCGACGGCGCGGAACAGCTCCCCGGGCGTCGACGGCGTGATCGGGTGGAGGTCCCGCTCCGCGGCCAGACGCTCGCGCGCGGCCGCGGGGAACGTGAGCAAGGTGGAGAGGATGGCCGTGCTCAGCAGCGGTCCCAGGATCAGGTCCTTGGCCAGCGCGCCGACCGCCGCCGAGACGACCGGCGCCAGGAAATGACCGACGAACGGGATGGCCGCGGCGGCCAGCGGCACGCCGTTGAGAATCCACACGAGGGCGGGACCGAGAAGCGGCAGGGACGTCAGGGCGAAGGACAGCGGCAGGACGGGCGCGAAGGCGCCGAGCAGGCCCATCGCCACCGCGCTCATCACCGCCAAGGTCAGGCGCCGGACCAGGAAGGTGGCCAGCGGCTTGGCCAGCGGGGTCAGGAACCAGCGCTCGGCCTGCCGGTACCAGACGTTCTCGCGCACGCCGGCGAGCGCGCCGGAGCCGTAGAAGCCCTGCTGGCGGAGGGAGGCCTCCAGCCATTTGCGCGCCATGTCCTTCTCCTTGGCCAGGCTCAGGAAGTCCTCGCCGGAATGGAAGAACTCGAAGGAGATCGCCTGGCGGAAGTAGCCGAACAGGAACATGTCGAACAGGTGGTACGGGAAGCGGATCGCCGCGCCCAGGAAGGCCTTGTGCAGTTCCGAGGCCCTCAGGAGAGCTCCACGCCAGCCCTTCGGGTAGGAGCGGTTGGCCAGCTCGCGGAAGCTGGACCAGCCGTCGTATTTCTTCGAGTCGAAGCGCTTGAAGTGGTCGCGGTTGGCGGCCTGCAGGCGGTCGTACACCGCCAGCCACGCGCCGCGGGGGCTGGTCTCGTCCAGGCGGAACTTGGAGGCCAGCTTCAGGACGTCCGCGCGGGGAATGCCGAACTGGCCGGAGATCTGGGCGATGATGCGGGGCACGTCCGCGTTGGCGGGCAGGCGTCCCAGCGCCGGATCGCGCGTGACGCCGCGCACCGTGCGGAAGCCCAGGAAGTTCTCGTACACGTACTTGGACGGGATCGGCGCGGCGGCGGCGGCCGGCGTCTCGACCGGCGGCGCGGGAGCGGCGGCCGGCGCTTCCACGGGGGTCGGGACCTCGACGGCCGCGGCGGGAGCGGGCGCCGGAGCTTTGAGCGAGCGCCCCTTCGCGTCGTAGAACATCACCACGAAGCCGCCGGCGGCCCGGGGCAGGACCTCGCCGCGCACCGGAGCGAAGCCGGGATTGGCGGCCTTCACGGCCAGCAGATCGCGGTCCAGCTCCACGGAGGCCAGTTCGTCCTGGCGCAGCATGACCGGCTTTTCGCCGTGGCCCAGCTTGCGGCTCTCCACGCCCTTGGCGCCGTAGGTCAGGATCCGCTTCTGCGCGGGCGCGTGGTACGCGAAGCTCCAGCGCGCGCCGGAGCCGCGCAGGTCCACGGACACGCGCAGGAGGCGCAGATGCGGGGCGCGGCCCTTGGCCGAGCCGCGGACGCGTTCCTCGGCCTGGACCAAGCCCGCGAAGCGCCCGGCCGGCGCCAGGGCCGGGGCCCGCGCGCCGGCTTCCGCTCCGGCGACGGCGGCGTCGGGAAGCTCGGCGCGGGCGGCGTCCGGCTTCTCGCCCGTGAGCCTGCGGAACTCGGCGTCGGCCCGGGAGCGGGCGGCGCCCGACGTTGCCCCGGCCGCCGGCGCGGCCGCGGCTGCGTCGGCGGGTGTGTCGGCGGCGCGTCCCGTCACGCGCGACAGCCACGCGCCGGCGCGCGCCAGCGGGCCGTCCGCGGCGGCGGCAACC
>JAGWMT010000133.1 GCA_028871595.1 Elusimicrobiota bacterium
CGCCCGGATTTCAGTCCGCGACACGGTAGCGCACGAGGCACCAGATGTACGAGAAGGCGTCCACCCAGGTGATCTTCTTGCCTTCGGCGTAGGTGCGGCCGGAATAAGAGATCGGGGTCTCGTAGATGCGCAGATGCCGCTTGCAGATCTTCGCGGTGATCTCGGCCTCGATGCCGAAGCGTTCGCTGACCAGCGGGATCGTCTTCAGGACGTCGGCGCGGAAGACTTTGTAGCACGTCCCCATGTCGCTGAGGTTCACGTTGTAGAGGACGTTGGCCATCAAGGTGAAGAGCTTGTTCGCGAAATAGTTCCAGAAGAAGAGGACGCGGTGAGGGCCGCCCAGGAAGCGGGAGCCGTACACCACGTCCGCCCGTCCATCCAGGATCGGAACAAGAAGGCCCGGATAGTCGGACGGGTCATATTCCAAGTCCGCGTCCTGGATGATCAGGACGTCCCCGGTCGCGCGCTCGATGGCGGTGCGCAGCGCGGCGCCCTTGCCGCGATTGTCCGGGTGGAAGACCACGGTCGCCCGCCCGCCGAGACCTCGGAGAATCTCGCGGGTCCCGTCGGTGGAGCCGTCGTCCACCATCACGATCTCTTTTTTCAAAGACAGCGGGACTTCCTCGACGCGGCGCAACAGCTCGAGGACGGTCGCCTTCTCGTTGAAGACCGGGATCAGGATGGAGAGGGTTTTCGCCACGGAGGCCATTATAGGATTTCCCGGCTCCGTCGCGGACCCGCGCCCAGAAGCCACAGGAAGAGGAAGAGCGTCCCGACTTGTTCGGTCTGCCAGGCGGTTTCGGTCATGTTCATCAGGAAAAACGCGGCGGAGGCGGCCCAGGCCGCCAAAGCCCAGGCATCGGCGCGGTCTTTCGCCGCGCGCCAGGCGCCGGCGGCCATGGCCCCGAGCACGGCCAGGATCGCGATCAGGCCGGGGAAGCCGCGTTCCGCGAGCTGGTGAAGGTACAAGTTGTGGGCGTTGCTCCAGACGGTCTGGCCGTCCAGCGGTTCGGTATGCGCGGCGATGAACGCCGTTTTGTACTGCCCGGAACCCAGGCCGAAGACCGGATGCTCGAGGCCCGCGTTCCAAGCGATGTCCCAGAGGATCAGACGCGAGCGGTGCGACTCGGTTTGAGGAGTGTCGGCGAAAAGGGTCCGTAGATTCCTCCCTCCGGTCGGCATGACTTCCCACAGAACGAAGACGCCGACGACGACCAGCGCCGCGGCGAGCGCGCGGCGGCGCCAGCGCGCCTCTATGAGGCAAACCGCCGCGAACGCGGCGGCCAGCGCGAGGGCGACGGCGCGGGTTTCGTTGAGAATCAAAGCGACGCTCATCAACGCGATGAACGCGAAGGCGGAGCGCCGCTGAACAGGCGTTCCCAGCGCGCGCCCCGGACGGGCCAGGAACGAGGCGGCCGCGATCAGTCCCAGGCCCAATATTTCTCCGTAGGTCACCGGATGAACGAAGCCGTGGGCGCGAACGGCGCCGGTTCGGTCGAACAGCGCCGTGAGGCCTTGGACAAGGCCGACCAAAGCGTGAAGCCCCAGACCGGCGCCCATCGCGGGCGCGACGAGCCCGTCGCCCGCCTCCGCCAGCGCCGCCCAAACGGCCAAAAACACCCAGATCTTATGAAGGTCCTTGGGCCAGAGACCCAGGCTAGCCGCGGGATCGACGCCGCCCAACGCGGAGATCGCCTCCCAGGCGGCGTAGGCGGCCAGGGCGGCGAAGACGGGGGAGCGGAGCGCGGCGCGCAGGGCGGCGCACGATCCCCCATCGTCGGCGGACAGGGACCAAAGAAGCGCCAAGGTCAGAATCCCGAGCGCGATATTCGTCCCGGCGATGGACAGCGGCAGGGCGAAAGCCAGGGCGGCCAGCGAAACGGCGAGGGCGCGGCGCGGAGTCATGATGAGAGGGGAACGCCGGGCCCAGTCTATCACATTCCCCCGGCGATCCTATAAACGACCGCCGTGATTCCCGGCGCCAGCGCGACGCGCCCCGTTTCGCGCGCGGGAAGCCGGCCGGAGGCGACGGCTGCGGCCAGTCCCGCGTCCGGGCCGTTGGCGAAAGCGGGCAGCTGCGACTCGGGCACGCCGGTCACGAGGATGAGGCGGTCGGCGCCCTTGTCCTTCAAGCGAATGAGGGCGTCCTCCAAAGTGTTCCCGCCGGCGATGACGTTCACGAACCGCAGCGGCAGGCGGCGCGCGGCGGCCAGCGACGACAAGTTGTTGGCGTTGAGGAGCGGGTGCTCCAGCGCGACGGCCGCCGTCGCTCCCGCGCCGGCGTCCTTGGCCAGCTGCTCGACCAAAGCGGCGCGATCCCAACCCGTGTCGGCCGACGGGGCGCCGCAGTAGGCCAGCGCCTCGCTTTTCGGGAAGAGGAAGGTCTGCCGGACGAAAACGAACGACCCGGCGGCGAGAAGCGCGGCCGCGGCCGCTCGCCGGGCGGAGCGGGCGTCGAACGACATGGCCGCGCGCGCGGCCAATAGGGCCAGGGCGGGAAGAAAGGGAGCGACGAAGCGGACCTCCTGGTTGACGCCCACGGCCAGAACCAGCAGGGGCGCGGTCCACGCCAGAACCAGGCGGGAGCCCTCGTCGAGCCGGACGCGGCGCGCGGCGGCGGCCGCCGCGGCGGCCACGGCCGTTCCCGCGGCGCTCAGAGGCCAGGAGAGCGCTTGGCCGGCCGCCGTCCCGACGAAACCGGCGAGATGGGCCAGCGGGCCCGACGCGTGCCGGGCGTAATCCTTCGCCACGCGTCCGAACCCGGCGCTCCACGCGAAGCCCAGGACGTACGGGAGATTGAACGCGTACCACGTCCCCGCCACCAACGCGCCGACGATCACGATCATTCCGGCAAAAGGAAGAAGCTGACGTCGCCGAAGCCAGACGGGTCCGGCGAGATATAAAGGAAAAATCACTTTCGCCAGCATGCCGAAGCCCAACAAGGCGCCCAATTCGACGCCGTAGCGGCGCCCGGGCTTCGCGGCCAAACGCCAAATCGAGGCAGCGACGAGCGCCGTGAGGATCGACTCGACGAGAAATAACCGCGAAAGGCCGTACAGGAGCGGAGTCAGCGCCACGACGCACGCGGACAAGGCCGCGATTTCGTCTCGGCGGGGATGCTCCGGCCAAAGCGAACGCGCCGCCTGGAACACGAGCGCGCACGTCGCGCCGTGTGCCGCCAGGCTGGTCCAGACGGCGATCCGTTCGCCTGGTCCGGCGAAGGCGTAGAGAGGCAGCGGCAGAAGGCTGATGAGCGGCGCTTTAAAATGAAACGCCGAGATATACTCCCGCGCGAAAGCCGCCGGACCGTGACTCAGGGCCTGAAAGAGCCGGAAGCTGATCTCGAGGTACCAGGCGTCGTCCCAGGCGGGCGGAGCCGCGTTTCGCAGGATGTGCCACGCGCCGGCGGCGAGGGCCGCGCCGACGAATCCCGCCGCGGCGCGAGCGGGCTTCATGCGCGCTCGAGTCGCCGCGCCGCGACGAAAAAGACGAGTCCGGCGGCGAAGCCGGCCACCAGGGCCGCGGCGGCGCCCGAGACGCCGTGACGGGGAATCAGCGCCGCCGCCAAAGCGGCGTTGAGGAAGCCCGTCAGGAGTCCGCCGCCCACGGAAATCCTCAACCCGGAGAAGTCGCGCGCGGAGTAGAGGGCCGACAACGTCCCATGGGCCAACGCCAGAGCCGCGGCGGCGGAGAACGCGAACGCCCAGTCCCAGCGCAGGGGATACTTGCGCCCGAAGATCGCCAAGGCGCCGATCAGCCCGATGATGAAGATCAGCCACGCGCCGAGCAAGGTCGGCAACGCCCGGCGCTTGATCAGTTCCCAGGTCTCCTGCTGGCCGCGCGGATCGCTGGCCATGGGCACGATGACGGATTGGAGCATGTAGAGCAAAGCGAGGGCGATTTGGATCGTCGCGGTGAAGTAGGCGCTGAAGAGGCCGACCTCCTCGGGTCCTCGGCGCGCGTGGAGGATGAAGCGCGCCGGGGCCAGGACGAATGCGACGGCGAGCAGGTTCAGGGAGGCGACGGCCGCGTAGCGCCACACCGTCTCCAGGACCTTGGGTTCGAACGCCGGGATCAGATAGCGCCGCTGGCACCACAGCGCGTAAACGGCGCCGATCAGGAACGCCGTGCCGAGAGCCCCGATCATCGCCCCGTAGGTCGGGCCGAAGAGGTAGACCGCCGTCAGCAGGGCCAGCGGAGCGCTCAGGCCGTAGGCCGTCTCGACGAGGCCGCGGTGGGCGAACCTCTTGAGGCCGAGAAGCGGGCTGGCGACCACCACGTACACGGCGTTGGCCACGGCCAGGAAAAGGGCGGGCACGAAAATCCCGGCCGGCAGGTGGAGCAGCCCGGCGAGAGCCCGGTGAGCGGCGATCAGGAAAGGGAGACACAGCAGCATCCAGGCGGCGAACGCCGCCAGGGCCGTGGACACGAATCGTCCCCGGGCTGCCTCCTCCGTCTCGGACGCCAGATACTTGCCCATGGCGGTCGGAAAGCCCAGCATGGGAATGATCTGCAGGTACGCGGCGGCGGCCAGCGCCAGATTGGCGCGGCCGTATTCCGCCGGCCCCAGCCAGCGGCCGGCGATCATCTGCGTGAGGAAGATGGAAACCTTCGCGAAACCGTAAAGGATCCCGATCCAACCCAGGCCGCTCAGAAAGGCCGGAAGCCTCTCGGCCTCGGCGGGAGATTCGGCGCGCGGATGCGCCGCCCGCGCGGCGGCCATCAGCTCCGCGCTCCGGGGCGAGTCGGATTCCGCGCTCAGGACCAGCGCGGGGCGGAGCTTGTCCAAAAACGCTGCGGAGTGAGGTGAAGGGCCGTTGCGGACGGCGGCGAAGGTTTCGCCGAGGCCGCGATCGTGAAGAAGGTCGACGAGGCGCGGCGCCAACAGCGCGGCGTTGGCCTCGCGGAACAGGCGTCTGGTCGCGGGTAAAAACAGAGCCGTCACGAGTTCCACGCCAGATGGGAGGCTCTCGACTTCGGCGCGGCCGGGTCCGAACAGCGCGCGGCGCAGCCGGCGCGTCCAGCCGCGCTCGCCGCCCAGTTCGACGAAGAACACGCGGCGTCCCGACGCGGCCCAGGCGGCGGCCTCGGTGCGGCGCGCCTGCGGCGCGCGCGACCAAGGAACCGGCGAGAGCATCACCGCGTCGAGCCCGGGAGCGGCGTTTTCGTTCCGCCGCGCGCGCGCGCCCGTCAAAGACGCGGCAAAGCGGCGGAATTCCGCTTCGCACGAGTGCGCGCGAGCCATTTCGATTCGGCGGCGCCGCAGTTCGGGAGTTTCGGTCCGCGGCAAGGCGCGGGCGATGCGCACCCAATCCTTCGGCGTTTCCCCGATATAGATCAGGCCTTCCAACGCCTTCAGCGAGGGCAGGGGCGTGGCGATGACCGGCCGGCCCGTTGCCAGGCACTCGTAGATTTTGGCGGGGATGACGCCCATGAGGAACGGCGTCAGCCGGTAGGGAAGGAGGAAGCCCTCGTGCCGGCCCAGTCCCGCGGCGACCTCGCCGCGCGGCACCGGCGGCAGGCGGCGGACCGGGGACGACAGCAAGGGGGCGTCGCCTTTCGTGAAGCCTCGAACCGTCGCGGCGAAACCGTCCGCGGCCAGCGCGTCGACGAACCGGGCGTCAAGATCGCGGCTCCAGGTGCCGTAATAGGCGAAGTCGCGCCAGGTCTCCTTCGGGGGGGGTAGATGGAAGAAATCATCGGGCACGCCTTGGTGGATTTTTTCCACATGCGAATGCTCGGCCTTTTTTTGGTCGTACAGGAAGTCGGAATCGCAGACCACTTGGTCGGACAGGGCCAACAGCCTTCGCTCGCTCGCGGCGAAATCGCGGGGAGGATGCGTATGGGCGCGGAAATTCGAGGCGCAATCGTAGAGCACCACGCCGGCATTCAGCCGCTCGATGAGCTCGACCGTGGTCGCCGTCGGGACATAGACCACGCACGACGCGCCGGGGCGCAGCCCCGCGTCCGCCAGCTTGCGTAGGATTCCGGGAATGAAGAAGCGCGAGTTGAGTCGCCGGAAAAGCCTCCAAGTCGGCGGCAGGACCCGCGGGGAAATCACACGCACGCGGTCGGGAAGAGCGTTCGTCCCGCTGACCCGGCTGGGAAAGGCGAGATTGCGCAGGCGGCTCAGCAGTCGCGGCAGATCCTTGAACGCGGGATTTCGGAATCCGGTGTTTTCAACGAAGAACACCTGCCGGCCCGAGGCGGCGAAGGCGGCGGCGAAGATCTGGTGGCGCTGCCAGGCGCAATCCCAGTCGATGCTGCTGAGGATCACCACCTGTTCCCCGGAAGACGCGTGTTTCAAGGGCGGCTCCAGAAGGCGAGCGTGTCGGCCAGGCTCCTCGCCAGAGGAATTCTCGGCGCCCAGCCGAGCCGGCGGATCTTGCGCGTGTCGGCGGCCACGTCCCGCACCTCGGACGCCCGGAGCAGGGCGGGGTCCGCGCGTTCCGCGATCCGGACGCCGGCCGCGTCCGCCAGTCCGTGCAAGACGGCGCGCATGGGCGTCGAGCGGCCCGTCCCGACGTTGTAGCATTCGCCCGATCGGCCGCGGCGCATCAGCAGTTCCAGGGCCGCGGCGACGTCGCGCACGTCCACGTAGTCGCGCCGCGTGACCAGATCGCCGACGACGATCTCCGGGGGTTGGAGACCTCGGGCGACGCGCGCGATCTGGCGGGCGAACGCGCCCGGGGCCAGGTTCTCCGGCGTGCCGGGGCCCAGAACGTTGAAGATCCGCGCGGCGACGACGTTCACGGAGCCGCGCGAGAAGGAGAGCGCCGCCAAGGTCTGCGCCAGCTTGCACGCGCCGTACGGCGTCACCGGTTCCAGAGGCGACGCCTCGTTCGGGCGCCGGGCGCCGCCGGCGCCGCCGTATTCGGCCGAGGAGCCGGAGATCACCATGCGGACCGGTCTGCGGGTGGAAGCGAGCGCCTCCAAAAGATTGACCGTCGAGGACACGTGCGCCCGCCAGCGCCCGTTCCAGTCCTGAACGCGGGTCGTCCCGGCCAAATGATAGACCTCGTCGGGGCGAGCGGCCGCGACCAGGGCGCGCGCCTGGTCGGGATCGGCCAGGTCCCAGGCGCGGACGCCTGGGGCCGCGGTGCGGGCCGCCTTATACAGCGAGGCGCGTCCTTCAAGCCGGGCGATCAGCGGACCGGCCAGGAATCCTCCGGCGCCGGTGATCAGGATACGGCGCATGTCAGACGTTGTAGAGTCCCGCCTTGTAGTCGGGCAGATGCGCGCGGACATACTCGGCGGTGCGCGCCAGGCCCTGCTCCAAAGTCACGCGCGGCTTCCAGCCGGTCAGCTTCAACGCCTTCTTATTGCCGCAGATCAGGCGCAGGACTTCGCTGCGCTCGGGACGGATGCGGGCGCGGTCTTCCTGGATATTCGCGTGCCGACCGGTGATCTTCATGAGCAGGCGCGCGGTCTGGCCGATGGTGACGCCCCGGCCGGAGCCGATGTTGACCACTTCCCCGATGCAGGCCTTCGAACCGGCGACGGCTAGGAAGCCGTCCACGGTGTCGGCCACGTAGTTGAAGTCCCGCACCGGGCTCAAGGAGCCGATCTTCAGGAAGGGCTTGTCCTGCAGGAGCTGGCTGGCGATGGTGGGGATCACGGCGCGCGCCGACTGTCGCGGTCCGAAGGTGTTGAACGGGCGGCACACGGCGACGGGCAGCCCGAACGATTTCTCGAAGCTGAGGGCGAGCTGGTCGGCGCCGATCTTGGTGGCGGCGTACGGGGACTGACCCTGAAGGGGGTGCTCCTCGGTGATCGGCACGAAGCGCGCGGTGCCGTAGGTCTCCGACGTGGACGTCTGCACCAGACGGCCGACCTTCCAGCGGCGGCAGGCCTCCAGGACGTTCAGGGTGCCGTTGATATTGGTCGATATGTAGGACGAAGGCGCGGCGTAGGAGTAAGGGATCGCGATGAGGGCCGCCAGGTGGAAGACGACCTCGGAACCCTGGATCAGCTCGGCGACGCAGTTCGGATCGGCGACGTCGCCGGCGCGGATCTCGATGCGGCGCCGGAGGGTGGGATCCGTTTCTTCAAGAAAGCCCCAGTGGCCGCGCGAGTTGTAGTGCACCAACGCGCGCACCTTCGCTCCCCGGCGGGCCAGTTCCTCGGTCAGATGGCTGCCGATGAAGCCGCCGGCTCCGGTGACGACGACGCGGACGTTTTTCCAGTTCATGGAGGCGATTCTACCAATTGGAAGCGCGCCGGGGAGCGGGACCGCGCGATTACAGCCCGCGCGCCCGCAGATCGTGGATCTGGATCATGCCGACGGATCGGCCGCGGGCGTCCACCACCGGAAGGA
>JAGWMT010000134.1 GCA_028871595.1 Elusimicrobiota bacterium
ATGGTCGAGGGCGGACCGTCGGATCATTATAAGATCGTCAAGGCCATGATGACGGACGAACCCGCGTTGTGGGACAAATTGATGCGCAAGGTCCGCGTCGTGACGGCTCGCTATTTGAAGGGACAGGTGGACGCCGGCGCGCAGGCCGTCCAGCTGTTCGACTCGTGGATCGGCGCGCTGACGCCGGAGCAGTACCGCCGCCACGTCCGGCCGCACTCGGCCTGGGTGCTCAACGAGGCGCGGAAGTGGGGGGTGCCGTCCATCTCGTTCGGGACCGGCACCAACGGATTTTTGGAGGAGTTCGCCGCGGCCGGGGGCGACGTCATCGGCGTCGACTGGCGCATCGATTTGGACGTCGCGCGGAAGAGATTGGGGAAAAAACCTGTGCAGGGAAATCTTGATCCCGTCCTGCTCTTCTCCGGCAAGAAAGTCATTCGGGCCGCGGTGAAGGATATCGTGAAACGAAATGGCGGACGAAAAGGGCATATCTTTAACCTGGGGCACGGCATCCTTCCGGGAACCTCCGTCGATCATGTCGAATATGCGATCAAATGCGTCCACGAAATGACCGCTCAATGAGAGAACGGCGCCCCGAGGGGCCCAGACGTGTCGTGGTGATCGGAGCCGGGATCACCGGCCTCACGGCCGCGCGCGAATTGTACCGGGTCTCGGAGAAAGTCCGGCGACCGGTGGAGGTCGTCGTCCTG
This sequence comes from Elusimicrobiota bacterium, assembly GCA_028871595.1. The sequence continues at coordinate 708 of JAGWMT010000134.1, forward strand.
GAGGCGTCCCCGCGCGCCGGGGGAAAGATCCGGACGGAGAACGTGGACGGCGCGGTCGTGGAGACCGGCCCCGACAGCTTCGTGACGCTCAAGCCCGACATGCTGGACCTGGTCCGCGAGTTGGGCCTGGAGAGCGAGCTGATCGGCACCTCTCCCGAGGCGAGCGTCAGCGTCCTGCACGGCGGGCGCCTGCTGCCCCTGCCGTCCGGCATGCAGCTGATCTCGCCGACGCGGGTCCTGCCGTTCGCGTTCTCGTCCCTGTTCTCGCTCAAGGCCAAGCTGCGCATGGCCCTGGAGCCGTTCATTCCCGCGCGCCGCTCCGCCGACGACGAATCGCTGGCGTCCTTCGCCCGCCGCCGCCTGGGCGAGGAGGCGCTGGAGCGCCTGGTGGCCCCCATGCTGGCCGGCATCTTCGCGGGCGACCCGGAGAAGATGAGCGTCCAAAGCGCCTTCCCGCAGTTGGTGGAGATGGAGAAGAAGGGAGGCTTGGCGCGCTCGTTGTGGATTCGCGGGCCGAAGCGCAAGAAGCGCGAAGGATTCAGCACTTTCATGACGCTGAAATCCGGCTTGTCCCGCGTGACCGAAGCCTTGGAGAAGTCCCTGCCTCCGGGAACGCTCCGGCTGGACTGCCCCGCGACGGCCGTGCGGCGTCATGACGGCCGTTGGGAAGTCACGACCCCTCAAGGGCTCATCACGGCGGACGCGATCGTCGCCGCCTCGCCCGCGTCCGCCTTCGCCGATTCCGTCGAGGGCCTGGATCCTGAATTGGCGGGACGCCTGCGCGAGATCCCGTTCGTGTCCACCGCCACGGTCACGTTGATCTACGACGCCGCCGCCTTCCCCAAGCCGCCGCGCGGGTTCGGTTTCCTGACCACGCGCGGGGAGGGGCTGACGTTGACCGCCGCCACCTACTCGTCGAGCAAGTTCCCGGCGCGCGCGCCCGAGGGGAAGGTCGTCATCCGCTGCTTCGTGGGCGGCGCGGGGCGCGAGGAGTCGGCGGAAGCCGCGGTCATGCGCATCGAGTCGCGCGTGCGCGAGGATTTGGAGAAGGTGCTGGGAATCAAAGGCGCGTTGCCCACGGCCGGGAAGACCACCCGCTGGATCAAATCGAATCCGCAGTACAACGTGGGGCACGCGCGGCGCCTGGAGCGCCTGACGTCCTGCCTGAAAAGCCACCCGGGCCTGATCCTGGCCGGAAGCTCGTACGGCGGCGTGGGACTGCCGGACTGCGTTCGTTCCGGCCGCCGCGCGGCCGAAGCCGCCATGACGGATCCATCACGGAGGTCGCATGTCGCCTCTATTGCATAACGGAATGAGCCTGATGATCGCGACGGCGCTGGGCGCCGTCATCGGCATGGAGCGCGAGCTCTCGGACAAGGCGGCGGGTCTGCGCACGAACATCCTGATCTGCGTGGGCGCGTGCCTGTTCATGATCGTGTCGCGGGAGTTCACCGGACAGCCGGTGGCCGACCCCACCCGCATCGCGGCCCAGATCGTCTCGGGCATCGGCTTCCTGGGCGCCGGCGCCATCATGCGCGACGGCGAGCACGTGACGGGCCTGACCACCGCGGCGACCATTTGGGTGGTGGCCGCCATCGGCATGAGCGTCGGCTACGGGAACTACCGCACCGCGGCCGCCACCACGGTGCTGGTCCTGATCATCCAGGCCCTGTTCCCGCGCCTGGACGCGTACGTGGACGAGCTGCGCCAGCGCCACACCTTCCGCATCTCCTCGGAGCTGGACGACGCGGGGCTGGAGGAGATCAAGACCATCTTCCGCGACGCCGAGGTGAAGGTCCTGCGCCGCAAGCTGATGAAGAAGGCGGGCCTGTACTACAGCGAGTGGTACGTCGCCGGTCCGCGCTTGGAGCAGAAGAACGTGGTGCGCCGGCTGTTGGACAACAAGCACGTGCGCGAGCTGACTTACTGACATGGACGCGGCCAAGGTCCAGGAGGCCCTGAAGGACCTCGGCCAGCCCGGCTATCGCTGGGACCAGGTCCGCAAGGCCGTCTACGACCAGGCCGTCGCGTCCTACGACGAGATCTCCGTCCTGCCCGCCGACGTCCGCGCGGCCTTGTCGGAGCGGGCTCCGATCCTCTCCTTGAAGGAACGCCGCACCGACGTCTCTCCGGACCAGCGCGCGCACAAGGCCTTGCTCAATTTGAAGGACGGCAAGACCGTGGAGACCGTCCTCCTGCGCCCCAGCCCCACGCGCTGGACCACCTGCATCTCCTCCCAGGTCGGCTGCGCGATCGGCTGCACCTTTTGCGCCACGGGGCTCATGGGGCTGAGCCGCACGTTGACCCCCGAGGAGATCACCGACCAGGTCCTGTTCTGGCGCCAATACATGAAGAAGCAGGGGCTGGACGGACGCCTGGACAACGTCGTGTACATGGGCATGGGAGAGCCGTTCGCCTGCTACGAGGAGGTCTCCGAGAGCCTGAAGATCCTGATCGATCAGAAGCGCTTCGGCATGGGCGCGCGGCACGTCTCGGTGTCCACGTCGGGCCTGGCGCCGCGCATCGTGGATTTCGGACGGGACTTCCCGCAGGTCAACTTGGCGCTGTCCCTGCACGCCGCCAACGATGAACTCCGGACCCGGTTGGTCCCCGTCAACAAAGCCTATCCGTTGGCGAAGTTGGCGGAAGCTTTGAAGACGTATCTCACGGAGACGAACCGCAAGGTCTTCTTCGAATACGTCCTGCTCAAGGGCGAAAACGACCGCGCCTCGGACGCCGCCGAGCTGGTGGCCTGGCTGAAAACCCTGGGACCGGCGTCTTTGCTGCACGTGAACCTGATCGTTTACAATCAGACCGACACCCCGCACAAGCCCACGGACGAAAGCGACGCCCGCCGGTTCCAGGAGCTGGTCATGGCGGGAGGCTTCAAGGCCACCGTGCGCCAGAACCTGGGCCGCGACATCGACGGCGCCTGCGGACAATTGGTCGTTTTGGAGAACCGCGCATGAACCAGCCCGAGCAGATCCCCGATCACGACGCCCACCGCGACATCAAGGACCGTCCGTCGCGGGCGCGCTACGACAAGGTGAAGCACACGCTCGACTTGAAGTGGCGCCGCCGCGCGCCCCAGCCCGAGCGCATGATGCGCGAGGTGGTGGACGGCCTGTGGGACGCGTTCGGCGACAGCCCCTGGACCTGGTGCGGCATGTGGATTCCCCAGCCCGACGGCAAGGCCTTCCAGCCCGGCGCCGCGCGACCGGAGCCCGCGCCCGCCGCGGTTCCGGCCGCGGGCCTGTTGGGAGACGCGTTCGCTTCCGGCGAGCCGAAGCTGAGCGGCGGCGACATCGCCGTGGCCGTCCTGGACAAGAACGGCAAGCCCTGGTTCGTGTTCTCGGCGAAGTCCCCGGCGCCGTTCGACGAGATGGACGCGCGCTGGATCGAGCGCATGTTCAAGATCTTCCAGCTCCTCGAGAAGCCCGACCATACCCTTCAGTAGGGGCGGGCTAGAGGGTCGGAGCGGCGACGGTCTCCTGCTCCTGGGCCGGGAATTTCTCCGGCGTGGGAAGGGAGGGCGTCGGCGTGAAGCCTTCGTTCGTTCCCGATTGGGCCGCGACGCGCGTGTCGTGGCCGGGATACGGAATCCAAAAGGGGGCCGTGTAAATGGCCCGCCCGGGGCCGTGTAGGTCCCGGGCGGGCGCTCCTGGTGGTCGACGCGGACTGTTGCGGCTCCTGGGGTCATCCGCCGCGTCTGAACAGAGTATAGCCGGGGCCGGTTTCTAAATTATTTCACGTCCATTAAATGGGCATGAAGCCGCCATGGCGAACGCGGCGAGAATCATCCATAATATCGCCGATGACTCCCCATAAACGCCTTCTCCCCGCCGCGTTGCTGGCGGTCGCGGCGGCCGCGTTGTGCGCCTGCGGCGGCATGGATCTGCGCATGAACACGGCTCCGGAAGCCTACCGTCCCGCGCCGGGCTCCCTGGCGATGTCCACGACGACGCGCACGGAACTTCCGGTGGACCCGCAGATCACCGCGGAGCTGGTGAAGCTGGCCGAGAACCACCGCAACTTCAAGCGCGACCTGTCCACGGCGACCAGCGGCACGCCCGAAGGGGACATCTTGTTGGTCGGCTCGCCGATCGGCTACAACCTGCGCAACCGCTTCCTGAACCTGGGCATCCCGCTGGGCGAGGCCTTCACCTCGAACACCGATCCGATTTTCCGCACCCAGCTCATCGAGCTGGCGCGTTGGGACCGCGACGACGAGTCGCGCGCGTCGGCGCTGTTGGCGCTGGCGCGTTGGCACGACATCGCCCACTTGCAGATTTTCAACGAGGCCTTGATCCACCTGAACCCCGGCGTGCGTTTCGCCGCGCTGGAAGCCCTGATCACGTGGGGGCATCCGCGCGAGGCGCAGGTGCTTCTCGGGGCGGCGGCGGAGCGCGACCCAGAGCCGATCCTGCGCGTTTACGCCTCCGCGGGCCTGGCGCGCCTCGGCGATCCGGCCGGGCTGGCCCGCCTGCGCCAGTACCTCAACGACCCGTCCTGGCTGGTCAAGGCGATGGCGGCGAAGTACATCGGCGATTTCGGCACCGCCGAGGACTACACCATCCTGCTCAACCGCCTGGACGGCGAGATGGGCAACGACTTCGTCGTGGCCGAGTTCTGCGTGTCCGCGTTGAAGCTGTACCCGAAGAAGAAAGCCGCCGACGCCAAGGCCGTTCCCGCCAAACCCGTCCGCGTGGAGTCCCAGCCCGTCGGCGGCAACCTGGTGATGGACGACGACGTGGCCTTCCAGCTGGATCCGCTGGTCGTCACCGCCCCGCGCGTTCAGGCCCAGGTGGACCTGATCGACCCGCGCATCAACGCCCAACTCCTGCGCCTGCTCCAGCAGCGCATGGACGCGCGCCCCGATTCCGCCGCCCAGCTGGACGCGTCCATCGGCAACCTCAACAAGCTGACGACCTTGACCGGCTACAACCTTCAGACGCGCTACACCGAGCTGGGCTTCCTGCTCACCGAGGGCCTGGCCGGCACCTCCGACTACCAGCTTCAGTCCGAGTTGGAGAAGGTGGTGCGCCTGGGCACCAACGTGCAGACCCGCGCCGCGGCCATGGTGGCGCTGGCCTACACGAAGGACATGCGCTACCTGACCATGTTCCAGGGCGGGTTGAACGACCCGAACATCACCATCCGCTTCGCGGCTCTGGAATCCCTGCTGGCGATGGGGGACTCCTCGGTCGAACTGCAGATCGGCAATACCGCGCGCACGGACGCGTCCCTGCCCGTCCAGATCTACGCCGCGGCGGCGATGTGGCGGATGGGCGACATCTTCGGCCGGGAGATCCTGCTGCGCCTCTACCAGAATCAGGATTGGCTGGTGCGCGCGATGACGGATCACTATTTGGGCGAGATGGGCGGCGGCGACGAATACCGGCGCCTCCAGCGCGAGTTGGGCGGCGAGAGCGACCCGGCGGTGAAGGCGGAAATCCTCGTGGCGCTCGTGAAACTCAACCCGAAAAAGGACCAATGAAATCACTTCTTCTGTCGCTGGCGCTGTCGGGCGGGGACTGGGTCATCTGGGGGCTGGCGGCGGCGTCCATCGCCGCGTTGGCCGCGATCATCGACCGTTTCCGCCTGCTGAAGGAGGAGGCGGCCGCGCTGTCCGGTCTGCGCGCGCCTTTCCTGCTGGCCCTTACCGAGGACGACCTGGCCGCGGCCCGTAAGGCGCTGGACGCGCATCCGGGCTGCTCGGCGCGCGCGCTGACCGAGATGCTGGACGGCCTGCCGCGCGGTCCCGAGGCCGCCGGCGAGCTGTTCCTGGCCGCGCTCTCCGACGAGCGCCGCCGCCTGGAGCGCCGCTTGCTTCTGCTCGGCACTTTGGGCAACAACGCCCCGTTCATCGGCCTGTTCGGAACCGTGTTGGGCGTGATCAAGGCCTTTCACGACCTGGCGCAGAGCGGCGCCGGCCCCGAGGTGGTCATGGTCGGCCTTTCCGAGGCGCTCGTCGCCACCGCCGTGGGCCTGCTGGTCGCGCTGCCGTGCGTGTTCGCCTTCAACGCGCTCACCAAGCGCGTCAAAGATCTGGCGAGCGAGACAGAGGCGCTGGGCCGCCGTCTCGGCGCGTCCGCCCGGACCGAGCCCAAGCGCCGCTAGGAGAAAACGTGCACGCGTCCGACGACGGCGGCGGCGAGATCACCGGGATCAACGTCACCCCTTTGGTGGACGTGATCCTGGTCATCCTGATCATCTTCATGGCCACCGCGCCGATGATCGCCCGCCGCGCCTTGAAGCTGGAATTGCCGAAGGCCGCCCATAACGAGAAGGCCGCCACCGACGCGCTGCCCATCGCCTTCGACGCGGCGCGCCGGCTGACCTTGTCCGGCAAGACCGTCACGCTCGACCAGCTCAAGCGCGCGCTGGAACTGGCGGTGGGGGCCAACGGCAACCAGGCCGTGACCGTGTCCGCGGACCGGACCCTGCCATACGGCGACGTCGCCGAATTGCTGGATTCCATCCGGGCGGCGGGGGTGCGCAAGGTCGGGCTGGAGGTCGTGCGCAAATGACCCGAGCGCCGGAGGCGCCGCCGTACTCGCGCTCCCTGGCCGCCTCGGCCGCGGCGCACGCCGCCCTCCTGGCGCTGCTGCTGCTTCTGCCCAAGGTTTTGGGCTGGCTGACGTCGCCCCCGCCTCCGCCCGTCGAAATCGAGATCACCAGCCCCTTCCTGGGCGACGGGCCTCCGAAGCTGGGCGCGCCGAAGGCGTTCACGCCGGGCAAGCCCGCGGCCGTCAACGCGACGGCGGCTCCGCCGGAGGCCGTGAAGCCGCCGCCGGTTCCGGTCAAGGCGCCGGAGCCGCCCAAGGATTGGGTGCTGCCCGGGCCGAGCGCCAAGGTCGTGGAGGTCAAGACCGTCCCGGCGGCGACCGGCTCGACCAAGGGCGAAGGGACCGTCACCACGCCCGGCGGCGCCGAGGGCGGGGAGGGCACCGCCGCCAAGGTCGGCGGCTCCGGCGAAGGCTCCGACGAGGGCGTGATCGGCGGCCACGGCCATGGCGGCACGCCGCTTCTGGCTTTCCCGAAGCTCCTGAACCGCGACGAGGTTCTGGCCAATCTGCGCCGCTTCTATCCGGAGTCCGAACGCCGCGCGGGGCGCGAGGCCGACGTTCTGGTCATGATCCACATCGGCGCGGACGGCAACGTGGGCGACGTGGACTTGTCGCGCAGCTCCGGCCCCGCGTTCGACGAGGCGGCCCGCAAGGTGGGACGACTGATGCGGTTCTCGCCCGCCATCGGCCTGGACGGCCGTCCCGTCCGGGTGCGCCTGCCGCAGCCCATCCAGTTCCGCCTGACGCAGTAACCGGGGGACTAGGAGGCGTTCTTGGCGCCGCGCTGATTGGCCACGACGCGCAGTACGTCCTCGCCGTAGCGCGTCTTCTTCAATTCGGACAGGGGCGCGAGCGGGTCGCCGCCGGGGCGGACGGCGTGGGCGGCGATCTGACGCATGGAGTCCGTGGACAGGATCACGACGGGCTCCACCTTGTCGCGCTCGCCGCGTTCCTT
>JAGWMT010000135.1 GCA_028871595.1 Elusimicrobiota bacterium
TCAGCCAGGGCTACGCCTCCGACGCTTTGGACGCGGACGTCCCGCTTCCGGCCCGCGTCCGCCTCGTCCGCGCCGTGCCCGGACTCTACCGCGGGATCTTCGCCCCCCGCTGCCCTGAGTTGGATTTTGGAGGCAACCTCCCGCTGTATCGGGTCTGCTATATGTTCTGGGAATCCATTCCCGTCGGAGGCCGCCCCGAATCGGAAGAGGAGCGGACTCTCGGCCGGGAAATGCTCGCCGCGCTGCGCGAGATACTGGAAATCGACAACCCGATGTGCCAGTACTCGGCTCTTCACGGGCTCGGCCACGCCCATCCTTACTGGCCGGTCGAGGTCGAAGAAATCATCGACGCCTATCTTTCGCGGCATCCTGGGAAGGATTTCCCCCTGAGGAGTTACGCCCTCGCGGCCCGGGAGGGCCACGTTCAATGAACGAGATCGGGATCGCGGCGCTGCGGCGGTCTCGGACCGTGGAGCGTTGAGTGAAGGCGGCTACAAGCTAGCCGCGAGCGCGGCCCAGGCCGTAAAAGGGATGTGCTCGGGGCGCGCGTCGGGGGCCACGCCGGCGGCGGCGAACGCGGCCTCCACGTCGGCGCGCGGCTTGTTCAAGGCCTTGGACAGCACGGAGGCCGCCATCTTGCGGCGCTGGGAGAAGGCGGTCTTGGCCAAAAGCCAGAAGCGCTTCTCCATGTCGGCGGGTAGGCGGGCGGACTCCAGGCGGCGGAACAGCACCACCGCGGAGTCCACCTTGGGGCGCGGCCGGAACGCGGACGGCGGCAGTTCCAGCGCCAGTTCCGCGTCGGCGCGGAGCTTCACCGACAGCGCGAGCAGGCCGTAGTCGGGCCCGCCGGTCCCGGACACCGCGCGCAGGGCCACCTCTTTCTGGAACATCAAGGTGGCCGTGGTCCAGCGATCCCACGACAAAACTTTCTGAAGAATGGCGGTGCCCACCGCGTAGGGCAGATTGCCGACCACCAGCCACGGCCCCGCGCCCAAGGACGCCAAATCGAAGCGCAGGAAATCCTCGCTCACCACGGTGAGCCGCTCCGGCGTCTTCAGCTGGCCGGGCAGCGCTTCGGCGAACGCGTCGTCGGCTTCCACGGCGAACACCTTGGCGCCCGCGTCGAGCAAGGGCTTGGTCAAAGCGCCGCGGCCGGGGCCGATTTCCAGCACCGCGTCGCCGGGCCGCACCCCGGCCGCGCGCACGATGTCCGTGAGCGCGCCCTGGTCCGTCAGGAAGTGCTGGCCGAGCTTCGCCATATCAGATGGCCGCGGCCGACTGGCCGCGGCGGCGGCGCAGGAGGTCCTCGCCGACCTTCCACACGTCCCCCGCGCCCAAGGTCAGCACCACGTCCCCGGGCTTGAGCTGCTTGGCCAGCTCCAGCGCGCCGGGGAACGGCGCGCCGGCGACACCGGCCTTCTTCATGGAGTCGAGGATCAAGCGGGAATCCACGCCCTTCAGGGGCTTCTCCCCGGCGGGATACACGTCCATCACGTACGTGAAATCCGCGGCCTTCAGCGCCGGGCCGAACTCATGCGCCAGCATCTTGGTGCGCGAGAAGCGGTGCGGCTGGAACACCACGATGACGCGCCCCGCCTTCCAAAGCCCCGCGACCGCCGCCAAGGTGGTGCGTACCTCGGTGGGGTGGTGGCCGTAGTCGTCCACGAACTCCACGCCGCCCGCGCTTCCCAGGCGGTCCAGGCGGCGGCCCACGCCGCGGAATTCCGCCAGGCCGCGCGCCAGCCGCTTCAGATCGAAGCCCAGGAAATGTCCCGCGGCCAACGCTCCCAAAGCGTTGGACACGTTGTGGCGCCCGGCCACGCCCAGGCGCAAGGTCAGCGTCTTTTTCCCGTGATGGTAGACGTCGCAGCTCGAGCCGTCTTTCGTCATGCGGATGTTCTTGGCGCGCCAATCCGCCGGGCTCTTGACGCCGAAGGTGATCACGTGACGGTCCACGCGCGGGCGCAGGGACATCAGGTTCGCGTCGTCGGCGCACAGGACCGCGGCGCCGTAGAACGGGAGCTTGCCCAGGTGCTCGACGAAGGCGTTCTTGAGCGCGTCCATGGTCTTGTAGTGGTCCATGTGGTCGTCGTCCACGTTGGTGACCACCGCCACCAAGGGCGTCAGGAACAGGAAGGAGCCGTCGGACTCGTCGGCCTCGGCCACCAGGTACTCGCCCACGCCCAGGTTCGCGTTGGAGCGGATGTTCTTGAGCCGGCCGCCGATGATCATGGTCGGATCGGCGCCGGCGCCGCGCAGGGCCATGGACACCAGGGACGTGGTGGTGGTCTTGCCGTGGCTGCCGGCGACGGTGACCGTCTTCTTCATGCGCCCCAGCTCCGCCAGCATCTGCGCGCGCAGGATCACCGGGACGCCGCGCCGGCGGGCGGCGGCCACCTCCGGATTCGCGTCGGAGACGGCGGAACTCACCACCACCACCTGCGCGCCGGCGACGTGGGCCGCGGCGTGGCCGTCGAAGACGCGGACGCCGGCGGCGCTCAAGCGGCGGGTGATCTCGCTGGGCTTGGCGTCGGAGCCGGAGACGCGGTAGCCCAGGTTGTTGAGCACCTCGGCGATGCCGCTCATCCCCACCCCGCCCACGCCGACGAAATGGATGCGGGTCACGAACGACTTCATCAGGCCGTCGTCTTGTCTCTTCATCGCGCGGGCCTCAGCAGCCATTTCAGGCCGTCGGCGGCGGCCTTGTTCTTGGGATCGAGCGCCAGGACGCGGCGCAGTCCGGCCACGGCGCCGTCCTCGTCGCCGCCCAGCACGGCGGCCACCGAACGCCCCAGCCACGCCGCGGTGGAGCGCGGGTCCAGGCGCGTGGCGTTCTGGAAGGCCTCCATCGCGCGCTGGCTTTCCCCCACGGTGGCGTAGCCCAGGCCCAAAGCGGTCCACTCGTCGGCGTCGTCCGCGGGCGCGGGCCCGCCCGGCTCGGGCAGGATCTCGGCCACCAGCGCCATCCAGCCCGTGCCGATCACCCACAGGCCCATGTCGTTGCCCACCTGGCGGGGCTCGAAGCTCACCTTCGGAGGCGTCCCGGGATTCGCGTCGGCGCGGCCCACGTCCGTCGGGTGCGTGAAGGTCAGGTTCATGCCCAGCCGGGCGTCGGCGTCGGGCGGGGCCTGGCGCATGACGTCGCGCAGGTCCGCCATCACTTTTTTGATCTGCGCGTCGCGGCCCGCGGCGTCGCCGGCGACGAGCGGGTAGTCGCGGCGCACGGCCTTGGGCGCGTCCGCCCCGTCGCCGGCGGCGCGCGCCAGGGCCTTGCGCAGGCTGTCGCCTTCGCCGCCGCCGCTTTTCACCAGCTTGGGTTTGGGCAGGAACACCGCGTCCACGTGCATCACCGCGCCCTGGTCCAGGGGAACGCGGCGCAGGTTGCGCTCGAACAGCGAGAGCGGGTCCGCGGGCTCGGGCTCCGGGGCGGCGGGCGCGGCGGGCTTGTCGGGGCCGGCGGGGCCGCCGGCGGGCGCGGGGCGCTTGCCGCCCGCGAAGGCCACCGACAGCTGCAGGCCGGGGCCGCCGTCCTCCGGCGTGAGGTGGAAGGCGTCGGCCAGCATGGCGCGCGCGCCGCGCCGCCGGCCCGCGGCCAGCAGCAGGCGGGCCAGACGCAGGCGCGCCACGGCGTCGCCGGGCTTGAGGTCCACGGCTTTGCGCAAGGTGGCGATCGCCTCCTTGTCGTCCTTCAGCCGCTCCTGGGCGCAGCCCAACTCCAGAAGCGCGTCCTCGTAATCGGGCTGGATCTTCACCGCTTCCTTGAACTGCTCGACCGCGTCGGCGTCGCGCCCCAGTTTCCGGTAAAGGGAGCCCAGCTGGAACCGGTACAGCGGATTCTTCTTGTCCAGGTCCACGGCCTTGCGGAACAGCTCCAGCGCCTTCGGATAGTCGCCGGCGCTCTCGCGGATGGAGCCCCAGTTCATCTGCGCGTCGGCGCGCAGCGGGTCCAGCTCCGCGGCGCGGCGGAACTCCGCCTCGGCCTGGGAGCCGTCGTCCTTCCACGCGTAGGAAATGCCCAGCAGGAGGTGGCCCTCGGAATTGTCCGGATCCAAGGACAGCGCCGTCCGGTAGGACGCGATGGAGTCGTCCACCAGCCCGTTCCAATACTGCGCCACGCCCAGCAGGAGATGGCCCAAAGGCTCCTGGGGATTTTCCGCCACCGCGCGCTTGATCTCCGCGAGCGCCTTCCCGTACTGCTTCCGCTCCAGATACTCGTGTCCCTGGCGCAGGCCGCGCTGGGCCTGCGAGGCCATGATCTGGTCCCAGACGGTCTCCTGGCCGGGCTCGGTTTTCTCGGCGCGCGCCGGGCGGACGCAGACGACCGCCAGGGCCAGCGCCAATAACGGGGCCAGCGACTTCAGGCGCGGCAGGATGGCGCGCAGCGCGCGGCCGCGGTGGCTGACGGCGTTCTTCTCGTCGGCGGAAAGCTCCGCGAGCGTGCGTCCGTCGGGCAGGAGGAACAAGGGATCGTAGCCGAAGCCTGCGGAGCCCTGCGGCGCGGCCGCGATCGAACCGGGCAGGGCGCCTTCGGCGGTCTGCACGCGCCCGTCCGCGTCGGACAGCGCCATGATCGTCCGGAAACGGGCGCCGCGCTTGCCCGCGGGCACGGCCGCCAGCTCGCGCAGGAGCTTGGCGCAGTTGTCGCCGTAGGAACAGCCGGGGCCGGCGTAACGCGCGGAATAGACCCCGGGGGCGCCGCCCAAGGCGTCCACCTCCAGGCCCGTGTCGTCGGCCAACGCCCAGGTCCCGCAGGCGCGCGCGGTCTCGGCGGCCTTTTTCGCGGCGTTGCCTTCCAGAGTGTCGCGGTCTTCCACCACCTCTTGGACGTCCGGATAGGCGTCCAAAGCGGCGCACGCGATCCCGGTTCCTTCTAAAAGGCGCGAAATCTCCGCGACCTTGTGGGCGTTGCGCGTGGCGAGGACGAGGCGGACCTGGCGGGGCACGGGAGCGTATGTTATCATTTTCCCGTGAAAGCCGCCCCCCGCGCCGTCCTTCTGCTTCTCATGGCGCTGGCCGCGTCCGCCTGCTTCCACCGGACCCAGGACGAGGACGACGCCGATCCCGCCGTGAAGGCCCGCGTCGAGGCCTCGTTGCGCGGCAGCAAGGACCTGGACATCCGCTACGTGACCGTGGACGTGGAGCGCGGCGTGGTGACGATCTCGGGGCTGGTCAACACCATCGAACAGGTCCACGAGATCAGCCACATCATCAAGCAGATCCGCGGCGTGGACATGCTCCTCAACAACCTCGCGGTCCAGGAATAACCGCGTGCGCGCGGCCCTGCTCCGCTGGTACCGCCGCGTCCGCCGCGACATGCCCTGGCGCCGGAACGTCTCCCCCTACCGCACCTGGGTGTCGGAGATCATGCTCCAGCAGACGACCGTCGCCGCGGTCACGCCCAAATACGAGGCGTTCGTCGCCGCTTTCCCCGACCCGCGCGCTTTGGCCGCCGCGACGGAGGAGGAGGTGCTCAGGCGCTGGGCGGGCTTGGGCTATTACTCGCGCGCCCGGAACCTGCGGCGCGCCGCCCAGGAGATCGCGGCGAAGCACGGCGGGGAGCTCCCCTCCTCGTTCGACGACGTCCTGGCTCTCCCGGGCGTGGGCCGCTACACCGCCGGCGCGATCCTGTCCATCGCGTTCGGAAAACCGTTCGCCGTGGTGGACGGCAACGTGATCCGCGTGTTCTCCCGCGTGTTCGGCCTGCGCGGGCGGGCCAAGGATCCCGCGTTCGTGAAGAAGATATGGGCTCGGGCCGCGCCCCTGGTTCCGAGAGCCGCCCCCGGGGACTGGAATCAGGCGCTGATGGAATTGGGCGCCACCGTCTGCACGCCCGAGTCGCCGTCCTGCGGCACCTGCCCCGTGTCCAAATTCTGCGTCGCCTTCAAAAAGGGAATCCAGGACCAACTCCCCCTCGCGGAAACGCGGCGCGAGCCCACGCCGGTGAAGTGGTCGTGTCTTTGGATCGAGAAAGACGGCAAGGTCCTGCTCTGGCGGCGCACGGACCAGGAACGCCTTCTCAAGAACCTGTGGGGACTCCCGGAAGCAGGGCGGCTCAAGGCCGTTCCCGGCAAGAAAATCGGCGTCGTCACTCACACCATCACGCATCACGCGCTCACCGTGGAACTGCGCGAGGCCGTGCTCGATCCCGGCGCGACGCTTCCCCCCGAGGCGAAGTGGGTGCCTCGGAAAAAAATACGCGACTTCCTGGTGTCCTCGCTGTGGCTGAAGCTTCTGTGAAGACGAAAGACGAGAAGCTCGTCGAGGTCGTCGTTCTGCTCCTCATCGGCCGCCTGGCTTTGCCCATCGGCCTGACCTTGCTCCTGACGCACGCGTTCTTCGGCCGGCCCGAGCACGTCGTGCGGCCGCTGGTCGGCACGGCGACCGGATTATTATTGCTGGCCGCCGCCGCGTCCCGCTTGAACGATTCGAAACTATTGACGCTCGAAATCGTCCGCGCGCTGGCCTAGGCGTCCCTGCTGATCGCCGCGGTTGCGCCGTCGGATTCATCTCCTCTCGGCGCGAACTGCGAGTCGCGCCCCCTCCCCCATTACGGGGCGTCTTCCCGCCGACTTCCCAGGAAAATGGTGGTGGAGCCGCTAGGAGCGGGAGATTTTGACGGTCCCCGTATGGCCCTCGTATACCATCACGAAGTGGCGCAGGAAGGTCCTGCCGATGAGGGCGCGGTGCACCTGACCACTCTCCGCCAAGTTGACGCCGGCGAACTGCCCGTTGATGTTGATATTCAGCGCGGGGACGCGGACCTGGGCCAGATAGACGTTCACAGTGTGCCGCCCGCCGACGCCACCGATGACCTGCTGGTCGACGATGGGAAGCCCCAACTGCGTCGCCAGCATGGCGTCAATGCAGCTCTCGCCGGCGCCCGTGTCCACTAGCGCGTCGACGCCTCTGATTCCCGGGACCGGGATTCCGCTCCCTGGCTTGAAGTTTGGGTCGAAGCCGATGTCGACCTTCAGCGTGGGGACGTGCTGGGACAGCAGAGCGTCTCAGGCATGGGGGTGATACATCACGGAGGCGGGCAGAACGAGCGGCGGCGCGCCGATCTGCCTGATGAGATAGGGGCCGCGGCCGAACTTGGCGACTGCGGTGTCTGCGGCCGCCTCGAAGCTGTCGAACAACCCGACCAACTGGCGCTCGTGTACGAGGACCCACTTGCCCATGTGGTCCCTCTCCAGGCCCCCGCGAATCCGCCCGTACGCCTCGATCTCCTTGTCGATTTCGGCCATTGTAATCCTCGCCCAAGTGTAACAGTATCCCAGCCCCGGCGCCACCCCCCGTCCCGCGCCAGATTCACTTTGCCTTGCAGACAGGCCAGCTGCAAACCGCCCTCGAATATGAACTTGACCACCCGATGGGTTTCTCAAATGCATGGTCGCGATTTTTAGACGAATTTTACTGAGCGCGGGACAAAGGTGACGGCCAGGCGGGAACGAGGGCTACTTCCACCCGCGCGCCGGCCGCATCCAAAATCGCGCCAGGCCTTTCATCTTCAAGCCGCACCATGCCTAATCCACACGTTCCGGAAACACTCGTGACCTTGCCCGTCGTTCTTCCGTCCCGCGTGAGCGGCGTTCCGACAGCGGGAACGATTCCGGGAAAGCGCAACGCGACGAGGCGCCTGTTCACGTGGCCCACGCGGACCAACCGCGACACGGTCTCCTGTCCCATGTAGCAGCCCTTGTCCATGGCGACGGCCGCGTCCTGGCGCGCCTCCAGCGGCAACGTGGCCGCGTCCATGTCGACGCCGTACCACGGGAAACCGGACGCGACGCGCAGCGCCTCGAATTCCTCGGCGGCGAGGAAGTCGGCGTCCTCGGGCGGATCCACGCCCATGAGCAGATGGGCGGGCTCGGAAAGGCGGTTCCACGGCAGACCGCGGGAGTATCCCTCGCCCACGATCAACCACGCCGTCTGGGAACGCAGGGCCTTGAACGTGGACTGGGACAGCATGATCTTCCTGTCGAAGGCACTCAGGAAGCCGACGGCGGCGGCCGGACGGGTGACGGCCAGCACGGTCTCCGGGGTCTCCTCGTACAGCTCGCAGTCGGCCGTCAGCATCCCCTTGGGCGTGAGGACGCAGGCGGGCAGCATCACGCCGGGTCCCAGCGCGTTCATGTCCGCGGTCACCAGGCCCTGGAGGAATTTCTTCGCGTCGGGCCCGTGGAAGCGGAAGAAGCCCCAGGTGGTCACGTCGAAGGCGCGCA
>JAGWMT010000136.1 GCA_028871595.1 Elusimicrobiota bacterium
AATCTGCTGGGACGCGTGATCGCGCTGGCCTTGATCCTGGGCGCCGTCTACGGCGTCCGCGAGATTTCGCGCGGCGGATTGGGCTGCTCCCTCGGCGAGGGCGGCAGCTGCACGTTCGTCATGCCCCATGAGGATTCGTCCCCGGCGGTGAAGGCCGCTCCGGCCAAGTCCGACGACCTGTCGAACCCCGACGCCCCCAAGAACATCCCCGCCCCGGCGCCCGAGAAGATCGCGGATTAGACGGGTGGCATTCAGCAGCTCACTTCGCCGGTAATCCTGACCGATTGGTCAAACTTACTCCAGAGTAAGATTGCCTTTTGGGCTCCGCTCGGGGCCAATCCGCGGCGCCGGCGCGAGCCGCCGCCCCCGTTCGGCGAAGAGCAGCGCGGCGCCCACCAGGAAGACCGGCGAATTGTTGAGCACGAAGAAGCGGGCCGGCGCGAAGGTCTGGTTGTAGCGGATGATGAATCCCGACGAAACGATCCAGGACGCGCACAGCCACGCGCCCGCCGCGCCCGGACGGCGGAGCGCCAGAAGGCCGGCGGGCAGGACCGACAGCGGCCCGAGCAGCAGGTACAGCCGGAATCCCGTCGAGAACAGCGGACTGCTCAACGGCAGCGGGGCGGCGGTCTGGACCGCCATCCAGGCGTAGAACGCGCCGAACAAGACGAGCCCCGCGTTCTTGGCCGTCTCCAGGCGCCCGCCGCGGGGCGCGGCGCTCACGCGCGGGCGCCGTCGCCGGAGGCGCGCGCGGCCAGCCAGGCGTTGAAGCCGAGCAGGACGAAGGTCGCGACGAGGAGCGCGACGGAGAGCGCGTTGATCTCCGGAGTCACGCCGAACTTCATCATCGAGTAGATCTTGATGGGCAAGGTCACGATGCCGATGCCGGCCAGGAAGAACGAGGTCACGAAGTCCTCGAAGCTCACGGTGAAGGCCAGCAAAGACCCGGAGACGATGGCGGGCATCATCAGCGGCAAGGTGACCTTCACGAAAGCCGTCCACTCCGTGGCGCCCAGGTCCATGGCGGCCTCCTCCAGGCGGTCGTTGCCGGCGGATTTCAGCCGGGCGCGGACCGCGCCCACGGTGTAGGGCAGGCAGATGAGGGCGTGCGCGCAGGCCAGGGAGCCGAAGTCCAGCTCGAAGCCGGCGCGGACCAGGAAGCTCAGCAGGCCCACGCCCAGCGCCACCTCGGGCATCATCAAGGGCGCGTCGAGCAAGGCGGCGTAGCCCTCGCGTCCCTTGAAGTTCTTGTGGCGCACCATGGCGTAGGCCGCCAGCATGCCCAGCACGGCCGCGATGGCCGCGGCGGCGGCGGCCAGCTCCAGGGAGGTCAGCATGGAGCTCATCAGCTCCGCGTCGCGGAACAAGGTGGCGTACCACTTGAAGGTGAAGCCGCGCCAGACGACGTTCCGGTGCGCGTTGTTGAACGAGAAAACCGTCATCACGACGAGAGGCACGTAAAGGAACGCGTAAAGCCCGAGGCAGTACAGCCCCATGCCTTTGCCCTTTTTCATGCGTCGGGCTCCCACTTCCGGTAGGCCCACAGTCCCGCGACCAACCCAGTCAAGAGAAGACACGTGAGCGCCGCGCCGAAGGGCCAGTCCTGGGCCATCAGGAACTGGTTCGAGATCAGGTTGCCCAGCAGGTAGAAGCGCGGGCCGCCCAGCAGTTCGGCGGTCAGGAAGTCCCCCAGGCACGGGACGAAGGTGAGCAGGGCCCCCGCGATCACGCCCGGCAGCGACAACGGCAAGGTGATTTTCAGGAACGTGGTCCAGCGGTTCGCGCCCAGATCGTAGCCCGCTTCGATGAGGTTTCGCGGGACCTTCTCGAGAGAACCGTACAGCGGCAAAACGGTGAACGGAAGATAAAAGTACACCAGGCCGAGCAGGACCGAGAACGGAGTATAAAGTATCCCGATGGGCGCCGAAATGAAACCGAACCGGAGAAGAGCGGTATTGAGAAGCCCCTCCTTCCCCAGAATGATCATCCAGCTGTAGAACGCGACCAGGCAGGAGGTCCAGAACGGCACCATCAGGCCGATGATCAGCGCGTTGCGCCATTTGCCCGCGCGGAAGCTCAGGTAATACGCGAGCGGGTAACCCAGCAGAAGGCAGAGGCCCGTGGTTCCCCCCGCGAAGGCCAAGGTGCGCAGGAGCACGGGGATGTACTTGGGATCGAAGGCGCGGCGGTAGTTGTCCAGGTTCAACGTCCAGACGACTTCCCCGTAGGCGCCGTTTTTCGCGAACGAGAGGGCGATCAGCCCGAGAGCGGGCACCACCATGAATATAAGCAACCAAGCGGACGCGGGCGCCAAAAGCAGATGGCTCGCGGCGGACCGGCGTCCGGACAGCAGCCAAGACAGCGCATTATTGACCTTCTTCACGCGACCTTCACGTCCGCCCAGGTTTCGTTCCACATCTCCGACTGCTCGGGGTCGAGCACGTGGTGGAGCTTCAGCGCGGCCATCTGCTTCTTGGGCGGATAGACGCGGGGATCGTTGCGCAGGACCGGGTCGGCCAGCGGCCAGGCCTTCTCGTTGGGCGAGGCGTAGCGCACGTAGTTGGCGTTGTCGGCGGCCACCTGCGGCTCCAGCAGGTAGTCGATGAGGCGCAGCGTGTCCTCGCGGTGGTGGGAGCCGCGCATCAGGGCCAGGCAGTCCACCCACATGTAGGTACCCTCCTTCGGGATGCAGTAGTCCAGATCGGGGTTGTCGCGCGCGGCCTGGAACAGGTCCCCGGACCAGGTCATCGCCAGGTCGATCTCGCCGGCCACCAGGCTGTTGAGGTACGAGGAGCTGGAGTACTGCTTGACCAGGGGCTTCTGCCGCACCAGCAGGTCGCGGATCTTCTTGAAGTCGGCGGGGTCGCGCGTGGTCTGCTCGATGCCCAGGAGCTGCATGGCCACCGCGATGCAGTCGCGCACGTTGTCGAGCATGGAGATCCGGTCCTTGTACTTCGGATTCCAGAGGTCCCACCAGGACGTGGGCGGCTTCTTGAGCGTCTTGCGGTTGAACGCGATCCCCGTGGTTCCCCACAGGTACGGCACGGTGGACTCGTCGGGATCGAACGTGGTGTGGCGGAAGCGGGGCGCCAGGTTGTCCAGGTTCTTCAGCACGCCCGGCGGCATGGGGTCGATCAGGTTCAGGGCCCGGAAGCGCGGGATCAGGTAGTCGCCGACCACGATCAGGTCGTAGCCGCGCGCGCCGGCGCGGAGCTTGGCGAACATCTCTTCCTCGTCGGCGAACAGGTCGTAGCGCACGTCCACGCCGGTGCGCTTGGTGAAGTTCGGCAGGGTGTCCTTGCCGATGTAGTTCGACCAGTTGAAGAAGTTGACGACGTGGCGCTTGTCGGCCCGGCGGCAGGCGGCCAGGAAGGACGGCAGCAGGGGCGAGAGCACCGCCGCCTTCAGGAAGTCCCGCCGCGTGACGCCGCTCATTTAGGCGCGTTCGAGGATGTACACGTCCTCGGGCTGGACCGCGGCGATGACCGGCACGCCGATGTCGTCGTGGACCGCGTAGCGGTCGCCGCCGGCCAGGGCGACCGTGAGGCGGTCGGGGTTCTTTTTGAACATATGCAGGTAGATTTGGCAGGCGTCGCCCAGGAACACGGAGTCCATCAAGGTGGCGTCGAAGCGCAGGGCGCCGAACGGGAGCTCGTCCTTGTAGAAGACCTTGACGCGCTCGGGCCGGATGCCGACCTTGACCTTCGCGCCCACCTCGGGCAGGACTTCCCCCGGGTCCAGCGGGACGTCGATGTCGTGCTCGTTCTCCAGGAGCAGATGCGCGCGCCCCTCCTTCCCGGGCAGGACCTCGGCCGTCAGGATGTTCGCCCCGCCGATGAAGTCGGCCACGAAGGACGTCTTCGGCATCTCGTAGATCTCGCCCGGGGTGCCGATCTGCTCGATGCGGCCCAGGTTGAAGACGGCGATGCGGTCGGACATGGTCATCGCCTCTTCCTGATCGTGCGTCACGTAGACGAAGGCGATGCCCAGCTTCTTCTGCAGGCGCTTGAGCTCCAGCTGCATCTCCTTGCGCAGCTTCAAGTCCAAGGCGCCCAGGGGCTCGTCGAGCAGGAGGATGGAGGGCCGTCCCGCGATGGCGCGCGCCAGCGCCACGCGCTGCATCTGGCCGCCGGACAGAGACGTGGTGCGGCGGCTCTCGAAGCCGTGGAGCTGGACCATGGCCAGGGCTTCCGGGATGCGGCGCTTGATCTCGTCCTCGGGGACCTTGTCCATGCGCATGCCGAAGGCGATGTTCCCCGCCACGTCCAGGTGCGGGAACAGCGCGTAATGCTGGAAGACCGTGTGCACGTCGCGCTCGTACGGCGGCTGGTCGGTCACGTCCACGCCGTCCAGGCGGACGCGGCCGGAGTCGGGCGTTTCGAAGCCGGCGACGATGCGCAAGGTCGTGGTCTTGCCGCAGCCGGAGGGGCCCAGCAAGGTCATGAACTCGCCCCGGCGCACGGTGAGTTGGACGTCGCGCAGGATCGGGTTGGTCCCGAAGGATTTCGAGATCGGGCCGATCTCGAGGAGGGTCTTGGAGGTCACGGTCGTCATTATACCATCGCCTCGCCTTCGCCGGGCTCGTGCCCGGCGCAGGAAAGCACCGGGAGCCGCGGCCATTTCGGATAGCGCGGGTCGGTCTCGGCCCGCAGGCATTGATAGAAAACGGAGCCGCCGGACGAGGTCAGCGCCCGCGCGCGCCGGCACGAGGCGCAGAGTCCGGCGGGCGGGGGTTCGTTCATCCCGGAAAGGCCGCGACGGCGTCGCGGAGGATCCGGAAGGCCGCGTCCACCTGCGCGTCGTTGATCACCAGCGGCGGGGCGAGCCGCACGGTGTTCTGGTGCGTGTCCTTGGCCAGCAGGCCGCGCTTCATCAGGTCGAGGACGAGCGGGCGCACGGGGACCGTGAACTCCAGGGCCAGCATCAGGCCCCGGCCGCGGATCTCTTTTAGATGCGGGTGCTTCAGGGTCTTGAGCTTGGCCAGCAATTTGGCGCCCATTTTGGCCGAACGCTGGGGCAGCTTCTCGCGGATCAGCACCTGCAGCGCGGCCTCGCCGATGGCGCAGGCCAGCGGGTTGCCTCCGAAGGTGGAGCCGTGCGTGCCCGGCACGAACAGGCTCATCACCGCCTCGCTTCCGACAAGGGCGGAGATCGGATACAGGCCGCCCGACAGCGCCTTGCCCAGCACGTACAGGTCGGGGACGACGCCGTCCAGGTCGCAGGCGAACATGGCACCGGCGCGGCCCAGCCCGGTCTGGATCTCGTCGGCGCACATCAGGACCCGGTAGGTGGAGCACAGGCGGCGCGCCTTCTTCAAATAGCCCGGAGGCGGGATGACCACGCCGGCCTCGCCCTGGATGGGCTCGAACAGGAAGCCGACGGTGTTGGCGTTGATCGCGCTTTTCAGCGCGTCCGCGTCGCCGTAAGGAATCCGCACGAAGCCCGGCGTGGCGGGGCCGAAGCCCTCGTAGGAGTCGGGATCGGAGGAGAAGCCGACGATGGTGGTGGTGCGGCCGTGGAAGTTGTTGTCGCAGACGATGATTTCGGCCTTATCCTGGTCCACGCCCTTGGCGCGATAGCCCCACAGGCGCATGGCCTTGATCGCGGTCTCCACGGCCTCGGCGCCGGAGTTCATGGGCAACGCGCGGTCCATGCCGGTCGTCTCGCACAGGAGCTTCAGGAACGGTCCCAGGCGCTCGTTATGGAACGCGCGCGAAGTCAGAGTCACCTTGCCCAGCTGCGCCTTCGCGGCGGCCACGATCTTGGGGTGGTTGTGCCCCTGGTTCAGCGCGGAGTAGGCGGACAGGAAGTCGAAGTAGCGCTTGCCGTCCACGTCCCAGACGTAAACGCCCTTGGCGCGGGCGACCGCCACCGGCAGCGGGTGGTAGTTGTGCGCGCCGTATCTATCGGCGACGGCGACGACCTTCGAGGTTTTGGGGGACATGGGCGATGCTAGCAAATGCGGCCCGCGGCTCAGGCTTCCTTGAGCGCCGTCTCGAAGGCCTCCGCGACGCGGTCCACGTCGCCCTCGGTCAGGCACAGCGGCGGCTTGATGCGGACGGTGTTCCCTTCCAGCCCGCCCTTGCCCACCAGGACGCCCAGGTCCTTCATCTTGTCGACGAGCGTGACGGTCAATTCCGGAGCGGGCTCCTTGGTCTTCTTGCTCTTGACCAGTTCCACGCCCAGCATCAAGCCCATGCCGCGGACCTCCCCCACTTTGTCGGACTTCGCTCCGATCTTCTCCAGGTTCGCCTTCAAACGGTTTCCGACCTTCTTCGCGTTGTCGGCCAACTTCTCGTTCTCGATCACGTCGATCACGGCGTGCGCCGCGGCCATGGCCATGGGGCCGCCGCCGAAGGTATTGTAATGGAGCAAGCCCTTCACCGACGCGGCGATTTCGGGCGTGGTGATGACCGCGCCGATGGGATAGCCGTTGCCGAGTCCTTTGGCCATCACGATGATGTCCGGTTTGGCGTTCCAGTGATTGATTCCGAAGAAGTGCTCTCCCGTTCGGCCGACGCCGGTTTGGACTTCGTCGCAGATATACAATCCACCGTGCTTGTGCACCAATTCAACCGCTTCGGGGAAGTAGGACTTCCCGGGAGTGATGGCGCCGCCCACGCCGAGAATCGTTTCGGCGAAGAAGCCGGCGATTTTTCCGGACGTCGAGGTCTTCAGCGCTTCGGCGAGTCCCTTGATGGCGGCCTTGGTGCTTTCTTCGGGGGTTCCATTGTAGCGATAAGAATAATCGGCCGGGGTGAACGACACCCCGGTGGGAAACGGCGTCATGTTGCGCCACGTGTGCTGCCCTGTGAGCGCGACGGTCATGAGAGTACGACCATGGTAAGACCGCTGAACGGCGATGAACTCATGGCGCGCCGTGTGCGCCTTGGCGATGAACGCGGCCATTTCGTTCGCTTCCGAACCGGAGTTCGTGAAGAAACAGACGTCCATATCCGGATTCACCGTCTTCGCCTTGTCGGCCAAGCGCTTCGCGAGCGTTCCGACGCCGGGATGCAGGTACAGGGGCGGCGCGTGCTGGAGCTTGTCGATCTGCGCCTTCAACGTCTTAACAAAATGGGGATGCGAATGACCGATGGACACGGTCGCGACGCCGGCGAAGCCGTCGAGGTACTCTTTTCCGTTCTCGTCGTATAAAAACTGCATGCGGCCCTCGACCAGCTGGATGGGCTTGGCGTACATGGGGCCGGGCAGCGGCAGGACGTGCTTGGCGCGGAGCGCGGCGCTGTCCGCGGCGGACATGCCGGAGGATTTGGACGGGGTCGAGGTCTTCATGACGGTCTCCTTGAGAAACGTTCTTCGAGCGACAGGCCCAGGCACAGCCCCGCGCCGGACAAGAGTCCGTCGAGGAGGTTCACCGGCGAGGGAATGTACGACGTCGGGTCCCACGGGGTTTTCGCCCAGGATGAGAATGCGGCCAGGAAGATCTTCAAAACGGCGTAGCCGGCCAAGGACCCGAGCACGGCGGCGGCGCCGCCGCGCCAGGAGCGGACGGAGAATCCGATGGCGGCGATGGCGCCCCAGATGGCGCAGGCGTATACGATCACGACGGCGGCCTGCCACGCGGGCGTGATGGCTTCGCCCGCGGCCATGCCCCAGCCGCCGTAACGCGTCAGCACGAACAACGGCGACAATATCGCGAAGAACGCTCCCAGGAAGCCCGTCGTTCCGGTCAGAGGCTTGCGGCCCGCGGCGAGGCCGATCACGCCGTAGAAAATTCCCGTGTACAGCGCCACATTGAAGAACGGCGGTCCGTAGGGGCCCCGCAGCCAGGATTCCGACCCGTGACGCACGGCGAAGATCGTGATCACGTGAGCGAGCAGGCCTCCGGCGAAGCCGGCGAGTCCCCCTCCCGCCAAGGCCGCGAAGGGCGTCACCTCAGTAGATGTTGGAGGAGCGGGTCGCTCCCGTGTAGTCCAGGAACACGGTCTTGAGCTCGGTGTAGAAGTGCAGGCCTTCCTTCGACATCTCGCGCTCGCCCACGCCGGAGCCCTTCACGCCGCCGAAAGGCACCTGCGCCTCGCCGCCGATGGTGGGGCTGTTGACGTGGACCAT
>JAGWMT010000469.1 GCA_028871595.1 Elusimicrobiota bacterium
GCGGCCGGGTGCGACGGCACGCGGATGGCCACGTTGGGATATTCCGGGAAGGTGAGCAGGCGTCCCTGGGCCGTGGGTTTGAGCAGGAGGGCGACGGGGCCGGGCCAGAACTTCGCGGCCAGGGTCTCCGCCAGCGGCGTCCACTCGACCCATTTCTTGGCCTCTTCGACGGAATGGACCATGACGGGCAGGGGCTTCAAGGTCGAACGCTCCTTGATCTGCAGCAGGCGGCGCGTCGCGGCCTTGATCAAGCCGGTGGAGCCCAGCGCGTAGGCCGTCTCGGTCGGGAAGGAGACCGTCTTGCAGCCCTTCGCCGCGGCGCCGATCTTCTGCGCGTCGGCGGCGGACAGGTTTCCGGCGGCGTCGGTCTTGAGGGGGTCAAGCATGGGCGGGCTCCTTGTCCGGATGAAAGAGGATGACGAACTCGCCCAGGATCTCGGGGCGGGAGGCGAACGCGGCGCGCACCGAGGCGACGGTGCCGCGCACGTATTCCTCGTGGATCTTGGAGAGTTCGCGGGCGGCGACGCACTGCGCGTCCGGGCCCAGGGCGGCTTGCGCGTCGTCGAGCAACTCGAGGACGCGGAACGGCGATTCGTAAACGACGATCGTTCGTTCCAGCGGCTTTGCCGCTTCGAAGGCGCGTCGGCGCTTGCCGGAGGTTCGGGGCAGGAACCCGAGAAAAAGGAAGCTGTCGCCGGGAAGGCCGGAGCCCGCGACCGCGGCCGCCACCGCCGAGGGCCCGGGAAGCGAAGTGAGAGGCAGGGCTTCACGACGCGCGGCCGCCACGATCCGGCGGCCGGGGTCGGAAAGGCCGGGGCAACCGCCGTCGGAGACCAGGCTGACGACGTCGCCGCGGCGCAGGCGTTCCAGGACCTTCTCGATCGACCTCGGATCGTTCTCATCGTAGCGTTCCAGCGGCGTGGACAGCCCGAAATGCGACATCAGCATGCGCGTGTGGCGCGTGTCCTCGCAGAAGACCACGGCGGATTCCTTGAGCGCCCGAAGTCCGCGGGCGGTCATGTCCTCCAGGTTGCCGATCGGCGTGGGCACGACGTAGAGCATCAGCCTTTCTTCTCCGCGGCGGCTTCCAGCGTCCATTCGGCGGATTCCAGGCGCAGGAAGGTCTCCACCACCTTGGGGTCGAACTGGGTGCCCGAACCTTTCTTGAGTTCGCCGACGGCGATGCCGCGGCCCAGAGCCTTGCGGTACGGGCGGTCGGACGTCATCGCGTCCCAGGCGTCGAGCACGGCGACGATGCGCGAGCCGAGCGGGATCTCCTCGCCCTTCAAGCCTTCGGGGTAGCCGCGGCCGTCGTACCATTCCTGGTGGTACAGCACCATCTGCGCGACGGGACCGAGGTACTTCACGGGGGAGAGGATCTGGTGGCCGATGATGGGGTGCTTCTTCATCTGCTCGTACTCTTCCGGCGTC
>JAGWMT010000137.1 GCA_028871595.1 Elusimicrobiota bacterium
TGATCACGAATCGGCTCCGTCGTAATGAGCAGGTTCGCATCCACCAATGGAAGAAATTTGGACGGCTGCCGTCGTCGTGGACGATTGCGAGGTCGAGTCATGTCCCTCTTTTCGCACAGTAGAGATACGAACGGGGGCTTGGTTTTGTTCCATGCGCACGGTAAACTGACGTCATGATTCCCGGAGCATCCGTTCGTGTTCATGCCGGTTCAGGCCCGACCGTGATCTACCTTCCGGGCCTTCACGGCGACTGGGGGCTGATCGGCTCGTTCCGGCGGGCGTTGGGCGGGCGCGTGCGCTTCGTTGAGGTGTCCTATCCCCTCGCGCCGCAGGGGCTGGAGGAGTTGGCGGCGAACGTGGAGGCGGCGTTGGCGGCGGAAGGCGTGCGCTCCGGATGTCTCTTGGCCCAGTCCTTCGGCTCCCAGGTGGGCTGGGAGCTTCTCCGTCGCGGATTCAAGGCCGACGGCGTCATCCTGGCCGGCGGCTTCGTCCGCCATCCGACGCCGTGGGGCGCGGCCTTGATGCGCCCCCTACTGGACGGCCCTTGGTCCGCGGCTTTGCGTCCCCCCTATCGCGCGATGACCTGGCTGGGCGGCGCCTTGTCGCGCCGGGACCCGGACAGCGCGCGCGAACTGGCGGCGTTCGCCGCCGGCCGCACCGTCGCGCAGTGGAAGGCGGCCGCTTGGCGCCTGCGGATCGTCGCCGCTTCTGACCCTCGCCCGGTCGCGCGGGCGGCGACGTTGCCGGTCTGGTACCTGGGCGGCGCGGTGGATTTACTGGTGCCCTGGCCGTGGGTGGTGGATTGGCTCGCGCGCGAGTGCCCGGGCTACCGCGGCAAGACCGTCTTCCCATGGGCGGACCATAACGTATTGGGGTCGGCGCCGAAGGAGTCGGCGAACGTCGTTCTCGGCTGGGTCGGCGGCTAGACGACCATCGCCAGGAAGGCGTTGAAGCGGCGCGCGAACTCGGCCACCAGGCCGTGGACCTGGAGCGGCTCCGCGTAGACGGCCACCGGGCGGGACAGGTCCACCGAGGCGATCGGGATGGTGAAGCAGAAGGTCGCCCCGCTGCCGTGCCAGCTCTCGGCCCAGATGCGGCCCCCGTGCAGCTCCACCATGGCCCGGGCCAAGGTCAGTCCCAGTCCCGTGCCTTCGGATTTCTTCACGTTGGTGGCGCCGGCCTGCTCGAACATGCCGAAGACCTTCTCCAGCTGGTCGGCGGCGATGCCGGAGCCGGTGTCCTTGACCTTGAAGAGCAAGGTCCCCGCGTGCTCGCGGACGCCCTCGGAGATGGACAGAGTGACCGTGCCGCGGGCCGGGGTGAACTTGATCGCGTTGGAGAGCAGGTTGATCAGGACCTGGACCACGCGGCGGTTCTCGGCGGAGACGCGGGGCAGGAGCGGGTGGACGTCCTTGACGATCTTGACGCCCTTGGCGGTCGCCGCGGCCTTCAGGGCGTCCACCGCGTCGTCGAGCAGGGCGCGGGCGTCGCAGGCCTCCTTGATGATCGCCATCTTGCCGGCGGCGATCTTCGAGTAGTCCATGATGTCGTTGACCAGGCCCTCGAGGCGCAAGGTGTTGCGCACGGCCAGGGCCAGCATCTGCTTCTCGTCGCCGTCCAGCTTGGAATCGATCTGCTCGGACAGGATCTCCAGGCCCAGGCGGATCGAAGTGACCGGGGCGCGCAGCTCGTGCGCCAGGTAGGCGGCCTGGACCTGGTGCGCGGCGCGGCTGGCCGCGGGCTTGACGGCGAACGGCGCGAGCGGGAGGACGGCCCTGGGAGCCTGGACCGGGGCGGGCTTCGCCTCCGGCGGACGGATCACCAGGTCCTCCCACATCGGTTCCTGCGTCGGGTTCATACCTGACGAGAGCGTACCCCCGGCCTGTTACAAGGGTATTACAAGCCGGAAAAAGCGGACAGTTTAGCCCCGCCCCCTCCTCCGCGTCACGAGTCCATGGGGCCAATCCGAAAATAGGCCCTACGGCCTATGACAAGGAAAGGAACCGGGGTTAGACTCGGAACATGAATGGAACTTTTTCGGGGCCCAAAACGTATACCTAGGGACGATCTATGCTTTCGAGCGACGACTTGGAACGGTTCGTGGAGGAGTACGGCGATCACGCCTACGGCTTCGCCTTCAGCCTCTGCGGAAACGAGCCGGACGCCCGGGAGCTGGTGCAGGACGCGTTCGTAAAGATCTTCGACCGCGCGGCTCGGTTCGACGACGCGCAGTCGCTGGAAAGCTGGTACATGACGGTTCTCAAGAACCTGTTCCTGGACGGCCGGCGCCGCTGGGAACGCAAGAACGGGGTCTCGCTGGACGCGCCGGTCGGGGAGGAGTCGTCCCTGAACGTGGCGGACTGCGTGGCCGACGACCGGGACGTGGCCATGTTGGAAAGGTTGGAGCGCCGGGAAAGCGCGGCTCAGGTGCGCAGGGCGTTGGGCCGTCTTTCGCCGGACGCGCGGGCGATATTGACCTTGGTGGACATCGAGGGACGGGGTTACGAGGAGGCCGCGGAAGCGCTGGGCTGCCCGCTGGGCACCGTGCGGTCGCGCATCAGCCGCGCGCGCGACGCGCTGCGCGAGCGCCTGCTGGGCATGGAGGGGTGAGGGGATGAACGGCAATCACGACGAATTGACGGATTACCTCGACGGGCGTCTCACGGCCGAGGGCCGCGAGGCGTTCGAGGCGCGCCTGGCGGCGGAGCCCGCCTTGGCGCGGCGTTTGCGCCTGTTCCGGGCCTTGCGCGCGTCGCTGGCGTCCACGGCGCCGCGAATGCCTTCGGACTTGAAGGCGGAGCTCAAGCGTCGGGCGCGCTCGCGTACGGCGGCGGGACCGTCCTGGGTCGAGCGTCTCCTGGCCTCGCTCCCGTCGCCGGGACCGGGACTGGGGGCGGCCGTCGCGACGGCGGCGCTGCTCGCGACGCTTCAGCGGGCGCTGCCCGCGCGGAAGGCCCCCCCGGCGCCGCGCCCGTCTCCGGCCGTCTCGGCGCGGCTGGCGGCCGTCTCCTCCGACCTTTGGACCGACGACGACGGGAGCGACCATGAAGACTAGGGCGCTTCTGGCGGCGTTGATGCTGACGGCGGCGTGGTCGCGGGCGGCGCGGAGAACGGAAAGACCGGAGCCCGCGGCGCTTCTGGAGCGCGTCCTGTCCTTCCCCTCACAATCGTACGCCGCGCGCGTGCGGGTCCAGGCCTTCGGTCCCGCGGGGGCGGCGGGCAAGGCCAAGGCCCAGACGCGCCTGGTCCGCTTCCGCGCCCCCGCCTTCCGGCGGATCGAGGTCGCCGGCCGGAAGGCGGGACCGCCTGCGCTGCTCGCCGTCTCGGACGGGCGCGAACTCCTGACGGCGTGGCCGAAAGCGGGGCGCGGCTGGCTGGGCGCCGATCCTCCCCCCGACGCCGCGGCCGAGCGGGCGCGCCTGGAGTCGCTGTACGAGTTGTCGGTCTCCACCGGGGGACGCGCGGCCAGGAAGGCGACCTGGCGCCTGGACCTGCGGTCGCGCGCGGACGGCCGGTTGCGCCGGTCCTATTGGCTGTCGCGCGCCGGCGGGCTGATCTTGAAGCGGGAGGATTATCGTCCCGACGGGACCTTGCTTCGCCGGGAGCGGGCGGTCCGTCTGGAAGCGCCAGAGTTCTCCGCCGCGGACTTCCTGGTCCGCGCGCCGGACGGAGCGAAGGTGGAGGCGTCGACCGTTCCTTTCGACGAAGGCGGGGCGTTCCGCGCCCGGGAGGATTTCCCCGTCCGCTATCCCCGCTGGCTGCCCGTCGGATTCGTGCTTCTCGAGCATCCCGTCCCGGACGGCGACGGGCGGTCCGTGACGCTCGTTTACACCGACGGCGTGACGACGTTGACCATCGTCGAACGTCCTTCCGGCCCGGCCCCGACGGCGGGTTCTCCCTACGCCGAAGTCCGCCTGTCCTCGGGTTCCGGGAAGCTGTCCTTCGCGGAAGGCGCGACGCGCCTGGACTGGACCCGCGGCGGGCGGGACGAGTTCGCGTCGGGGGACCTGCCCGAGGCGGATCTGGCGCGCGTCGCCGATTCCGTGCCGGAGGCGCCGTGACCGGCTTCTCCTCCGCCGGCGAGCGCCCGCGCGAGAAGCTGGCGCGCCGCGGCGCGGAGGCGCTCAGCGACGCGGAGCTGGTCGCCTTGGTCCTGCGCACGGGCTCGGCGGGCCATTCGGCCCTCGACCTGGCCGAAGGCCTGCTGCGGGATCATCCGGAGGGGGCCGCCGCGGGATTCGAGCGCCTGCGGCGCGTCCGCGGAGTGGGGCCGGTCCGCGCCGCGGCCCTGACCGCGGCCGCGGAACTGGGACGGCGCGGGCGGCCCGACCCCCGGCCGGTGGTGGACTGCGCGCGGACCGCGGCGGGGCTGGTCCCGGCGGCGGTGCGCGCGGCGCGCAAGGAGCATTTCTTGATTCTGTGCCTGAACGCCCGCCGGCAATTGGTTCATCAAGAGACGGTCTCGGTCGGGACCTTGTCGGCCAGCCTGGTCCATCCGCGCGAGGTGTTCTCCCCCGCCATCGCGCATGCGGCCGCGGCGGTGGTGGCCGTCCACAACCATCCGTCCGGAGACCCCACGCCCTCGGCCGAGGACCGCGACGTCACCCGCCGCCTCCAGCGCGCCGGCGAGCTGCTGGGCATTCCGCTGGCCGACCACGTCGTCGTCAGCGAAAGCGGTTTTTTCAGCTTCCGCGAACATGGCATACTGTAGCCGATGAGGCTCGCCCCCTTGCTGGCCGCCGCGGCGCTGTGCCTGTCCGCCTGCGACACCTATCATTACGTCGCGGGAAAATGGAGGGAGGACACGCGCAAGCCGGTTCAGGCGCTCGCCCACTACGAGGCCTTCCTGGCCGACAAGCCCCTGGATTCCCGCGCCTGCGAGATCCGGCTCCGCGCGGCGGCGCTCTACCGGACCTTCGGCCGCTGCCCGGAGGCGCGGGCGCATCTGGAAGCGGCGGCGCGCGACTTCCCCGGCCTCACCGAGTGCACGTCGAAGGCCAAGCTGGGCCTGCTGACCTGCCCCGACTACTTCCCGCTGGACCGCGGCCGCACATGGACCTACGTGGACAGCGAAAGCAAGGGGAAGGCCGCGCGTCTGGATTGGGAGGTGCGGCAGGCGACGGCCTCGTTCGCCGGAGCCATCCAGACGTCCCTGTACGCCGGCAATCGCCGCATCCGGGAGGGCGCCGAGACCTACCGCAAGCAGGATTGGGCGGTTTGGCGCACGGACGTGAACCCGGCGGAGCCGTTCCTGCGTTACCCGTTCAACCCCGGACAAACCTGGACGGCCAAGCGGGGCAAGGCCGGCGTGACATGGAAGGTCGTCGCCGCGGGGATTCCGGTGAAGACCGCGGCGGGCGCCTTCACGGACTGCCTGAAGGTCGAAGAGCACGATCTGCGCTACGCCAAAACCTGGCGCTACGACTATTATTGCCCCGACGTGGGACGCGTGAAGATCACCGTCGGCGGGCCCGGCTTCGAGAACCCGAACATGGAGCTTCTCCGGTTTGATAAAATGAAGTAGGTGAAGCTCCCCCGCCCCCTGTCCCACTCCTCGATCTCCCTCTACCAGGAGTGTCCCCAGAAGTACAAGTTCCGCTACGTCGACCAAGTCCCCGAAAAGCCGCGCCACTTCTTCTCCTTCGGCCGCAGCGTCCACTCGGCGCTGGAGTTCTTCTATGGCGTGAAGACCCCCGTCCCCCCCAGCGTCGAGGAGCTCCTCAAGAACTATAAAGAAGTCTGGGTCCAGGAAGGCTACCGCGACCCGTCGCAGGAAGCCGAGTACTTCGAAGAGGGCAAGCGCATCCTCAAGGCCTTCCACCAGAAGCACGCGAAAGACTTCCGCCTGCCGCTGTTCGTGGAGTACGGCTTCGACTTCCTGATCGAGGGCGTGCCGGTGAAGGGCTTCGTGGACCGGGTGGACAAGCTCCCCGACGGCCGCCTGGCGGTGGTGGACTACAAGACGGGCAAGAAGCTCGCCACGGGCCGGCTGGAGTCCGACGCGCAGCTGACCATGTACCAGTACGCCTGCGAGTCCCTGCTGGGCGCCGAGGTCGGCGAGCTGATCTTTTACCACCTCCCGACGCTCAAGGAACATCGCGCCTCCCGACGCGGGACCCAGTTGGTGGACGAGCTCAAGGACCGCGTCGTCAGCACGGCCGAGGCCATCACGAAGGAGAAGTTCGATCCCAAGCCCGACGAGATGGTCTGCCGCTGGTGCGACTACAAGCCGATCTGCCCCATCTTTAAAGATCAATACGCCGGGGTTCCCATGAAGGCGGCGGGCGCCACGGGCGAGCCGGAATTGGCGGCCCTCGTGGACAAATACGGCGACGCGCTGGCCAAGGCGTCGGCGGCGAAGGCCGAGGCGGATAAGGCCGGAATCGAACTGGCCGCCCTGCTCAAGAAGAAAAATTACGTGCGCGCCTTCGGCGCGGCGTACGAGGTGTCGCTTAATTCCGCCGTGAAGTGGGAATTCCTCGACAAGAAAAAAGTGCTGGAGCTCATCAAGAAGGCCGGCGCCTACGAGAAGGTCCTGGCGCCCTCCGCGCCGCTGGTGACCAAGCTCCTGGAAGATCCGTCTCTGGAGGCGGACCTGCGCTCGCAACTGACCGTGCTGGGCGAGCGCGTGGATTCGCCGGAGCTGAAGCTCAAGCCGCTATGAGCCCCAAGACGCGCGAAGTGCTTCTCGCGCTGGACCAGGGATCCTCGTCGTCCCGTGCCGTGTTGTTCGATCTCAATGGCGACGTTGTGGCCATGGCGTCGCGGCCGGTCAAGACGAGGCGCCCAAAAGCGGGTTGGGCCGATCATGATCCGAAGGAATTAGCCTCCACCCTGGAAGCGGCCATGGACGCCGTGCTCTCCAAGTTGGGGCCGAAGGACCAGGTGCTCGCGGCCGGACTCGCGGTGCAGCGTTCCACCATCGTGTTCTGCGAGAGACAAACGTTTAAACCCGTCGCGCCCGCGCCCAGTTGGATGGATGGACGAGCCGCGGAATTCGTCGCGGGTCTTCAGGATCGCCAAGGCGAGGTCCACGGTTTGTCGGGACTGTACGCCACGCCGTATTATTCGGCGCCCAAAATCAGATGGTTTCTTGATCGCGAACCGAAGGTTCGCGCGCTCGCCGATGCCGGCAAACTTCTATGCGCGCCGGTCTCGACCTTCATCGCCGCGCGTTTAACGAAAGGGGCGGTCGTGGCGGCCGATCCCACATGCGCGCAGCGCACATTATTGATGAATCTGGACACGATGTCGTGGGATCCGGGACTCCTGGCGCTGTTCGGATTGTCGGCGGAGATACTCCCCTCCATCCGTCCTTCCGGGGGAGATTGGGGCGTGATCGAGCGCAAAGGCCGGAAGATCCCGTTGTTGGCCACCGTCGGCGATCAACAATCGGCGGCCATCGGCCTGGGCGCGTCGAATGAAGGCGAGGCGGTCGCGAACTACGGGACCGGGGCATTTTTGCTTCGTCACACCGGGCAAACGCCCGAACGCGCGCCCGGTCTTCTCGCGTCCTGCGCCGCGACGGTCGGTGGACTTCGCGGTTATTACCTCGAAGGGACCGTTCATGCGGCCGGGACTTCATTTGAATGGCTCCGCGATAATCTCGGATTGATGGACGACGTGAAGGCGATCGATCAGGCCTTCAAGTCATCCAAGAGGCGTGTCTTAATGCTTCCCGCCATCGGCGGCCTGGGCGCGCCGCGCTGGGACTACAAGACCAAGACGGCGTTCTTCGGTTTGGACTCCCAAACCACGAAGCAGGACTTGGTTCGCGCCACGGCCGAGGGCTTGTGTATGTTGTTATCCGACGCCGCCGCCGTCATGGCCGCCTCCGGCGCGGAGGTCACCCGCGCCCGCGTGGCCGGCGGGCTGTCGCGCTCCGACGCGATGATGGCCTTCCAGGCCGACGCGCTGGGCGCGACGCTCGAGCGCCGCAAGGAAGTGGAGGCCACC
>JAGWMT010000470.1 GCA_028871595.1 Elusimicrobiota bacterium
AGAACGAATGGGCGATTCATGGCGCGTCTCCTTTTCACCACTGAGTGGAGCGCGACGCCGGATTATTACGGATGCGCCGGGCCCATGAGTTCGCGCAACAGAAACGTGTATTCAATGGCGTAGCGCTTCACGCGCTGGTCCAGGTTCGCCGCCGCGCTGTGGCCGCCTTCCGTGTTCTCGTAGTAGGTCACCGGCTGTCCCGCTTCCTCCAGGCGCGCGGCGAACTTGCGCGCGTGGCCGGGATGGACGCGGTCGTCCTTCGTGGAGGTGTAGATCAAAGTCGGCGGATAGCGCGGCTCGGAGCGCACGTTCTGGTAGGGCGAGTAGCGGCGCAGATACGCGGCCTGCGCGGGCACGTCGGGATCGCCGTACTCCCCCACCCACGAGGCGCCGGCCAGCAGATGGTTGAAGCGCAGCATGTCGGTCAGCGGCACCTCGCACACCACCGCGCCGAACAGCTCCGGGCGCTGGGTGAGGACGGTGGACACCAGCAGGCCGCCGTTGCTGCCGCCCTGGATGGCGATCTTCGCCGGCGAACTGGCCTTCGTCCGCGCCAGGTCCTCGGCCACGGCCTCGAAGTCGTCGAAGGCGCGCTGACGGTTTTCCTTGAGCGCCGCGGAATGCCAGCGCGGGCCGAACTCCCCGCCCCCGCGGATGTTGGCCAAGGCGTACGCGCCGCCGCGCGTCAGCCACAGCCGGCCCACGGTGGCCAGGTAGTACGGGTCCATGGAGATCTCGAACCCGCCGTAGCCGTACAGGAGCGTGGGCGTGGTCCCGTCGAACGGGGCGTCGGCGCGCCGGATCAGGAAATACGGGACCTTGGTCCCGTCCTGACTCGTCGCCCAGCGCTGCACGGCGTTGAGCCCGGTCGCGTCGAAGCGCGCGGGCAGGCTGCGCCACGTCTCCGGCCGCGGCGACTTGGACGCGCCGTCCCAGGCCAGGATGGACGTGGGCTGGAGGAAGCTCTCGGCGTTGACCAGGAGCAGATCGGAATAATCGTCGGCGCCGGCGATGCCCAAAGACGCGCCGTCCGGGAACGGCAGACGCTCCGTCGTCCAGGTCTTTCCGTCCCGTTTCGCGCGCAGAAGCTGCCCCTGCACGTTGTCCAAGACCGACAGATACAGCGCGCCTCGCGCCGAGGCCGTTCCCTGGAGCGACGAACTTTCCGTCGGCCGCCACACCGTCTCCAGCGCGGAGACGCCCTGGCCCACGGGCCACGCGATGAGCGCCCCGGCGGGGACGGTGCTGCCGTCGATGAACCACGGCTCGCGCAGGCTGGAAAGCAGGCGGCCGTCATAGTAGCCCCGGATCTCCGCGCTTCGCGGCAGGGGAACTTCGGTCAGGCGCCCGTCGTCGCCCAGCACGAAACGGCGCCCGGTGAAGAAGGTCAGCCCCTCGTCCACCAAGGCCAGGCGCCCGCCGGCCCGGCG
>JAGWMT010000471.1 GCA_028871595.1 Elusimicrobiota bacterium
CCGTAGACGCGCAGCCGCGCCACGCCGCCGTCGGGGAAGATGTTCAAGCGCAGATGGGTCCACGCCTTGTCGGACGCGACGGGAAACAGGTTGTCGCCGCCCCCCCTCAGCTCGGACTTGGGCAGAATCTCCGTCCACGGCCCCGCGCCGTCGCGCGCCTCCAGCGACGCGTGCGAAGGATAGTTCCCGGTGAAGAAGGACGTGTCCACGTTGACGCCGCGCACCACGCCGCGCAGGCCCAGCTTCAGCACGCACCAGTCGAACCCAGGAGTGCGGCGGCGGCGGGTCTCCCAGCCGTCCATCCACTTTCCCTTGCTGGTGTACTTGTCCGCCAGCCAAACCGCCTTCGCGGCCTTCAGAAGGTTTTCCTTCGGCGCGAAGAATTCGTCGTTCGCCTCCAGAACGCGGCCGCCGGTGCGGGCCGCCGCCAGGTCGATCAGCGCGGTGAAGTCCATGTCAGGCTCCTTTCAATAGCACCCGGCCGCGCGCGTCGGCGGCGGGCCGGTCCTTCTCGTACGCGGGAAGCCCGCGCACGTACGTCGCCTCGGCGACGCCGGGCAGGCGCAGGCCCTCGTACGGCGTAAGCGCGTGGCGGTGCTTCACGCAGTCGGACGTCAAATCGAACAATTCCGCGTCGTCCAAAATCGTCAGGTCCGCGTCGCGCCCCTTCTCCAGACGGCCCTTGGAGGCCAGGCCGACGAAGGCGGCCGTGTTCTCCGCGGTCCAGCGCACGACGTCCTCCAGATTATAGCCGCGGCGGACGGCGCCCCACAACGTGGCGGGCAAGGTGAACTGCAGGCCGGAGATGCCGCCCCAGGCGCCCAGGAAGTCGCCGGTGTCCTGCTTCTTCAGCTCCGGGACGCACGGCGAGTGATCGGACACGACAAAATCAATGATGCCCCGGCCGAGCCCGCGCCATAAGGCTTCGCGATTTTCCGCCGAACGGATGGGCGGCGCGCACTTGAACTGGGTGGCTCCGGGAGGCACGTCTTCCGAGCAGAACGTCAGATAATGGGGGCAGGTCTCCACGGTCAGCGGCAAGCCCTCGGCCTTCGCGTTCTCGATGTCCGCCAGCGCCTCGGCGTTGGACAGATGCACGATGTGCGTGCGACAGCGCGTCCTGCGGCACAGGTCGATGAGCAGGCGGATGGCGCGGATCTCCATGTCCCCGGGGCGGTAGTTCAGATAGGTCTGATAGACCGCGGGATCGCCGGACGAATCTCCGCACGGATCCAATTCGGCGTGAACGATCAGCGGCAGGCCCAGGCCCGCGATCACCGGCATCGCGGCCTCCAGGTCGGCGCGCGTGACGTTGGGAAATTCATCCAGGCCGGAGTGCGTCAGGAAGCACTTGAAGCCGACCACGCCGCCGGCGGCCATGGGCTCGAGCTCCTTCAGGTTTCCGGGCACCACGCCGCCCCAGAAGGC
>JAGWMT010000138.1 GCA_028871595.1 Elusimicrobiota bacterium
AGGCGGGCGCCGGTGATGTAGGCGGTGCGGCCGTTCATGTCCGCGGTCTGGAAGCGCTTGGCGTAGTTGAACTCGGCGCAGTCCGGGCACATGTTGTCGTAGAAGTGGTGCAGGCGCGTGAAGGGCTGCTTGCAGACGTAGCAGCCCTGGGGGCGCGACAGCTCCCGGACCGGGGCGTCCGGAGCGGGAAGCGCCAAGGTCGGCGCGACGAAGACGGACGCGGAGCGGGCCTCCCGGATGCCGGTGGACGCGCGGGCGGCGCGGTCGCCCTCGTTGATGATCTTGCGCTTCTCCGAACGCATGCGCCGCGACTTCTTCTTCATCTCCCACTTTGTGGGGCGGGAGAGCTTGCCGGCGGCGATCATGAGCCGCACGCGCGCGTCCTCGTTGATATCCAAAGAAAGGGCGGGGTGCGCGATGAGGGCTTCCAGCGTCTTGGCCGCGCTCTCCAGCTCCTCGCGGGTCAATTGGGGCGGCCGCTGAACGGGCGCGGCCGGAGTCTCGCCGGTGCTGACCAGGGGGTTCACGCGTCTATTCTATCACGAGCGGCGCTTGTCCGGACGCTTCCTCCGCGATGCCGAAATGACTCATCAGGGGGTTCGCGGGCGGATCAACCCTCCATCGAACAGGATCAAGCGCCGTTTCCGGAGGGGCCGGATGCGATCCGGCGCAATTCCCCTTGTCCCGCGGGAGTCATTTCCAATGAATAGGTCTCGCGGGTCGAGCGGTCGGGCATCTCCCAATTTTTTCGGTCGAGGAGGGCGGCCAGGGCGCGGGATAGATCCAAGACCTCCGTGTCGTTCGCGCCGTCGGGATCTGTGGTTTTGAGGACCCGGATCCAGCCCTTCTCGAGCATCCGCGCAGCTTCCGGCGCCGCGTCGTCGGCGGCTTCGAGCGCTTTCCCGGGGCCGGAGCCCTCCGGCGCCAGCTCGTAGGCGACCTGGCCGAGTAGGAAGGCGTCGTCGAGCAGAAGGTAGAGCACGCTTCTTCGTACCGACAGCGGATCAAGTCTGCGTTTCATCGGAGCGTGGTCTCCACTCGAGCCGAGCTTATAATAAATTGTATCGCCATCATTGTTTCGTGGGGCCCGGGGTTGCCGCGGGAGCATTGAGCTCGGCGTTACCGGCGAGCGGCACCCGAACCGGTTTTCCCTTTCCGTTGGCGACCACCAGCCGCGGGCCCTGGTGCAGCGCGTCCGGCGCGCCGGGATTGCCGTCCATGATCCGAACGGTCACGGCGCCTTTCGTGCCGGGCTTCACGTAAACCGTGCCGAGGGAGTTCGCGGGCTTCGTCGTCCAATCGCGCGGGATGGAGTCCCGGATTTCCCCCTTCGACAGCCCTCTCAACGATTCGGGATTATCCAGCAGCGTCTTCTCCGTGATGAACCACATGGGACGAATCTGGGCCGCAGGGCTGGCCGGTTCGGCGTGGACTTGAAATGCCGCGCCTTTCTCCTTCGGGTCCAGCGCCGGGATGTCTTTCGGCGGCGGCTCCCCGGCGAGACCGCTGCGGATGGCGGCCTGGCTGTCCTGTCCGGGGCCCATGATCTTCATCTTCGCGCGGAGCTGGGCCGGCGTGCAGCCGCCCACGGGACAGGGAACCTCGTCGTGGGCTTTCGCGATTTTCTCGGCGAAGCCGCGGTCCACGCCGAGTTGCTTCATGGCTTCCTCAACGCGGACCTCGCGACCCTTGATGGCCGCGTTGCGGCGCAACGTCTCTTCCGGGACGCGCGCTTTCGACTTCGGGGAACGAGGTATCTCCGGGGGCTCGGCGGGCTCCCGCAAGGCGGCGCGCATTTCCGCGGCGCCGGACGCCCCCTCCCCGCCGGCTTCGGACGCGAGCGCCTTGCCCATGGCTCCCAGGGCGGCCTGATCCGGCGGCTTGACCGTGATCTTGTAGCCGATATAGGCCATGAGGACGACCGCCATGACTTGGCCGCCGATGGCGCCCAGCTTGCGGATGGCCTTCCAGTGCTCGGGATCTTCGTTCTTCGTCGAGAGGATCGTCTTGACGGCTTCGTAGAGCTGATAGATCAAGGCCGCCGCCATGCCGATCACCGCCCAGGTGAGCAGCCGGTGGATCACGGAGACGAATTTGGCCAACGCGCCGAGGCCGCCGCTCAAGGCGCCCAACAGGAGCCCGCCCGCCAGGAAGACCAGGTTCATCACGAGCCCCTCCGTCGTGCCGAACTGATCCTTGAACGCGTCCGCCACGCCCGCCGCGAGCGGCCCGATGGATTTGCCCATCTTCCAGCCGCAGGTCCCGGCGAACAGTCCCCCGCCCGCGGCCTTCCGGCAGGCGAGTTCCTCGCCGTTGGGCGGAGGCACGGGGTTGGTCCGCAGTTTTTGGACCGGCTCGACGGGCAGCGCCAGATTATTTTTCCGCGGGGAGGCCGGGGCGGCCGCCGCCACGGCGGCGACGGCGCCGCGCGCGGAGGCGCCGTCGTAGAAACGGTCGGGATTGCCGACGGCGTCTGCGCCGCGGGCCCGGCCGCGGGCGACGGCCGCGGCGGCTTGATCGGCGCGCCGCAGGGCCGCGCTTTCATGGCGCCGTCCGCCGCCCGCGTTCACGGCGCCGCCCTTCGGACGCGGGAACAGGAGGTCGTACATGGCGGCGAGCCGCTTCGCCTCTTCCTTGAGCGGCGCGGCGGTCTCCCCGGACAGCATTCGGGCCCGGTCGGGATCGGGGATTCCGCCCCAGAACCGATTCTCCTGCGCGACCGACTCGTCGGAGGCGCGTATCAGCTTGCGCCAGGTCGGGCCGCGCTCGCTCAAGGCCTCCGCTCCGGCGGGCTGGGCGGCGTTCAGTTGTTTCTGGAGGAGGATGAGAACGGGCAGGACGGCGCGGCGGTCCTTGCTTTGGTAGTCGCCCTTTTCCAGCGGCGCCAGCGCGGCGTCCAGGCGGCGGAGCGTGTCGCCCGCGGCGAAGGCGGCTTCCGTGCGGGGGTCCGGCGCGGGCTGGGCGCGGCCGGGCCCGCCAGAAAACAGGGCGAGCGACGCGAGGACGGACACGAGGCCGGGGTATTTCACGGGGGGTGCCTCTCGCCCCAGTGTAGACCCCGTGCCCCCTTATTTCAAGAGGGAATTTCGACGACGGCGGTCCCGGCGGCGAGGTCGTGCAGGCTGAGACCGTCGTCCCGCCAGGCCAAGGCCAGGCCGTCGGCCAGCAGCCACATGGGCGGAGAGCCGAAGGCGGCCAGGAAGAGGTTCGGGATCCAGGCGACCGTCGCCCGGATCAGCACGTTGGTGACGAACCCGCCGTTTTCCCCCGTGTCGCGGCGCACGACGCGCAGGCGCCAGATCTTCTTGCCGAACGTCTGGCCGTCGCGGGACAGGAGCGCGGCCTGCGCGACCAAAACGCCCACGGAGGCGAAGGCGGCCGCCGTGCGGACCGCGTCGGGGGCCGTTTCCGAGGCGCCGATCACGTAGGGCGCGAAAAACAGGAGGAAGTCGAAGACCGTCGCGGCGACGCGCTTGCCGATATGGGCGGAGGCCATCGCGTCCAGTCTAGCAGGATGCGGCGGGAGGCGCCAGGGCCGTCAGGCCGCCCGGCGAAACGACCGCGCTCACGCGCGGTCGCTGATGGGCGGGTGGTGGATGAACTGCAGGCCGTTCCCGTCCGGGTCCTTCGCGTAGAACGAACGCGCGCCGTCGCGGTGGGTCTTCGGCTCCTTGGCGATGACGGCTCCCTGCGCCTTCAGGTGCGCGTGCCAGGCGTCCACGTCCGCGGCCTTTCGGAGCACGATGCCGAAGTGGTCCAGGCGCGTCTCCCCGAGGGATTTGGCTCCTTTATGAAGGGCCAGGTTGTCGTGCCCGTTCATCGTGAGGTAGAGATTGTCCGCGTCCGGCCGCCACTCCACCTGGTAGCCGAGGACGCCGCAATAGAACGCCTCGGCCTTCGCCAGGTCCGAAACGAACAGCGCGACGTGCCGGATCCCGAGGGTCTCGGGCGGACGGCTCACGGCTGCAGGAACAGGTAGAGGTTCTGCAGGAAGTCGGACAGATCGGCGTTGACCATGGTCAGCGCGACGTTCCGGCCGCCGAGCGCGCCGGCCAGCTTGCCCGAGACCGGATCGTAGGTCAAGGTCACCGGCCAGCCGTTGGCGTAACTCTTGTCCGAATCCACCGTGCCGTTGGCCAGGCTGAACTCGATGTGCACGGGCGAGCCGTTGGCCGTGCCGTCCAGGACGCCGTTGGTCCAATCGATCGCGTAGTCCACGGAGGACTGGTTGGCGGCGCCCTTGTACGCGACGCGCTCCGGCGTCCAGGCGAAGGTCAGGTCCACGGCGGCGCCGTTGGCTCCGCCGGTGATGGTGCTCGCGGCGTTGTCGATGGCGACCTTCACCTCGCGTCCGGCGAGCGCCCCGGTGACGGTCCAGGCGCGGCGGTCGATGGCGAGGGAGGCCGTCTGGCCGGAGAACGCGCCGTCGATGGTCGCGGCCATGGGGCGGCGCGCCGCGGCGACGAGGCGGGCCGAGGGGCTCGGCAGGGCGGCCGTCGCGAAGGACGAGAGCGAGCCCGCGGCGGCGGATTCCAAGGAAGGCGCGGCGGCGGCGGCGCAGGGGACGGCGAGGACGAGGGCGGCGAGGAGTCGGCGCATCGGGGTCAACCTCCGGTACGGCATACGTCCGATTATAGCACGACTCTCCCGTCGTGGAATGATATAATGTCGTCCTCATGATCGAATCTCCCGCCAAGCCCGCCGCCCAGTTGAAGAAGTACGTTCCCGATCTGTTCTCCTACCGCCGCCGGGTCACCCGCGAGGTGATGGTGGGCAACGTGGGCGTCGGAGGGACGAACCCCATCCGGCTCCAGTCCATGACCACCACGGACACCTTGGACGTGGAGGCCACCTTCCGCCAATCGGTGAAGATGATCGAGGCCGGCTGCGAGATCGTGCGCATCACCGCCCCCACCGTGGCCGACGCCCAGGCCATCGGCCAGATCAAGGAAAAGCTGGTGAAGGCCGGCTTTCATCAGCCCATCGTGGCCGACATCCATTTCTCCCCCAACGCGGCCGACGCGGCCGCCGATTTCTGCGAGAAGGTGCGCATCAACCCGGGCAACTTCGTGGACACCAAGCGCTTCGCGGTCAAGGAGTACACCGACGCGGCGTACGCGGCCGAGATCGCGCGCATCGAGGAGCGTTTCACGCCCTTGGTCCTTAAGCTCAAGCGCCTGAAGCGCGCCTGCCGCATCGGCACCAACCACGGCTCTTTGTCCGACCGCATCATGAACCGCTACGGCGACAGCGCGCTGGGCATGGTGGAAAGCGCCCTGGAGTTCGCGCGCATCGCCGAGAAGAACGACTACCGGGACCTGATCTTCTCCATGAAGTCCTCCAACCCGAAAGTCATGATCGAGGCCTACCGCCTGCTGGTCCAGCGCATGGACGAGATCGGCATGGACTACCCCCTCCACCTGGGCGTGACCGAGGCCGGCGACGGCGAGGACGGCCGCATCAAGAGCGCCATCGGCATCGGCGCGCTTTTGGAAGACGGCATCGGCGACACCATCCGCGTCTCGCTCACCGAAGACCCCGAGCACGAGGTCCCCGTGTGCCGGACCTTGGCCCGGCCCTTCCACGCCCGTCCCGCGCAGACGCCGCGCGCGGAGTCGAAGAAGGCGAAGTATCATTGCGCGGATTTCTACTCCTATTCGCGCCGCAAGTCGGATCATTTCGACGTCGGACCCATCATGGTCGGCGGCCTGCAGTTGGTCCGCGCGTTCCTGCGCGTGCCCGAGACGGCGACGGCCGAAAGCCTTTTGGCCGGGTACGAAGCCCAATTGAAGAAAGCCATGGGCGCCGATCCCGAGGTGTTGCAATTCGACGTGACGGATGAAAAGTCCCTGGCGCGATTTATTTCGATCCGTGAATCGTTGCGCTCCGAGACCGGCCGTCTCGCCTATTTGGCCCGCGTCGAGGGTCCCCTTTCGTTGGTGATCAAGTGTATCCCGTCCGCCGACGCGGTCACGTGGGCGAATCCGGCGGACGACGAATACGCGGCGTATCTGCGCGCGATGCATGACGAGAAGAAAATAAACCTCGTCGAATCGCACGACG
This sequence comes from Elusimicrobiota bacterium, assembly GCA_028871595.1. The sequence continues at coordinate 6,064 of JAGWMT010000138.1, forward strand.
CCGAAACCGCCCGCAAGCTGGAGGCCGCGTCCCGTTATAAAGAAGTCGTCACGATGACGTCGCTGCGGGGCGAGGACGTCCGTTCGTTGATCCACGAGTACCGCCTTTTGGCGGCTTACGGCCTTTCCTCCCCCATCCTGCTGCGCGCCCCGCGCGAGGCGTCGGCGGAGGAGCAGATCCTGCGCTCGGCCACCATGATCGGCGGCCTGCTGTGCGACGGGGTGGGCGACGCGGTGCTGATCGACGCGGATCTGCCGTTCGAGCGCAACATCGAACTGCTCTACAACGTGCTGCAAGGCGCGGGCGTGCGCATCACCAAGACCGAGTTCGTGTCCTGCCCGTCCTGCGGCCGCACCTTGTTCGACCTGCAGACCACCACGGAGCGCATCAAGGCGCGCACCGGGCATCTCAAGGGCGTGAAGATCGCCATCATGGGCTGCATCGTCAACGGCCCGGGCGAGATGGCCGACGCGGACTTCGGCTACGTGGGCGGCGCGCCGGACGCGATCAACCTGTACGTGGGCAAGGAATGCGTGCAGAAGGGCATTCCGTTCGCCCAATCGGACGACGCGCTCGTCGAGCTGATCAAGAAGCACGGGAAGTGGGTTGAGCCGGCGGCCTAGGCTTCTTCCGGCTCTCGCGCTCGTCCTCCTCTCCGCCTGCTCCCCGGTCTACGTCGCGCGTTCCGCGGCCGGCCACGCCGGGCTTCTCTGGAGGCGGCGCCCCATCGCCAAGACCGTCGCCGATCCTTCCACGCCTCCCGAGCTCAAGGCGAAATTAGAATCGGCGCTGGAGATCCGGGAGTTCGCGTTCAAGCGCATGGCTCTGCGGCGCTCCCACGCGTACGAGACCTGGACGCCCGTGAAGGGGCCGGCGTTGACCTGGCTGGTGTCCGCCTCGGACCGCGTTCGGTTCAAGCCGCACCTGTTCCGTTTTCCGTTGATCGGAGCCTTCCCGTACAAGGGGCATTTCCGCCGTGATTTGGCGGAATCAGAGGCGGCGTCTTTGGAAAAGAAAGGCTACGACTCGACGGTCTCCGGCGCGGCCGCGTACAAGACGCCGCTGCCCGTCGCGGACCCTCTTCCGTCGAATCTTTTGGCCGAGGACGACGGGGACCTGGCCGAGACCTTGATTCATGAATTGACGCACGGGACGGTGTACTTCAGGAACAACACGGATTTCGACGAGTCGTTGGCGATGTGGGTCGGGGCGCGCGGCGCGGAGCTCTTCTTGACCGAGAAGTTCGGCGCGGCGTCGCCCCAAATGAAGGAGTGGCGCGACGGCGTTTCGGTGGAAGCGAAGCGCGACAAGATGTACGCGGATCTTAAAGACAAATTGACGGCGCTGTACGACGGCCCCGGGACCGCCGCGGATAAGCTGGAGAAACGGCGGGATATCTTCGCTTGGGCCCGCGCCGAGGCGAAGTCCCGCGGCCTGGCTCCGTTGCGCGAACCGCTTAACAACGCCGTCGTGCTCGCCCATGAGTTGTATTCCCCGGACTTCGCGCCCTTCGACGCGTTGTTCGAGAAGAACGGGCGCGACTGGCCCAAGACGATCGCCGCGCTCAAGGCGCTGGACCGTCGCGACCCTTGGAAATCTCTCCGGACCGCCGTCCGATGACCGCCCTTCTCCTTGTCGGGGCCCTGCTGCGGCCGATTCTGCTCGGCGCGCGGTCCTTGTGGTTCGACGAGGCGGGCACGATGATGCTGGCGGCTTTGCCCTTTGGCAAGGTGCTTCCGCTTCTGATCTCCAACGAGATGAGCCCCCCGCTTTATTTCGTCATGATGCACTTCTGGCTCAAGGCGTTCGCGGATCCGAGGCTGGGACT
>JAGWMT010000139.1 GCA_028871595.1 Elusimicrobiota bacterium
CGCTGGATGAAGCGCTCCGCGGTGTGCAGTCGCGCCATGCCGGCGCCGATGTTGAACGACTCCTTGCCCCACAACGGCGGCACATCCACATAAGGGTCGTCGTCGGGATCGCTTAATCCGCTGCCGTCGCTCGCGTGGCAGCGGACGCAACGACTGCGGTAAAGAACCTCTCCCGCGCGGGCGTCCGGCGGCCCGGCCACAAATTGCGCCGCAATGCCAGGCGCTTTCGTGCGAGCTTCGGCCGGCGCGCTCTTGGACAACCAAGCGAAGTAAGCGAGGATATCTCGAATCGCAGGTGAATCGTGAGGCGGTGCCTTGCCGTTGAGACTGCGCAAGAAGCATTGATCGACGCGGTCCTCCAGAGTGACGACCCGCCCCTCGCGAGCCCGGTACTGAGGATAAGTTCGGGCGACGTCGGTCCAGGGAAGAGCCCCGGGCCGCCGACCGCCATCGATGTGGCAACTCGTGCAGTTGAGACGGTTTCCCGCGTAGGCGGGAAGCCGGATGCGTGTTCGCGTCAGTAAGTCGAGTCCGCGGCGAGCTTCCGCGTCGAGCCGGACGTCCGGCTCGGCATTTCCGGGAGCTGGCGCGCCCCCCCGAGCGTCGTGTGCGCGCGCCGCCGCGGCGAACAGGACCACCATCAGGCACTTTGCTGCAGGCGCTCGCCATCTGCTGGCCCGGTGGAGGATCATAATCTCATCTCCAGGACAACATCAGCCCCATCAATGCCCCGTAGAGCGTGCTGACGTAAGGATTCGACGTGAGAGGGCAGGTCCCCGTTCGGCAGCCGACGATTCGTTGCCAGGCGAATCCCGCGATGCCTCCCCCGATCGTACCAAGAATGATTCGGGCCATACCGCCTCCGGACATTAATAGCTTCATTTCGAAATCCCGGGCTGGATCGGCGGAAGCTCGACACCTTCGGAACTCCCCGGTAAGCCCCACATCTTTTGCAGCATCCCATATTGAGACCAGATATGATCGGGCAGGTCGTCCGCCCGAACCCTTCCCTGACGGGGATAGTCCAAAGGCGAATGACGTTGGACATACTCTTCGAGAGCCTGATGAATCGTTCCCGGGACGTAGCGGGTGTCATGGACTCCCTTCAGCCTGCAGATGATATCGAGCTCCTCCCCTTCGCGTTCGCAGCCGGCCATCGTGTAGGTTTTCGCGTCGTCGATCGCCACTCCGTCTATCGTCACCTTCTTGATCCTCTCGCCATTGGGAGCGTGCGCGTGAAAGACGACATCCACTCCGGACGGGCGTGGGCCCCAGCCGCCGGAAAGCGCGAATGGATTTTTGGCGAAGACCAGCTCCATTTCATTTTCAAGATAACTTCGCAGCTGCTTTCCGGTGACCTTCCCCACTTTGATCCGCGCATCAAGGGGCAGGATCGACCAAAGATCCGCTTCCGTGACGGGACCGGGCGGTATCGGCGGCGAAAAGCGAAAGCCGTTGGTGAAGCCCATGTCCGCATGTGCTTTCTCCCGGACGGCATCCGCGACCAGGTTGTCCATCGTGCCCTCGAGCACGTCATAGCGAAGAAGGGGCGTCTTCGTGAAACCGATCACGCGGTCCAAGCGCTTGCGAAACGGCCGTTCGGCCTTCGCGACGAGTTCCTTGACTCCGGGGTCCTCCGGGTATTTGTCCTCGTCCACGTAGACGAGCTTATACCGATGCTCCTTGATTTTCCCATTTTGTACCGTGACGTCAAGTTGGCCGATGAACGACCCCATCGAGCCGGGCTCGACCACGATCGTTCGACCGACCATGATGGGCTTGTAGACCCGCTCATGCGTGTGTCCGCTCAAAACAACGTCCAATTCCGGGATGTCATGCGCGAGTTGCACCGACGGAGCCAGCCCCGTGTGATCCACAAGCACCACGAGGTCGGGATGTTCCTTGGCCTTTAAAGCCTGAACATACTGTCTGAGGCCGCTGATGCGGGTGGAGTCGAGGCCTTTAACTTCGGCTGGCGGCTGACGGGTCGTGGTCGTTGGATCCGTCACGCCCACAAACGCGACGCGGACTCCGTCCTTCTCTAAGACTTCCGAAGGAGCAAAGAGGCGCTTGCCGGTCGTCGTATCCTCGAAGTTGTAGCAGATGACTTTGTAGTTCACTTCGCCCAGAAGCCTACGCAACGCCGCGGGTCCGTAGACCACTTCCCAATTCCCGGGAACGCCGGCATCGATCCCGAGCGCGTTGAGCGGCGCGACGACGGCCTCGCCCTTCGTCCAGGAGGCCAGCGCCGTTCCCTGGAAAGTGTCCCCGCCGTCCAAAGTGAAGACGGCGCCGGGAGCGCTCGCCCGCAATCGATCGAGAGCGGTCTTGATCCGCGCGAACCCGCCCATCCTCCGCAGGTGGTCGGGATCCTCCGGCAGGAATTCCCAGTGCGTATCAAGCTGGGCGTGCGTGTCGGCGATGTGTAGGAATCGGACGTGCTTGATCGCCGGCTTGGCCGGAGTCGACGACCACGCGCTTGCGGCCGCCGCGAGGCCGATCAGCATGCTCACGTACGCGGGGGATTTCAAAGCTGATCGTCTGGTCATGAGAGTCTCCTTATCGATCGAAAACCGCTGAAGGTCATTTGAAGCTCGAAACCGGCACGGCCTGAATCCAGCCGTACATGTTCGTGGTGAAAAGAGTCTCCCCGGCAAGAACCGGAGTCACTGGCCCCTGGTGACCGCCGACCTTGACCTCCCCCAACGTCCGCCCGTCCTTGCGGTCGAGGGCGACGAGGCGCGCTCCCGCAGCGACGTAGACCGTCTTGGCGCCGACGACAAGCCCCGCGCCGGCGCCGGCGACCTTGGCGGACCACAGCGAGCGTCCGCTCCTGGCGTTCAGGGCATGGGTCGTGCCGTCCACGATGCTGGACACGTAGACGACGCCGTCCGCGACCGCGGGGGTCGCGGTCCCAAAGCCCTTGGGACTCGGGCCGCGCCCGAGTTCGCGTTCCCAGACGCTCTTGCCGGTCGCCGGATCGAGCGCGAATATCCGCGCCGCGGCCGGCTTCTTGGGATCGCCGGTCGTCACGAGTTCCTCGACGATCACCCGTCCCGCGCCCAACGCGGGAGTGGCCGCGCCGAATCCCGCCGGGAGCGATCCGGCGAAGCGGCGCTTCCAAAGGATCTCGCCGGTCTTCGCATTGAGCGCGAAAAAGAAGTCGGGGTGGCTGCCGCCGAAAAAGAGGCGCCCGTCCGCCAGCAAGGGCGACGACATCCCGTCGATGGCCTGGACGTCGCTTTTCCAGCGGATCGCCCCGCTCGCGGCGTCGACCGCGTAGGCGAATCCGTCGCCTGAGGCGAAGTAGACGATGCCATCGGCGAACGCCGGAGTCGCCATGTTTTGGCCGTCGGTGAACACGTGCCAGCGCTCGCTGCCGGTCTTCCTGTCGAGCGCGTAAAGCCCGTTGAGCCCGGGCCCCCGGACGGCGCGCTTGCCCGCGGCGTATCGCATCGTCTCGGCGCCGTTGAAATAGGGATTTCCGGTCGTCGCGAAGATCGTGTCGCCGACGACCAGGGGATTGACCATCGCCATGTTCCAGAGGCGGTGCGACCAGACCAGGCGGCCGGTCTCCGCTTCAGCGGCGTAAAGGTAGCCGGCGTCGCTGCCGGCCAGGACAAGCCCGCCGGAGACGCTGGGCCCCACGGGCAGACCGATCGTGTAGGCGGTCGTCTTCATATTGCCGGCGAGCGGTGGTCCGTCGAGCGGGATCGCCCCGTCCGCCGCGAAGCGCCAGCCGACGGAAAGGGGCCGTCCGTCCGCCCCCTGCGTCGCAAGGGAGGCGTTTCGCTCCGGGCCGCGGGCAAAGGTCGTCCAATCTCCCGCAGCTCCGCCATCCTCCGCCCGCGCCACAAGCACCCCGGCGCAAAGAATGGCGGCGACGGGAAAAAATAGCTTCCACTTCATCATAATGATTCCTCCTGAAAATTGCGCCCGGAACGAACGCCCCGCTGCGTAGACGACTCACGGCGACGGATGGATATAAGCCCAGCCATCCCCCTCGCGGATGACGAGTTCGCCTATCGCCGAGGGAACGATGCGGACGAACGGATAAAGCGCGCGAAGATCACTCCCCTTGCGGCAAGCGCTTCCAGATCGGCCCCGAACCCGTTGCCTTTCTCATAGATCCGATAGCCCATGCCGTTGACGACGAGCTCCGCCCGGAGCCGCCCCTCCAGCCGAGGGTCTTTGAACATGTTGCTGAGGTTCGCGATGGTCTTGCTCAGCACGCTCTTCGAGCCGGAGTCGAGGTGAAAGATCACGGAGTATCGCTTCTTTGCCGGTCGCGCGCCCTGGGCCGTCATGACCCGCTCCGTTCGGATTTCGTTCCGGCGATCTCGGGAGCGGCCTCGACGGCGGCGCGCAATTCGTCGGGATCCTTCCCGCCGATCCAGCGCCTCAGCATCCTTCCGTCGCGTCCGACCAGATACGCCGTGGGCATCCCCGGGACGGCCCAGCCGGCGGGGGCCTCCGCCGGGCCGTTCAGGACGACTGGGTACGGGATCGGCTGGCGCGCGGTGAACGCCCGGACGGCCGGGGCGCCTTCGTCGTCCATCGAGACGACCGGCAGGTGCGCGCTCAGGAAGCCGCCGGCGGCCGTCGCCGAGGCGCCGAGGACGGTGAAGACCAGGGAGAAGCCCAGCACGAAGAATGCCGACTCCCAGCCCGCGTGGCGCAGGGCGCGGCCGGACCCGGCGTCCCGCGCGAGTTCGTCGAGCGAGAGGCCGGACATGAACGACACGTAGCCGGGGACCAGCGGCAGGACGCAGGGAGAGAGGAAGGACGCCGTCCCCGCCGCAACCGACGCTCCGTAGCCGATCGTTTCGAACTGGAGCATGATCCTCCTTCTTGTCGAAAATTTGACTGAATGGTCAAGTCTTTGGGAAAAAAATTTAGCGCTCGACCGCCTCGTGGACGCGCAAAAGCCGGAACATCGCGGGCTTGAGGTCGTTGAGGATTCTAATGTCGTCGTCGATCTTCGCCTGCTGGAGCGCGCCGACGGCGAAGGTGTAGAGTTCACGAGCCTTGAGCGCGGCGTCGCCGGCCGGGATGAGTCCGTCGCGTTGGGCGTCCCGTACCGCGGACTCGACGTAGCTGCATGTCCGTTCGGCGATCTCGCGGCACTTGCGGCGGATCTTCTCGTCGGTGGTGCTCAACTCCGATCCCAGCGACGTGTAAGGGCAGCCCAAGACCATCCCCATCGACTCCTTGCGGCGGGTCTGGTTGCGGCGCATGAGTTCGCACCAACCGGCGATGCGGTCGAGCGGCGGCACTTGCGGCGAGAAGACGCGGTCTTTCTCAGGGCGCGCTCTTTCCCAGTGGTCCTCGAGCGCCGCGACGGCCAAGTCCGACTTGGACGGGAAGAAGTGGTAGAAGCTGCCCTTGTGGACGCCGGCGCGCTTGCAGATGTCGTCAACGCTGACGGTCCCGTAGCTGCTGCGCGCGATGAGTTCCGCGGCTGTCTCCAGCAAGCGACTCCGGGACCGGCCCTCATGTTCCATAAAAGGATTATAGTTGACTAATCAGTCAACAGTCAAGGCCTAATTTGCAGAGGAAGAGCCTGCGGGCCGTGGTCGTCTCCAGCCATTACGAACAGACCCAGCACGCCAAGGACGAGGCGGCGGACGACGGCTTCGATGTCGAGGACGTCGAGAGCATCGTCCTGAGCGGTGAAATTTCCAATTTCATCAGCGATACGCTCAGCGACAACGGGCCGGGCTTCATCGGCGAGGTATTTAAAGGCGCGCGGCATCGGGCGCATTTTCGGAGCGCCGTATCATCCTCAGACCCAGGGCAAGCTGCTCGAATTTCAGCGCGCTTACAACGCGACGCCGCGCAGCTCGATGTTCAACGTGAGTCCGAACCAGATGTACGCGGGCCGGTTGATGAAAATCCTGAAACGACGAGCGGTCATGCGTCACATGCGCCGGGGATTTGTTCTCGTACGAGCTGGCCGGCAGTTCGTCCCCGTAGCCGCGCAGGCCGTAGGACGCCGTTCCGGCCGGCGCCCCCTTCCGGAAATCGCCCGCGGCCTAGCCGGACGCCGCTTGGCCGGAGCGCGCCAGCCGGCCCACGGTCAGGCCCTGCACCAGGATGGAGAAGACCACCACGACGTAGGTGATGGTCACGATGGCGTCGCGCCAGTCCCCGTGCGGGATGGAGAGGGCCATGGCCACGGCCAGGCCGCCGCGCAAGCCGCCCCACGTCAGGATCAAGCCCGCGTTGTCGCGGGACCGGTCGCGCGGCTCGAGCAGGCGAAGAGGGAGGCTCACGCTGACGTAGCGCGCCGCCAGCGCGAGCGGGATGGCGATGAATCCCGCCAACAAGTACTTCCAGTGCACCTCCAGCACGAGCATCTCCAGGCCCATCAGGACGAAGAGGACGGCATTGAGCAGTTCGTCGATGAGCTCCCAGAAGTCGTCCAGCCGCGTGCGCGTGGCCTCCGACAGCGCGTTGGCCCGGCCCCGGTTGCCGATGGAGAGGCCGGCCGCGACCACGGCCAACGGACCGGAGGCGTGCAGCGCCGCGGCCGTCGAGTAAGTCCCCATGACCAGCGCCAAGGTCGTCAGTATTTCCAGCTGGTAGTGGGCCACCTTCTTGAGCATGAAATAGGCGATCGTGCCCGTCGCCAGCCCCAAGGCGACCCCGCCCACGGCCTCGCGGAGGAAGAGCACCGCCGCGCCCGCCATGCCGGGATGCCCGCTGGCGGCGATCTCCAGGATCACCAGGAAGACCACCACGCCGACGCCGTCGTTAAGCAAAGACTCGGCGACGATGGTGGTTTCCAGGGATTTCCCCATCCCCGCCTTGCGCGCGATGCCCAGCACGGCCACGGGATCCGTCGGGGAGATCAACGCCCCGAACAGGAGGCAGGCGATCAACGGCAGGCCGACGCCGATCAATCCGAAGAGATAGAAGGACGAGAGGCCGATGATCGCCGTGGACAGCAGAACGCCGATGGTCGCCAGGGAGCCGACCAGGTATTTCTGCTTCAGGAGCTCCGCCGGATCCACTTGAAGCGCTCCGGCGAAGAGCAGGAAGCTGAGCATTCCCGTCATCAGGGCCCGGTTGAAGTCGATGTCGCGGATGAAATTCAGGGCGTCGCCGCTGATCTTGAATTCGAACTTGCCGAGAAGGACGATGAGCAGCGACATGCCGAGAGCCAGCGCCATCAAGCCGATCGTGTGCGGCAGCTTCAAGAATCGGTCGTTGACGTAGCTGAACAGCGCCGCCAGGCAGACCAGGACCGAGGCCGTGTCGACGAGGCTCATGGAGCGGCGGGGACCTCCATCGGCAGGCCCGCGGCGCGCCACGCGGTCAAGCCGCCCGGGTAAGCGCTGACCTTGTAACCCTTCTCCGTCAGGAAGTCGGCGGCCATGCGGCAGCTCCGCGAGGGCTCGCCGGAGCAATACGTGACGACGGCGCGGCCCTTATCGAGCTCGGCGAAGCGGCGCTCGAATTCCGAGAACGGGATGCGCCGCGAGTAGCGGATCATTCCCAGGGAGGAGAACTCCCGGCCCAGGACGTTGACGACTTGAAGGGAGGAGCCCATGTTGAGGCCGTCGTTGAGCTCCTCCGTGGTGACCGTCTTGGTGTCCGGATTCGGGGCCATGGAAGTCTCCTGCGGCGGGGCCGGAAACGGCGTCAGAACTTGAAGCGGAAGGTCGCGTCGACGGTGTTTTCCTGGTAGTGGGAGCGCATGTCGCCCGTGTAGTCGAGATTCAGCGACGTCTGGCGCCACGTCAGCGCCGTTCCCGCGCCGATCTCGGTCCCGTCGCGCGCCACGTCGCCGGTCATCACGGCGAAGCCGCTGCCGCCGCCCGTCGCCAGCTGCGCGTCGATGGGCCGGC
>JAGWMT010000472.1 GCA_028871595.1 Elusimicrobiota bacterium
GGGCGCCGTGTCCCTCTACGGCATGGGCCGGTTTCCGGTCACGCTCTACAAGGAGCAGTGGCTGAAGATCCTGGAGATGGCCGACGCGATCCGCGCCTTCATCGCCGACAATTCCGCCGCGCTCAAAGAGAAAGAGTAAGCCGGCGTGAACCTGCGCGCCGCGGGAACCGCGTGCCTGGCGGCGCTGCTGGGCGCCTGCGCCACCCCGGGCCCAGTTCATACCTACTTCCTGGAGGACTCGTACGCCCGCTACTACGTCTCCGACTCGGGCAAGACCCTGCGCGTCGAGCGGGACGGGACGGTCCTGGACGTCACCTGCCTGCCGGTCGAGGCCGCCCAGGACAAACCCCTGAACGCCCTGCCGCGCCAGCTCTGCGCGGATTCGGAAATCCCGGTGCTGGGCAAGGCCCGCCGCGCGGGCGAGGACTGGGACCTTTCCGATTTCGCGGTGGAGCCGGCCACCGGCCGCTGTCTGCCGTTGTTCCGCAACCCGTCCTACGACGAGCGCGAGGCCGGCCCCCGGCGCTCGTGCTGGAACCGCGTCTGGGAGGTTCCCGCCGCGCTCATCGCCGTTCCGGCCGCCGTCTTGGTGGTGGCCGGAGTGGCCACGGCGCCGATCTGGGCGCCCCTTTTGTTCCTGCGCTGAGGCGCGGTCAGAGGTTGACGGACGAGACGGAGTTCACGCCGTTGTGCGCGCCCGTGGACGGCAGGGCGTTGGCGGTCGGGACCTTGGGCGGCCCGGCCGGGGGCTCGGCCGGAGGCTTGCGCTGGTCCTTCGTGAAGGACAGGAACGGCGCGGCCAGCCGGATCAAGGCGACCACGCCGGTGGCGATGGCGGCGATCAGCAGGGACGTGGCGATCGGGATGTTCGTGAGCAGGAAGCCGTAGGCGAAGGTCGAGATGATCGCGGCGCCGATGCCCAGGAGCGAGTCCGCGGCCAGGATCTTGTTCACGTCGCCGTCCTTCTGATTGCCCAAGTTCTTCTGGTACAGGCCCTGGATGGAGATGCCGATGAAGCCGGTGACCAGCGCCTGCAGGCCGTACAGCGCGATGGCTCCCAGCATGGTGGGCGTGTGGATCATCAGGTAGAACAGCGGCGCCTCGAGGGCGGCCAGGAAATAGAACGGAACGGTCAACGCCTCCTCGGTCTTGAAGCCGAATTTATGGAAGAGCTTGGTCAGCGGCTTCATCAGCAAGGTGGCCGCGATGCTGCCCACGCTGGCCATGACCATCATCAGGGCGAAGTTGCCCATGGGCGTGGCGGTGAGCGTCTTCAGGAACCAGCCCACGCCGGGGATGCCCATGATGGCGCCGACGGAGCCGGGATTCTTGGCCACCAGGCCCTCGATGTATTCGGGCAGGACGTTGAAGACCAGCGGGTCGGAGAACAGGGAACTGACCATGGACAT
>JAGWMT010000140.1 GCA_028871595.1 Elusimicrobiota bacterium
CCAGCCGCGTCCCCGAGGCGCCCACGCCGGAAGTGCCCGAGCCGCCGCTGTTGTGGCGGAAAAGGTAGCGCGGCCGTCGGGGTGCATCATATAATGACGCCCATGTCTCCGCGCGCCCTGATCGCCGCTTTGCGCTCCGGTGTTTCCCGAAGGGATTTGCGCGCCTTGTCGCGCGCGGCGCGCGCCGCCGGCCCCGAGACCTTGGTGCTGGCCTGGCCGAAGTTGCGTCCATTGGAGCGTGTCGCGGCGTTTCGTTCGTTGGATGCCCGCGCGGCCGCGAGAGCGTTCGCCGCGTTATCCCATGACGGGAAATGGTTGGCCTACCTGGCTGAAGTGTCCGAGGGCGCGGCTCCGCTACTGGAAGGCGCCCGTCCGTCCGAGGCCCGACTTCTGCGCCATATGACCGTGCGTGAACGCCTTGCCATGCGAAAGGCGCTTTCGTGATCTTAAACGAGCACGGCGTGGTATTGGCACGGAGACCCGTCGGCGAATACGACCGGCTGGCCACGGTGTTCACCGAGGGCATGGGCAAAATGACGGTGCGCTTCGTGGGCGTGGCGCGCTCGGCCAGCAAGCTCAAGGCCCTGTCCGAGCCCGCCGTGTGGGGCGAGTACCGACTGCACGTGTCCCCCCGTTCCGAGCACGCCAAATGCGTGGGCGGACGCATCGTGTCCACCTTCCCCATCCTGCGCGACGACCTGCCCCGCATCACCGCGTCCTTGTACTGCTGCGAGCTGCTCGACAAGCTGACCGCGCTCCACGTTCCCAGCCCGGAGAAGTTCCGCCTGCTGGTGACCACGCTGGCGGCGCTGGAGGACGCGTCCAGCCGCTGGCTGACCTTGTCCTTCGGCCTGCGCCTGCTGGATTACGCCGGCTTCGGCCTGCGCGAGCGCGCGCCCGCCGCGGCCGCGGGCGTGTGGGCCGCGCTGCACGACCGCGAGCCCGCCGAGCTGGCCGACCTGCCGTTCGACCGCGGCGCCGCCTCCGAGGCGCGCCGCCTGCTCGAATCCCATATCGAGGCGCAGATCGGCCGGCCGCTCAAGGTGGTCGAATTCCGCGAGGCGCTGCGCGCCGCGCGAAGTCCCGAAGGAGTCACCGCGTCATGAAGACGAAAAGTTTCCAGGAGATCGTGCTTACCTTGCAGGATTTCTGGTCCAAGGAGGGCTGCGCGATCACCCAGCCGTACGATTTGGAAAAAGGCGCCGGCACCTTCAATCCCGCCACGTTTTTCGGGGCGCTGACGTCGGCGCCGGCGCGTTTCGCCTACATCGAGCCCTGCCGCCGTCCCGCCGACGGCCGGTATGGAGAGAACCCCAACCGCTTGGGCAAGTATTACCAGTTCCAGGTGATCTTGAAGCCCGTCCCCGCCGGGATCACGGATCTGTACCAGAAGTCCTTGGTGGCGATCGGTTTGGACCCGAAGGAGCACGACCTGCGCTGGATCGAGGACGACTGGGAGTCCCCCACCTTGGGCGCTTCGGGCGTGGGCTGGGAGATCTGGCTGGACGGGATGGAGATCACGCAGTTCACGTACTTCCAGCAGATGGGTTCGATGCCGTTATCGCCGGTGTCGGTCGAGCTGACCTACGGGCTTGAACGCATCGCGATGTATCTTCAGAAGAAAGACAACGTGTACGATCTGAACTACGGCGGCGGGCTCACGTACGGCGATCTGCATCTGCAGCAGGAACGCGAGTTGTCGCGGTACAACTTCGAAACGGCCGACACGGCGCTCCTGTCGCGCCATTTTAACGAATGGGAAGCCGAGGGTGGACGATTGGTCGGCTTGGGCGATCCGCTGCCGGCGTACGACTGCGTGGTGCGGACCTCGCATCTGTTCAATACGTTGGAAGCGCGCGGGGCGATTTCCGTCACCGAGCGCGCGCATTACATCGGGCGCATACGATCTTTGGCGCGCAAGGTGATGGAGTTGTATATCGAGAAGCGCCAGCCGAAAGCCGCGGAGGTCAAGTAATATGCCCAAAAAAAAATCCGTGCTTCCCCGGAGCGCCGATTTCTTGTTGGACATACACACTGAACCGTTCCCCGCGCGCTTCGTTCCACCGGCGTTGGAACAACTGAAGACGAACGCATCAAAGTGGCTTGAGGGCAAGATTGAGCACGGTGATATATCTGTTTATGGCACCCACCGGCATCTCGTTCTCACAGTGAAATCGGTTTCGTCGCAGGCCTTGGATAAGACAGAGCGGTTCAAGGGGCCGAAGGAGCAGGTGTGGAAATCACCCGACGGAAAATACACTCCCGCGGCCGAGGGCTTCGCTCGGAAGTACGGAATGAATGCGGGTGATTTGAAGCCTGTGGACGGCATACTTTATGCCGATGTCCACACGACCGGTTTGAAAGCCGTGGATCTCCTGAAGGCGCTCGTTCCGGAGATAATGGCATCGCTCCAGTTCCCCAAATTCATGACTTGGGAAGAAACCAACTACAAATTCGGCCGGCCGCTGCGGGCCATCACGGCGATGTACGGCGGCAAGGTCGTCGATGTCGTGGTCGCCGGGATCAAATCCGGTCGTCTCGTTTTCGGGCACCCCACTTACGCCCCCAAGCCCTTCACCATCATAGAGCCAGACGCGCATAAGAAGGCGTTGCTGAAAGGGCACGTAATCGCCGATCCTTCGGATCGGCGGGAGCGGCTCCTGGAAGAACTGGCCGTGGCGGGTAAAGAGGCCGGCGGCAAGGCCGAATTGGACGAGGAACTCGTCGAAGAGACGGTTTATATGGCCGAGCACCCCACCGCCGTGGTGGGCGCGCTGCGCGCGGAGCACATGCCGCTCCCGGCGGCTTTGCTTAAGATGGTGATGAAGAAACAATTGAAGTTCTTCCCGGTGATCGATGCGAACGGGAATCTTCTGCCGGCGTTCATGGGCGTGAGGGACGGGCTGTCTTCGGGAAATAATTTGGTCCGGGAAGGGTACCAGCGCGTCTTGGAAGCGAGATTCAACGACGCGGCGTTCTTTTTTGGCCGAGACACCGCGGTTTCGCTCGAGTCCCGCCTGCCGGCTCTGGAACGGGTGACGTATCAAAAATTACTTGGTTCCACCGCCCAAAAGGCCGCGCGTGTCGAGTCGTTGGCGACTTGGATCGCGGAACATCTGCGGCAGACGGCGCCGGTGGACGAGCAGACGGTGGCGCGGGCGGCGCGGCTTGTTTACGCCGATTTGGTCACGGACGTGGTGAAGGAATTCCCGGAGCTGCAGGGGCATATGGGCGGGGTTTACGCCCGGCGCGACGGCTTGGGCGAAAAGGTCGCTTTGTGCGTCGAACAGTTCTATTTCCCCATCGCGGCGAAGACGCCGGTCCCGACGACGGTGGAAGCCTGCGTGGTGTCGCTGGCCGGCAAGTTGGACAGCCTCGCCGGATGCTTCGCCGCGGGATTGGTCCCGACGGGTTCCGCCGATCCGTTCGCCCTCCGGCGCCAGGCGCTCGGCATGGTGCGCATCATCCTCGAGAAACAATTGCCGTTGGACCTGGACGCGGCCGTGGCGAAGGCGGCGGCGCTGCAGCCCGTCCCGGTCTCGGAACCGGTGAAGCTCGAGACGCAGCTCTTGGATTTCATCTGGGCCCGCGCGGCCTCGATGTTCGAGGACCTGGGCTTCCGCACCGACGAGATCCGCTCCGTGCGCTTCGGCGCGCTCAAGGACCTGCCGGGCGCGTTCCGCCGTCTGGCCGCTTTGCGCGCGGTGCGCCGCGATCCGGCCTTCGAGCCGCTGGCGGCCGCGTTCAAGCGCGCGTCGAACATCCTCAAGCAGTCGAAAGGCGCGGAGGAAGGGACCCTTCCGGACCGGGCCTTGCTCAAGGAAGAGGCCGACTTCAAGCTGTACGACGCCTTGGTGGGCGTCGAAGGCGCGGCCAACGACCGTTTGGTGCGGGGCGATTACGAGGGGGCGCTGAAGGCGCTGGTGGCCGTTAAGCCGCATCTGGACTTCTTCTTCGAGAAGGTGATGGTGATGGTGCCCGACGAGGCGCTCAAGCTCCAGCGGCTGGCGGTGCTGGCGAAATTGGTGCGGGCGTTCAAGCGGGTCGCGGATTTGTCGGAGATCCAGGTTTCCTCGGCGTAATCACCGACGTGAAAGGGTGACTCTGGAGCCACACTCGATCCGTCGGAAGTGATCGCGACTCGCGCCGGCGCGAGTTATAAACCGGCGCGGACGCGCCAGCCGGCCTTCGCGATGGGCATGCGGCGGCCGATGCCGAAGGCCTTGGAGGAGATCTTCAGGCCGGGCGGCGCCTGGCGGCGCTTGAACTCGCTCCAGTCCATGCGGTCGAGCAAGGTCTCCGACACCTTCTTGTCGCCGACGGCGCGGGCGATGCGGGCCGGAGAGAGGCGCGCCTGGACCCAGGCCTCGAGCGCGTCGTCCACCTGCTCGTAAGGAGGAAGGTCGTCCTGGTCCTTCTGATCGGGTTTGAGCTCGGCGGACGGGGCCTTGGTGATGGACGCGCGGGGCACCAGTTCGCGGTCGGCGTTGAGCCAGGCGGCGATCTGGTACACCAGGCGCTTGGGCGCGTCGGCCAGCGGCGCCAGCGCGCCGCACATGTCGCCGTACAAGGTGCAGTAGCCCACGGCCAGCTCCGACTTGTTGCCCGTCGTCAGCACGAAGCCGCGGTGGCTTTTGTTGGACAGGCTCATCAGGATGGTGCCGCGGGCGCGGGCCTGCAGGTTCTGCTCCGCCAGATCCGGGGAGCCTTTCCCCCACTCGCCGCCGAACGCCGCCAGGTAGGCTTGGTACACGCCGGCGATGGGCACGGTCAGCATCTCGATGCCCAGGTTCCGCGCCACAGCGCGCGCGTCGTCCACGCTGCCGGCGGACGAATACGCCGACGGCATGGAGACGCCGATCACGCGCTTGGGCCCCAAGGCGCGGGCGGCCAGCGCGGCGACGACCGCCGAATCGATGCCTCCGGACAGGCCGACGAAGGCCGTCTGCAGGCCGCACTTGGCGGCGAAGTCCTTGATGCCCAAGGTCAGGATTTCGCCGACCTGGCCCACGTCGGAGGGTTCCGGAGCGATGGCGGCCCCTTCCCAGGTGTCGGTGTCGATGATGAGCAGGTCCTGCGCGGCGAAGGCGGCGCGGGCGCGCAGGCGGCCCTTCGCGTCGTAGGCCAGGCTGCCCCCGTCGAAGACGATCTCGTCGTTGCCGCCGACCGCGTTGCAGTAGAACAGGGGCTTGCCCAGGCGCCGGGCGTGGGCGTTGAGCAGCTTGCGTCGCACGGCCGTCTTGCCGTGGAGAAAGGGCGACGCCGAGAGGTTGATCAACAGGTCCGCGCCGGCCTTCGCCTGCGCCGCGACGGGGTCCTTGGCGTACAGGCGGCGCGAGGAGGACGGATCAACGGACCAGGCGTCCTCGCAGATCGTCACCCCCAGCTTCAGCCCCTTCCATTTGATGGGAGCGTTGTCTCGGGCGGGCTCGAAGTAGCGCGCCTCGTCGAAGACGTCGTACGTCGGTAGAAGCGTCTTGTGCCGCACGGCGATGATCTTCCCGTCGTGCAGCAGCGCCACGGAGTTGCGCGCGGGCTTGCCCACGCGGTCGGTGTTCTTGGAGACGAAGCCGACCAAGGCCGCCGTCCCCCGGACCTTCCGCGCCAGCGCGGCGAGGGCCTTCTCGTTGGCCTCGTCGAAGCCGCGCTCTTCCCAGAGGTCGAGCGCCGGGTAGCCGCCGAGCGTCTGTTCCGGAAAGACGGCCAGCTGGGCGCCGCGCCGTGCCGCCTCGTCCAGGGCGGCCAGAATCTTCTCCGCGTTCCCCCGCAGGTCGCCGACCGCGGCGTCCACCTGCGCGAGGGCCAGCTTCATCAGGCCCCGGCCGTGCGCGCGAGCTGTTCGAACACCTCGCCCGCGCCCATGAAGCTCTCGTCGATGGCGGAGCGGACCGCGTCGGCGGCGCCCCCGGGAGCGAGCTTGGCGATGGGCGCGATGCCCTCCATGGCCCAGGACATGCAGTCGGCCGGGTCCAGGTTCGTCTCCTGGGCGACCGTGCCCATCTGGGTCAGGAGGGCGACGGCCGTTTTGGGCAATTCCTTCTCGAGGATCAGCATGCCGGCGGCCACGCCCCGGCACACCGCGGCCACGGTGAGGCGCGGATCCTGCGCCGCGCGCGTGCTGGTCACCGCGGCGACGGCGATCTTGCGCGCCGCCTCGCCCGCCACCGCGTAGGGATCGGCGACGCCCGCGCAGTGGCTGACCACGATCTCCCGGCCGAGTTTCTCGAAATCGTACTCCATGGCGAGATTATAGAAAATCGTACAATAAGAACGATGCGTTCCCTCGTCGCCGCGATTTTACTTCTTTCGGCCGGCTGCGCCACCCTCGGCCCCCCCGAGCCCACGTCGGTCAGCCACGGCCTCCTGGTCATGCAGGGCAAGGTGCGCGGCGCGGTGATTCCGTTCACCTCCGATCTTCCCGACCGCGCGTTGATCGAGCAGCTGGACGACAACGGGGAGCCGATCCCCGGGCGCGTGCTGACGTCGAACCTGGCCCGCGAGGGGCGCGTGTATTTCCTGGACCTGCCGGCCGGCCGCTACGCGTTGACGGAGCTGTCCTTTCGCGCGCGCGGCTCCCGCTACGAGGTGATCCTGTCCTCCGCCGTGATGCGCAAGGCCGTGGTCGAACTGCGTCCGGGCAAGGCCGCGTTCCTGGGCTCCTTGCTCCTCGACGGCCGCTATCCCGATTTCGACGTCGCCGTGGAGCGCGCTCTGGCCGTGGTCGTCCATTGGGCGACCTTCTTCCTTCCCCGCCCGGTGATCCCCCGCGACGCCGACCTGCGCGCGCACGACCAGGGGCCGATGGCCGAGCAGACCGTGCTGTTCGACGCGCGCAAGGACCTGGACGGGATGCAATGGCTCCTGCCGGTGGAGAACCGCCTGCGCGAGCTGGGGGCGCCCGAGCCGGCGGCCATGTCGGGGACCCTGCGCCCGCGCCGGATTCCGCTGCAGGACGAGCGCTATTTCTCCTGGCGCGACACCCTCAAATGGGGGCCCCCTCAGCGGGCGGAGCCGGGATTGGCCTGGCGCCGGCCCGGGGGCGAGGCGCGCATCGCGGTGTTCTTCACCAGTTCAACCGCCCCGGGGTTCGAGGGGTTCGACGCCGCCGTCCGCCAAATGAGGGCCGATGCCGATCATTTGGACGACCCCGCGGCCGTGTACGAGGTGCGCGTGGGGACCCGGACCGGACTGGGCGCGCGCTTGACCACGCACCGCTACACGCCGGGGACCTTGGTGGGCAGCGAGGAGCGCGTGACGGTCACCGAGACGGTGCTGGTGCGCGATCCCATGGGGATGTTCACCGCCCGCCTGCGCGCGCCGCACGATGAATTCGCGAAAGTCCTGCCCGCATTCCGCGAGTTCCTGCTCCAGTTGTCGCTGGGGCCGCGGGTGAAGGCTCCGCCCAAGGAAGACCCGATCCTGCCCTTATGAGCGCCCCCGAGGACCGGCGCGAGGCGCCCCGCATCCTGACCGACTTCTCCCTGCGTCTCTCCGACGAGGCGGGCGCGCCGCTGGACGACCGCGCCTTGGCTCACGACGTGTCGGACAAGGGCTTCAAGGCCGAGACCTCCGTGGAAATAAAGAGCGGTCAGATCGTGCGCTTCCGCGTGACCATCCGCGGCGAGGAGATCTCCGGGCGGGCCCGGATCGCTTGGGCCAAACGCACGGACCTGGCGTGGTGGGCCGGCGCCGAGTTCATCGGCATGTCCTGGTCGGACCGGAGGCGCGTGCGGCGGATCACCAGCCCCTCGGACGTGGATTGGGTCAAGATCGGCGGGAACGCCATGACGGCCCTCGTCATCCTGACGTTCACCGG
>JAGWMT010000141.1 GCA_028871595.1 Elusimicrobiota bacterium
CCGCCAGGTGGCGGGGCGGGGTCATCAGCATCTCCTGTACCGCCAAAGCTACCGGGGCATCCCCGTGGAATTCGCGGCGGTCAAGGTCCACATGGACCTGAACGGCGCGGTCATGGGCGTGAACTCCTCATACGAGCCGATCCAGAATCTGCCCACGACCCCCGCGGTGGCCTCCGACGCGGCGGAACGCGCCGCGACCGCCGACGCGGGAGGGGGCCGCGTCCTGGGCGCTCCCCAGCTCGTCATCGTGCCGCTGGAGACCGACGGCAAGAACCATCTCGCCTGGAAAATGCGCGTCTCCGGCGCCGGCGCCTCCTGGCGCTACTACGTGGACGCGCTGACCGGCCAAGTGCTTTTCCGCTACTCCGTTGATGAATTCATCGCCTGCCTCACCTCCGGGGTCGTCTCGGGCATGGTGTACGACCAGGATCCCACCGCCGGGCCCCTGGTCTCCCGCCCCTTCAACAACCAGTACGTGTACGTGTCGGCCCCGCCGCAGAGGATGCTGACCGCGACGGATTCCACCTACGGAGGCGGCTTCTTCTGCTCGCCGACGCAGGGCAAGGTCTCCATGTCCCTTCAGGGCCCCTACGTCAGCGTCGGCGAGACGCGCGGCGCGGGCGCGCACTACGACAACGGCGGGGGCGTGTGGAGCACCGTCTCCACGCCGGTGTCCTCGCCGCATCCCTACCGGGCGAACACCGTCACGGTCTCGACCATCGACCTCTCGGTCGCGGAGCCCAACGCCGTCTCCTTCCTTCCGATCTTCAGCACCTTCCACGTCGGCGTTTTCGACGGCGGCAGCGGCGAGGGCACCGGCGACATCGTCCAGGACGATCAGCTTTATGAGTACGACGGGAGCGACAATCCGGTGGGCGCCTACATCGGGGACCGCGCGCCCTTCCGCGGCGCCGAGGTCCACGGCCAGAAGATGCACCTGGCGCTGCGCGCCCTCTCCGGCGGGACCAACAGCGGCTACGACGTCGCGATCTCCAGCTACCTGACCCTGAACAACGCGTCGCAGGACGGCGCCCCGCTCTCCAGCCATACCTGGACGAACGCCGACACGGGCGAGAACCTGCATTCGGAGATGAGTCTCTTCTACCACCTCAACAAGATGCACGACTACTTCGTCTCCGACGTGGACAGCCAGGGCGCGGCGCCCCTGATCAAGCCCGTCGTCGCGATGGCCCATTTCGGCCCGAACCTGGTCAACGCCTTCTACGATCCGGACTTCGACGGCCTCTATTTCGGCGACGTCAGCTCGCTCGCCCCCTCGGACGCCTTCGCCGACGACGCGACCGTGCCCCACCACGAGTACGTGCACTACGTCGTGGAGAAGATCTGGTCCATCCAGAACTACGGCCAGGCGGGGACCATCTCGGAGGCCAACGCGGACTACTTCTCCGCCAGCTCCCTGAACGACTCCTCCATCGGCACCTACGTGGTCGGCGCGCTGGGCGGGAGCGGCGCGCTGCGCGAGCTGGACACCACGAAACCGGGCGCCGTCAACTACTCGCTGTGCGATCCGACGGCCACTCCCGGCTGCGCGACGCCCTGGCTGGGGGAAATCCACGACGACAGCCCGTTCATCTCTCAGGCGCTCTGGGACATCCGCCGCAACCGCATCGCCGCTCTCGGATACGCGAACGGCCGGTCCTGCGCCGACAATCTGGAGTTCCAGGCGCTGCTCTTCTTCCCGGAAAGCTTCTCCGAGCTGTATGCGGCGATGCTCAAAGTAGACCAGATGGGAATCATCCCGGCCTGCGGCGGCGCGAACGCCTCCCAGGCCATCATCTCCCAGGCCTTCGGTGCGCACGTCGGCATCCTGATCAGCGCCGGCCGCGGCGACGCCTACGAATCGAACGACGGCTTCGAGACCGCCACGGACATCAGCACGATCCCCGCGCTGTCGGCCACCATCTCCCCGGCGGCGGACACGGACTTCTACAGCTTCGGTGCCGGCGCGGGCCTGGTCCAGATCACGCTCGCCCTGCCGAATGTCGGCAACGGTTTCTACAAGGCCTACCAGCTCAAGCTCTACGACGCCTCGCGCCATCAGGTGGCCGGAGCCGCCCCTCCCTACAACGGTTTCGGCACTCTCGACGGCATCTGCGACAACGCCGACTGCCAGACCACCGCCAATTCGGTCGCGATCAACTACAACAACCCCGCCGGGGGCCTGTTGTACGTCCAGGTGATCGGCGGGGACGCGCTGAACGGCTCCAGCAGCGGCGTCAATTCCACGGTTCCGTACGCCTTGAACGTGGCCTACCCGAAAGCCGCCGCGCTGTCGGGCTCCATCGTCACGGCCCGTTTCGACAAGGACGTGATCGGCTTCTCGGTCAAGACGTCCACCTTCGTCAGCACGCAGGACTGGACCTTCGCCTCGGCGCAGCTGCGCGACCAGGGCTACAACGCGATGCCGAACACCCTCACCCACGTGCCGTCGTCCGTGGGCGACTACCTCAACTTCGTCAGCTCGGCCAATTCATTCGGGACGATCACCGGCTCCGTGCAGATCACGCCCGGCTTCGCCGCGCGTTTCCCGTCCGTCGGCACCGTCTACCTGGAGATCTTCGCGACGGACAAGCTCGGCACCACCTCCTCGATGGGCGTCTCCAACCCTCTGAACCTCAGCGCCACGCACGCGGAATTGACCGCCTACAACAATCTCTTCACGCCCGGGACGGGCCAGAAGGCCACCGTCAAATACGCGGTGACCGGTCCCGGTCACGTCACCGTCAAGCTCTACACGGTGACCGGACGCTTCGTCGCCACCCTCTTCGAAGGGGACGTCAGCGCGGGGAAGGGCTCGGTGGACTGGGACGGGCATAACGCCGTGGGCAACGTCGTGGCCAGCGGCGTTTACGTGATCCGTGCCGTGGGCCCGGGTCTCAGCGAGACCCAGAAAATCGTCGTGGTCAAATGAAAGGGCGCTTGCTCGCCGTCTGCCTTGTGTCCGCGGCCCTGGCCGCGGCGGCGCCCGCGCGGGCCGACAACGCGGGCGTGACCGCGGCCCCCGTCCTGCAGGTCCCGCTCGGCGCCCGCGCCCTGGGAATGGGGACGGCCTTCACCGCCGTGGCCACCGACGCCAGCGCCCTCCAATACAATCCCGCCGGCCTGGCGCGCCTCACCGCGCACGAGGCCGACTTCACCTATATCGCGGGCGCCGGCCAAAGCACCCTGCAGCACCTCGCCTACGCGGGCCCCACGCCCCTGACCGGCATCTCGGGAAACGGCTATACCAGCGTGGCGGCCAGCGTCCTCCTCTCCCAGAGCGGGAACGTCCAGATCAACACCCTCAATCCCGACGGCTCCCTGGGCTCCAGCCAGAATATTTCCGCCGGCAGCGACATGGTGGCCTCCGCGGGCTACGCCGAGCGGGTCGGGATGACGCCCGTGGACCTGCCCGACGGGACCTACAACATCGACCATTATTTCGGCATCTCCGGGAAGTACCTCCGCTCCACCTTGGCCCAGACGTATCACGCCTCGACCTTCGCGGCCGACGTCGGTTATCTGGTCCATATGCCGGAAACGGGATGGAGCTTCGGCGCGTCGGGACTGAACCTGGGGGGGAAGCTCCGCTACCTGAAGGACGCCGATCCGCTCCCGGCCACCGTCCGCGCGGGAGCCGCCTGGCAGGGCGGGGTGCCTTCGGTGCACAACGTCATCGCCGCGCTCGACGGCGATTACGTGGTCAACGAGAAGGTTTGGCACGTGAACGCCGGCGTGGAATACTTCTGGCTCAAGTCCTACGGACTGCGCCTCGGCTACCGCTTCCACGCCTCCGATCAGGCGGGCTTGACCATGGGCGTCGGCTACCGCTGGAAGGGCCGGCTCCTCTTCGACTACGCCTACGACCTGGGCGACCTTCTGGGGACCGCCCAGCGCGTCACCATCACCTTCCGCTTCGGCGGAGTGCCGCCGTCGGTGCGGGGACGCCAGCGGCGGCCGTTCATCGAGACGGCCCCGGACCACGAGGAAATGCCCGATTTGCAGGACCGTCAGCCCGTTCCCGACGAGATCCCGCGCCCGCGCCCGGTGCCGCGCGACCGCCCGCAGGGCGCGCCGGGCTGGATCTACTGAGGAACGGCCGCCATGACCGCCGCGGCGCGTCCCGCGGCCGCGTCCGCCGACGATCCCGGCCGTGGCGGGCCGCCGCGATAAGCCCGAAACAGGGCCTCCAGATCGCCCAAAGCCGGCTTGCCGCGTACCGACATGGACTTGTCGGCCGGGCCCGCATGCGCCGGATCCATGTCCCAGGCCCAATGCAGGAAGCCGGCCACGTAGGATTTTCCGGCGAAGGCGCGCAGGAACGATTCCAGGTAGGCCGCCTGCGCGTTCGGATCGGCCGCGCCGAATTCCGTGAAGAGAACCGGGCGTCCGTGGACGGCCGATAGAACCTTCAACTCCGCCTCGTACGGGAGCCAGCCGAGGCTCAGGAGGCGCCGGTCGGTCCCGCCGATCACGGGATAGTAGGCGTCGATCCCGATGTAATCCAGTTCCTCCCAGAAGCCGACGTGAACCGCCGAATGCCAGTTCGCGGCGTAGGTCAGGGGACCGGGATAAACGGCGCGGACGTCGCGCATGAGCGAGCGCCACGCCTTCCAATCCCGCGGCCCCGTCAGCAGCGTCAATTCGGTCCCGACGACGAACAGGTCGCATTTCTCCTCGCGCGCGAGGCGCGCGTAGCGAAGCAGATTCTCCCGGTACGTCGCGAACCAACGTCCCGGGTCCTCGGGATAAAGCCACGCGCGCGCCCCTCCGGCCAGGCTGTCCACGTGGGGCTTCAGCGCGACCTTGAGCCCCCGCGCCCGGGCCGAGCGGATCGCGGCGCGAAGGGAGTCGTCGCTCGGCGTGTCGGCGCCGGCCGCGCCGAAAAAAAGGGCCGGCGGATCACTCCGCCGGCCCTTCCATCGATCCGGCGTCCGCGTCAGGCGCCCTTCTCTTCGGACCGCTTGCGCAGGGAAGGATTCAGGACCTTCTTGCGCAGGCGGATGCTCGTCGGGGTCACCTCGAGAAGTTCGTCCTCGTCGATGAACTCGAGCGCCTGCTCCAGGCTGAGGATCTTCGGCGGCTCCAGCTGGACGGCGTCGTCGGTGGCCTTGGAGCGCATGTTGGTGAGCGCCTTCGCCTTGCAGGGGTTGACGATCATGTCGTTCTGGCGCGAGTTCGTGCCCACGATCATGCCCTCGTAGACCTCCACCCCGGGTCCGAGGAAGAACTGCGAGCGTTCCTGGAGCGCCGACATCGCGTAACCCGTCGTGGTGCCCTGGGCCATGGCGATCAGCACGCCGTTCGGGCGGGGAGGCGGATCGCCGCCCTTCGGCCCGTAGCCGTTGAAGCTGTGGTGCATCATGCCGGTGCCCTTGGTCATGGCCATCAGCTCGGTCTTGAAGCCCATCAGGCCGCGCGAGGAGATGTTGTACTCCAAGCGCACGCGCGAGGCGCCTTCCGGCGCCATGTTCTGCAGTTGGCCGACGCGCCGGCCCAGCGACTCGATGATCGCGCCCTGGTAGATCTGGGGAACGTCCAGCACCAGGTTCTCCATCGGCTCGCTCAGCACGCCGCCGATCTCGCGGAAGATCACCTGCGGGCGGGAGACGGCGACCTCGAAGCCCTCGCGGCGCATGGTCTCGATCAGGATGGACAGATGCAGCTCGCCGCGTCCGGAGACCTTGAAATGTCCCTCGCCGGGAAGCTGCTCGATCTTGAGTCCCACGTTGATCTGCTGCTCGTGCATCAAGCGCTCGCGGATGTGGCGCGAGGTGACCAGCTTGCCCTCCCGCCCGGAGAAGGGGGAGTTGTTGACCATGAACTCCATGGACAAGGTCGGCTCGTCGATGTCCAGCGGCGGCAGGGCGATCGGGTTGGCGATGTCGGACACCGTGTCGCCCACGTTGATCGTCTCCAGGCCCGCCAGCGCCACGATGTCGCCGGCCTGCGCGTCCTCCACGCCCCGGCGCTTGAGGCCCTGATACATCTCCAGCATGGTGACCTTGCCGGGGATGACCTTGCCGTCCTCGGCCTTGATCAGGGCCACCGTCTCGCCCTTCTTGATGGTGCCGTTCTGGATGCGGCCGATGCCGATCTTGCCGATGTAGTTGCTGTAGTCCAGCATGGTGACCAGCATCTGCAAGGGCTTTGTCGGATCCACGGCCGGTCCCGGGACCGACTTCAGGATGGTGTCGAACAGCGGCGTCATGTCCGTGCCCACCTTGTTGACGTCGTGGCTGGCCCAGCCCGCCTTGCCGGCGGCGTACACCGTCGCGAAGTCCATCTGCGGATCGGACGCGCCCAGGTCGATGAACAGGTCGAAGATCCTGTTCAGCGCGCCCTGCGGGTTGATGTGCGGGCGGTCCATCTTGTTGATGACCACGATCGGGTGCAGGCCCAGGCCCAGCGCCTTGCGCAGGACGAAGCGCGTCTGCGGCATGGGGCCTTCGACGGCGTCGACGACCAGCAGGGCGCCGTCCACCATCTTCAGGATGCGCTCGACCTCGGAACCGAAGTCGGCGTGGCCGGGCGTGTCCACGATGTTGATCGTCGTGCTGCCGTAGCGAACCGACGTGTTCTTCGCCAGAATGGTGATGCCGCGTTCCCGCTCCAGGTCGTTGGAGTCCAGGACCTGCTCCTGCGCCGCGTCGGCCTTCACGATGAAGGCGCCGGTGGACTTCAGGAGGGCGTCCACGAGCGTCGTCTTGCCGTGGTCGACGTGGGCGATGATGGCGATGTTGCGGACGTCCTGGCGGCGGGGTGAGCTCATTGTTTGTTTTGTCCTGGTGTAACGACGAGGGTGGCGTCGCGCACGACCGCGTACGGCACGAGCGCGTGGCGTCCCTCGTCGAGTTTAATGACGACGTGATACAAAGTCATGTCCTCGACGGTTCCGGAAAAAGTTCCCATCGTCACGGTGTCTCCGACCTTGAACGGCTTGGAGAAAAGCACCTCGCCGCCCTGCACGACGGAGCCGAAGAAATTATTGGAGGCCAGGCCCACTCCCAAGGTCGTCAGGCCCACGCTGGCGCCCAGCATGGTCCAGGAGACGCCGGCAAGACGCAGGACCGAGCCGCCGCCGAAGATCCAGAGGAGGGAAGTCGCGGCCAGGCGCGCGATCACGCGCGTCTCGGGCCGCCAGCCGTTGCGCGCGGCCAAGGCGTCGATCGCCGAACCCGCGGCCAGATCCAGGCGCCGCGTCAGCCACGCGATCGATGCGGCCAGGGCGTAATGGACGGCGGTCGCCGCCCAACCGGCCGACAGGACCGGAAGTAAGGCCGGCGCCGCGAGCAGGGCGCCGAACGCCGCCCCGGCGATCCAGAAGCGGCGGTCCAGGGATTTCCAGACGGCGCTCAGCGCGCCCTTGAACTTCGGGGTCGCCGCCTCGGCCAAGGCGCGCTTCGCGTCGGCCAGGTGCAGAGCGGAGTCGGGCTGCTGGTACGCGCCGAAGACGATCACGGGCTTGGCGGCGAGCGCCGCGTGGCGGATGCGGACCTCGGAGCCGCCGTCCTTCCGGAGAACCACCGAGGTCAACGTCACGTCGGACACGACGCCGGTCTGGTCGTCGATGGTCACGCGCGCGCCGACCGAGAAAGGCCGCGTGACCAGGAAGTTGATCCCTTGGATCACGTTGCCCAACACGTCCTTGAGACCCAAGGTCATGATCGTCCCGCCGGCGCCGTAGACGGTGGTCAGCATCTGGGGGGAGGCGCCGCCCAGCTTCAGCGCCGCGACGGTCGCCGCCGTCCAGAGGACGACGCTGGACACCAGACGGATCGCGGCGACCTGATGCCGGTCCATGCCCTTTTTCGA
>JAGWMT010000142.1 GCA_028871595.1 Elusimicrobiota bacterium
GAGCGCGTATTCGCGGAAGAACGGGAAACGGAAAAAGGATGAACGGCGAAACGGCGCATCAGCACTCAACTCCGGCGGCTAACATTGGCTTGACCAGCCGGCGGCCTCGTTTGGTTGGACAATTGAAGCCGCCGCTGGTCAGCCCCTGCGTTCGGCGGCGCACCTAGCAAACGAATGAACATTCACGAACTGATGGCGGAACTGGCAATCAAGCGCCCGTTATTTCACTCGGAAGCGGATTTTCAGCATGCGCTCGCCTGGGAAATTCGTTCTCGGCTCCCGGATGCCAAAATCAGGCTCGAATACCGGCCTTCCGGATTTGACCGGATGTATGTCGACATGTGGGTGGTATTGGCGGACGGAACTCCATTCGCGATCGAACTTAAATATAAGACGCGGGCATTCTCATATGAAAGCTAAAGACCTAGACAAGCGCTTCGATGAAGGAAACGACATCTCTAAGCACCTCGACTTGGCTCGCGCCAAACGGACTAATGAGGAGCCGAGGCGTGTAAATGTGGATTTCCCGGCATGGATGATCCATTCCCTGGACAAAGAGGCCGATCGGCTGGGCGTCACCCGCCAATCCATCATTAAGGTGTGGATCTCCGAACGCCTTGCCCACCGGCACTGACGTGTTCAACTGTGTCCGGACTGGCATATCTCCTTGAGTAAAGTAGGTTTCATGCCGTCTCATCCTCGGCATTATGCAGAAGTGCGGAGGAACAGCATTATTCCAGCGCAGGCATTGATTTCGGCCGAAAGTCAGAGTATCCTCTGGTCATGACCACCAAGCAAAAAGCCATCAAGGCGGTCCAGGCACTTCCCGACGATGCTTCCTTCGAGGACGCGCTGGACCGGCTTTTACTGCTGGCGAAAATTGAAAGAGGCATCCGGCAACTGGACGCCGGCCAATCAATTTCCCACGGGAAAATGAAAGCCAAGATGAAGAAATGGTTGAAGTAAGATGGTCCCCTCAGGCCGTGCAGGACCTGGATTCCATCATTGCGTTCATCTCCGGGGATTCGACTGAATATGCCCGCATTTTCGTCGTTGACGTCTTCGAAGCGCTCGATCGGATTGGAGCCTTCCCGAAATCGGGCAGAATCGTCCCCGAACTAAGCGATCCGAACGTGCGCGAGCTCATCCTCGGCAACTATCGAATCATTTACCGCCTCAAGGAAGATCATGCGGGGCTTGTGACGATTCACCACGGCGCGCGGCAACTCGACCCGAAGAAAACAGGTTGAGGCTCGGATCGGCGCCCGGAACCCGCGCGCTCTAAGGCCGCGTCGCCCCCACCAGCGCGAACACCCGCTCGGCCAGCACGTCGCCGGTGAACGGCTTCTGCAGGAAGAACGCCCGCCCGTTCGGCGGCCGCGGCAGAGCGCTCTCGTCGGTGCGGTAGCCCGACATGAACAGCACCTGCGCCGTCGGCTGACGCGCGCGCAGACGCGCCACCACGTCCGTCCCCCGGCCCCGGGGCAGCACCACGTCCACGATCAGCACGTCGAACAGCCCCTCATGCGAGTCGCTGATCCGCACGGCCTCCGTCCCGTCGGCCGCCGTCAGCACCTCGTAGCCCGCGCGCTCCAAGGAACGCACCGCGAACCGGCGGACCGCGTCGTCGTCCTCGACCACCAGGATGTTGGCCCGCCGGGGCGCGGTCCGCGAGGCCGCCGCGGCCGCCTTCACCGCCGCCGGCGACTCGGTGCAGCGCGGCCAGAACACCCGGAAGGCCGTCCCCCGCCCCGGAGCGCTGTCCAGAACGACCGAGCCGCCGCTGAGCGCCACCACGTCTTTCACCGTGGCCAGGCCCAGCCCCGTGCCTTGAGCCTTGGTGGTGAAGAACGGATCGAAGATCTTCGCCCGCGTCGCCTCGTCTATCCCGGCCCCCGTGTCGGAGACCGTCAGGCTCACGCACGGACCCGCAAGCCCGCCTCCACCGGCAGGCTCGTCCCTCAAAATCACCGTCACCCGCCCGCCTTCGGGCATCGCGTCGCCCGCGTTGACCACGAGGTTGAGGAGGACCTGCTCCGCGTGTCCCGGATCGATGCGCACCACCCCCAGGGAGTCGGGAACCCCCATGTCCAGCTCGATGTCCGCGGGCAGAAGGCGCTGCAGCATCTTGCGCATGCCGCCGAACACCTCGCGCAGGTCCACGGAGCGCGCGGAGCCCTGCTCCCGCCGGGAGAACGTGAGAAGCTGGCGCGTCAACGTCGAGGCCTGCTCCCCCGCCCGACGGATCTCCTCCGCTTCTTCCCGGGACGGATGCCCGGGCGGCAGACCGTCGAGAAGCAGTCCCGCGCAGCCCACGATGGCCGTGAGGATGTTGTTGAAGTCGTGCGCCACCCCGCCCGCCAGCCGTCCCACCGCCTCCAGCTTCTGCGCGTGACGCAGCTGCTCCTGGCTGCGCTTGAGGTCGTCCTGGCTCTTCGCCATCTCGGTCACGTCGCGAATCACGCCCACCAAAATGGGCCGCCCGTCGGCGTCGTAAGCCAGAGCCTTCTTCGTCACCAGGACATGAGTCATGCCCTTCGCGTCCGTGATCAGCTCCTCGTTCACGTTCTCGCGGCCCGTCTCGAAGACCAGGTCGTCCTGGCGGTAGAAGACCTCGGCCTGCTCCGGGGGCGCGTATTCGCGGTCGGTGCGGCCCAGCATTTCCTCCCGCGAATGCCCCATCAGCGCGCACAACGCGTCGTTGACCAGGATCATCCGGTGCTCCCGGTCCTTCACGAAGATCGGATCGGCCACGGAGTTGAGGATGCGTTCGTAGAATTCGCGCGCGTCGCGCGGGTCGCGCCGCGCGGGCGCGGCCGCCGGCGCCGCCCCTCCGGCCGGACGCGCCACCAGCAGGATGCCGGCGCGATTGCCCCGCCCGTCCCGCACCGAGGAAAGCTCCACGTCCACCCGCACCGGGGGCCCGTCGGCGCTTGAATGCGTGGTTTCGCCCGCCCAGAAGCCCCGCGCGGCCAGCGCCCGCCAGGCGTTCAGACGCGTCTCCGCGTCGAGCCACAAGGGGATCAACGTGTCCGGCAGCAGCCGCCCCATGACCTCGGCGTAGGCATACCCGTAGAGCCGGGACGCCGCCTGGTTCCAGTAGACGATCCGCTCGTCGGCGTCGGTCACCACCACCGCGTCGCCCACCCGTTCCAGGGCCTCGTCCCGCGCCAACTGGGTGGAATTGGCCCGGCGGCGAAGGTGCGCCTGCTCCAGCGAGGTGCGCAGGCGCAGGGCGCTCATCGAATCCAGCCAATAGTCCACCGCCCCGGCGACCACGGCGGCCGCGGCGGCCTCTTCTTGATCGGGCGCGGCCGCGATCACGATGGGGAGCCCCGGCGCGGCCACCCGCAGGCGCGAGAGCATCTCGCTCAGGGAATGGGACGCCCCGGGAACGCGCACCAGCGCCACGTCCACGGGCTGGTCGCGCAGGCTCTCATCCAGGCCCGGGCCGCACGTGAAGTAGGAGACCGACCAATCCGCGGGCGGCCCCCCGGGCGCCGGCCAGGCCTCGGAGCCGTGACGGCAGTACGCGACGCGCATGGCCCAGTTTAGCTCCTCCGGCGAGGCGCCGCTAGGCCTTTCCGGTCACACTTGGGCGGCCGCGGGGACCGGGAGGCGTTTGTTGTTCGGCCGCGTCAGCACCAACTGGACGTCGCCCAAGGTGCGCGTGGCGAACCCCGCCTCGCAGTAGCTGAAGTAGTAATCCCAGGTCCGCAGGAACACGTCGTCGAAGCCCTGCGCCTTGACCCGGTCTCCCTGCGCCAGCAGCGCCCGGCGCCATTCGCGCAACGTGCGCGCGTAATGGACGCCGATGTTCTCGACGTCGTCCACCACCAGGTTCGTGTTCCGCGTCAGCGCGTCGCACATGGCCGTCAGCGAGGGCAGGAGCGCCCCCGGGAAGACATGCTTCTGGATCCAGTCGCAGCCGCGCCGGTAGGCCTCGTAGCGCTGGTCGGGAATGGTGATCCCTTGGATGACCACCAGCCCGTCGGGCTTGAGCAGCCGGTCGCAGGTGGCGAAGAACGTCCCCAGGAACTCGTGGCCGACGGCCTCGATCATCTCGATGGACACGATCTTGTCGTAACGGCCCTCGGCCACGCGGTAGTCGCAGAACCGGACCTCGGCGCGGTCGGCGATACCCTCGCGCGCGAAACGGGCGCGGCAGTGCTCGAACTGCTTCTCGGAAATGGTGAGCGTCGTGACCCGGGCCCCGCGCTTCACCGCTTCGGCCGCCAAGGACCCCCAACCGGAGCCGATCTCCAGGACGTGGTCCCCCGCCCCCACGCCCGCTTTATCCAGGATCGAGTTCACCTTCCGGAGCTGAGCCGACTCCAAGGTGTCGCCGTCCGCGAAGCGCGCGCACGAGTACATCATCGTGGGGTCCAGAAACAGCTTGAAGAACTCGTTGCCCAGATCGTAATGCGCGTAGATGTTGCGCCGGCTGCCCGCCGGCGTGTTCCGGTTGAGGGCGTGCCGCAGCCGGTTGCGGATCTTCCCCCACAACGCGAACCGCGAATTCTCCGCTTCCATGGCCTCGCCGTTTTCTATGAATAGGCGGATCAACGCCGTCAAATCGTCGGTCTCGAAGTCCCCGGCCTGATAGGCCTCGCCGAAGCCCACGTCCCCCCACAGGAGCACGCGCTTGAAGAAGGCGGCGCGCCTCACCCGGATGTCGGCCCGCACGGGAGACTCCGGGTCGCCGAACACCCGGTGGGTTCCGTCCGGCAAGGTCATGGTCAGGCGTCCGTTTCGGATCTTGTCCAGGGACGACAGCACGATGGCGACGCCCGTTCTCTCCAATAGACCTCCCTCGGCGGGCAGCGCGTCGACGGCGATAGGACCATTCATGCGACCTCCTGGCGGACGGCGGACATGTCGCGGGCGACGGAAAAGGCGGAGGCGACGGCGTCCTCGTGGAAGCCGTAGCCGAAGTAGGAGCCGCAGAACCACGTGGCGCGGGTCCCGTTCAGGGAGCGCAGCTCCGGCTGGGAGCGGATCGAGGCGAACGAGTAGACGGGGTGCGTGTACAGGAACTCGCGGACCACGGACCCGGAGACCGGCTCGGCGCGCGGGTTCAGCGAGACCAGGTACCGGCGCTTCGTCGCCAGCCCCTGCAGCCGGTTCATGTCGTAGGTGACGGACACGCTCGCCGTTCCGGACTCCCCCCGCTCGCGCCGGTAGTTCCACGACGCCCAGGCGCGGGGATTGGGGGGCAGGAAGGATTCGTCCATGTGGAGCAAGGTCCGGTTGCGCGCGTACGACCAGGCCCCGAGCAGGCGCTTCTCCTCGGGCGAAGGGTCGGCCAGGACCTTCAGCGCCTCGTCGGCGTGCGCGGCGATCACGACGCGGTCGAAGCGCCGCGGCTCGCGCCCGGCCGCGCGGACGACCACGCCGGCGTCGCTTCTTGAAATGGACTCGATCGGCGCGTTTTTCAGCACGGTCCCCGGGAAGCGCGCCAGGAAGGACTTTACGTACGCGTGGCTGCCGCCTACCACGGTCTGCCAGCGAATGGGGTCGGTCAAGGACAGGAGGCCGTGGTTCTTGAAGAAGCGCACGAAGGTTTCCGCCGGGAACTCCATCATCTCCCCCAGTCCCGCCGACCAGATCGCCGCGCCGATGGGAGCCACGTAGTGATCGCGCAGGGCGCGGGAGCAGCCCGCCCCCGACAGGAAATCGCCCAAGGTCTTGCCCGCCAGGCCGCCGCGCTCCAGCTCCGCCTCCGCCCGCCCGCCGAAGCGGATGACGTCGGCCAGGAAGGACAGGAACGACGGGGATAGCAGGTTCGCCCGCCGCGCGAACAACCCGGACAACGAGCCGCCGGAGTACTGCAGCCCGGTGTTCGCGTCGTGATAGCCGAAGGACATGTCGCTCCAGCGCCACGGCACGCCCAGGTCGGCCAGGAAGCGGTGGAAATTCGGATAGGTCCGGTCGTTGCAGACGATGAAGCCGGTGTCCACCGCCGTCCCCGCGTCCGGGCCCGAGTCGAGCACCACGGTGTTCGTGTGGCCGCCCACGTAGCCGTTTTTCTCCAAGAGGGTCACATCGTGACCGGACTTCGCCAGCTCGTGCGCGGCGACGATGCCCGCCACGCCGCCCCCGACCACCGCCACCGTCGTCCTCGGCGTCGTCATCGCGCCTCCTTGTTCCGGTACCGCGGATGGGTGAACACCGGCAAACCCTTCGCCCACAGCTTGAGCGCCTGCCAATGGATCGCGCCGACGACGCCCAGAGTCATGAACGGCCAGCGCGCCAGCGCCGACGCCAGCGCGGGGCCGGTGATCTCGCGCCTTTCCAAGGTCATGGTCGCGTCGAATATTTTTCCGCCGTGCTCGTGGTTCTCCATGTGCATCGTCAGGCGCTCGCCCGGATCGCGGAACGCCCACGCGTACTCCTGGTCCATGTCCATGAACGGCGACACGTGGAACTCCTTGCGGCGGCGGAAGCGCAGCGCGTCGCCGTCGGTTTCGCTGTCGCGCCGGTCCAGGACATAGCAGTGCCGCTCCAGCCAAGGCGTGTTGCTGACCTCCGCCACGACGGTCTCCACCCTCACGCCTTCGCGGTCGAAGCAGTAGTAGAAGCTGACGGGGTTGAAGCACCAGCCGTAGTACGCGAGGTGGGTCAACAGCCGGATGGGACCCTCCGGTCGGCGGCCGGTCTTCTCTTCCACGAGGGCACGGACCGATTCATCGAGGGGGACCGTGGGATCGCCGAAATGATCATGGCGACGGAATCGAGCCAAGGCCGGACGCGACGAACTCCAGAGCCATCTTCCCTGGAAGACGGCGTCTAATTCGGCCAAATCCAGGTAGGCCATGAATAACGTATAGGAAAACGCATGCGCCTTCGGCGCGAAACGCCGGTGCCGCACTTCCCCTTCGTAAAGCGCGCTCTTCACGCGCCGCCCCGCTTGGTGAACCGGTAATGGGCCACGCGCCACTCTTCACCGTCCGCGTAACCGAAC
This sequence comes from Elusimicrobiota bacterium, assembly GCA_028871595.1. Next base: position 6,965 of record JAGWMT010000142.1, read on the forward strand.
AGCTCCGCGCACGCCATGTAGAACATCCGCCACCGGCGCAGCCAGACGGCCGCGCCGTCTCCGTGCACCGCCCGGAGCGCGTCCAAAGCGGCGTCGCGGTTGCGGTCCAGGTTCGCCAGCCAATGGTTCGAGGTTTTCTCGTAATGCGTGCCGGCGACCGACCACTGCCGCTCCAGGACCAGATGATCCTGGAAGCGGGGCAGGAGATCCTGGGCGGGCATGATCCCACCTGTGAAGAAATGGCGCGCCATCCAGTCGTCAGCTCCCTCGTCCACGAACGGATAGGCGACGTCGCGGTGGCAGAAAATATGCACGAACAAGGCCCCGCCCGGCTTCAGCCACGTCGAAATCCGCCGCAGCAGTTCGGGGAAGTTGCACATGTGTTCGAACATTTCTACGGAGACGACCCGGTCGAATTGATGATCCGTCTCGAAGACGTTCATGTCGCGGGTGAGGACCTCGACGTGGGAATATCCTCGCTTCCGCGCTTCGGCGAGGATGTGCTCCCTTTGCGGGGCCGAATTCGAGACCGCCGTGATCCGGGCGCGCGGGTATTTCTCCGCCATCCACAGCGTCAGCGAGCCCCAGCCGCAGCCCAATTCCAGTATCTCCTGGCCGTCGGCCAGGCCGGCGCGCTCCGCGGTCAGCGCCAGCATCGCCTCCTCGGCCCGATCCAAGGTCTCCCCGCCCGTCGGATACAACGCGCACGAATACTTCATCCGCGCGCCCAGCGCGAGGGCCATGAACGCCGGCGGCATTTCATAATGTTGCTCGTTGGCCTTCTCCGGAACGAGGGCGATGGGGCCGGCGGATAGCTCCGCGATCAGGCGCCGCAGGGCGTCCGGAGCCTT
>JAGWMT010000143.1 GCA_028871595.1 Elusimicrobiota bacterium
CTTCAACCGCCGCCTTTCGCCTAGCCGAGGGATGCTGTTTTATCGACTAATCGAGCAATGCGTCCGGCGCGGACCAACAACCCTTAGCCAAATCGCACGGAGAACGCATTAGGGGTAGTCAGGTGGATATGCGTGCTCCAGAGCAAGTTCGACCGATCGGTCGGGATTAACGTCAGCGCGAGAGGCTGGTTGACATCCCGCTAGCGGACGCGGCGGCCGTCGGTGCGCACGCGCACCGGGACTTCGCCGTGGGTGCGTTCGTAAATGAACATCGCGGCCAGCATCGCGACCGGGATCAAGGCCAGAAAAGCGAGGGGATTCATCGAGGTGTCCTCCGGGACGGCCGTCGACGGAGGATAGCCCCGGCATCCCCGCCGGTCAAGGCCCGGATTCGATCCCTTTCCCATGCGAATTCCACCTGTTTGAAACGGCGCACGGCCGATCGAAACCGATCAATGGTCTCTTGTATCTCGGCCGAGGTCGGCACTCGCATCGGGGGAGGCCGGCGGCGGACCGCGCGGCGACGGAATAATTCTTCGTAGACGGCCAACGCAACGGCGCAGATTCCCCAGAGTGCCAGCGCCAATATCAGAAGTGGCGGAATCCCGTCCATCTTTCGAGAATAAACGCCCCGTGGCCACCCGTCAAGGGACCCCGGCGTGTATTTCCCGACGTAAAACTCGCGCCGGCGCGAGTTTTACACCTCCCCCCTTGACAAAATGAAGACACGGAGCTAGAATACTAGTGTACTAGTTCGCTAGTACACATATGATCCACATCGACCCGCGTTCGCCGGTGCCCATCAACGAGCAGATCAAGGCGGGCCTGCGCGGCCTGATCGCGCGCGGCGCGCTCCGCCCGGGAGACCCCGCCCCGTCCATCCGCGGCCTGGCCGAGAGCCTGAAGGTCAATCCCAACACCGTGGCCCGCGCCGTGCGCGAGCTGGTGATCGAGGGAGTGCTGGACGCCCGCCGCGGCGAGGGCACCGTGGTGGCCGACGCCGCTCCCCGCATGGCCAAGAGCGGCCTGGACGACGTGCGCGGCCGACTGCGCGAGGCGCTGCGGCAGGCGCGGCGCGGCGGACTGGGCTGGAACGACGTCGAAACGGCGGTCCGCGAGGCCCGCCGGGAGGAACCGTGAATCCCATCATCCTGGACGGCGTGACGCGTACGTTCGACGGGCGGCGCGTGCTGGACGGCCTCACCGCCCAGGCCGGCGAAGGCAAGGTCATCGGTCTGCTGGGACGCAACGGCGAGGGCAAGACGACCTTGTTCAAGGTGCTCCTGGACCTGCTGGCGCCCGACGCGGGCCGCGTCGAGGTGCTGGGCGACCGCCTGAACGGCTCCGGAAAAGTGCGGCGCCGCGTCGGCTACGTGCCGGAACGCCCGTTCTTCCACGACGGCCTCACCGTCGCTTCGGCCCTGGACCTGCGCGCGAAGCTGTTCGACCGGTGGGACGCGAGACGAGCCGGCGCCCTGTGCGGACGCCTGGGACTTTCCCCGGACGCGCGCGTGGCCGGGGCCAGCAAGGGAACCCTCGGCAAGCTGGCCTGGGTTTGCGCCGCGGCGCACGATCCGTCCTTATATCTTTTGGACGAACCCACGTCCGGGCTGGACGCCTTGGTGCGCGAGGAAGTCCTCTCCGGCCTGGTCGCCGAGTTGGGCGAAGCGGGCAAGACCGTGCTGATCGCCAGCCACCGCCTCGACGAGTTCGCCGGTCTCCTGGACGAGGTCTGGGTGATGGCCGGAGGCAAGATCGCCGGAACGTACGACGCCGAGGCGCTGCGCACCGGGGCGAGCCGGATCACGGGCCGGCCGGGACCCGGTTTCCGCGCGCCGGACGGCGTCGCCGCGCTGGGAACGTCGGGGCCCGTCGGCGCCTGGGCGGCGCTGGACGACGCGGCCCGGGGACGGCTGCTGGCCGCCGGCCTGGAGTCGGCCGACGAGGAAGCCCTGCCGATGACGGAGACCCTCAAAGCCCTGCTCACGATTCATGGAGGCGCCCGATGAACACCGCCCTGATCTCCCTCGAGCTCCGCAAGAACCGCCTCACCTTGATCGGCCTGGCGGCGGCGTGCGCGCTGATCCCGCCCCTCTCCCTGGCGGTGGCCGCGGAAAAAGGCATCGCCCTGCGCGTCGCGCTGCAGGCCGGAACGTGGTGGTGGGTGATCGTCGGCCTGCCGATCTCGGCCGCCGTGTTCGGAGCCTCCGCCGGCGCGGGACTGCGCTCCGCCGACGTGCGCGAGGCCGAGGCCCCCTTGCCGGGCTCGGCCGCGGGCCGCGTCGCGCGCGGCCTGGCCGCCGCCGTCCTCCAATTCGCCGCGCTGGCTCTGCTCACCGCCGCCGTCGCCTCGATCGTCAGCCCCGGCTGGGCCCGGGCCGTGTTCGATTTCAACGGACCCGCGAACGCCCGGGAATGGGCCGGAACCATGCTGGCGCGCGGCCTGGTCGCCTGCTTCGCCTTGGATCTGATCGCGTCCTGCTTTTTCGCCTCTTACGCGCTGGGCCACGCCTTCGCCGGAGGCCTGCTGGGCGCCGCGCTGTCGCTGGCCGCGGACTTCGGCGTCCTGTTGGCGCTTCAGTATCACGTCTTCTTTTCCGACCGCGTGGAATCTTTCGGCGTCATCGCGGCCCTGGCCGTGTTCGGAGGCCTGGCCGGAAAGGCGGCCGCGATCCGGCCCCTGGCGGAGCGCTTCGAACGCTCCCGCCCGCTGGGCGCGCGCGGCGCAGGCGCGATCGTTCTCCTGCTGGGCATGGGCCTCCTGCTGGCCTGGGGGGCCGAGGAACTCTCGTACACCCAGCTCAAGACGTCCCTGCGCCTGATCAAACCCGGAACTTTCTCCTTGATGATTCCCCTCGGCGAGTCGATCAACGAGGCCGAGGCGGACCTGTATCCCCCCGTCCGCTCCGCCGGCGCGCTGGCCGACACCGCGGCCGGCGGCTTGTACTGGATCGCCCCCGACGGGACCGCGAAGCGCCTCCTGCCCGACGGCCCGTCGGGCCGCTTCGCCCTCAACGGCCCCTACGGCAACCGCGTGGAGAGCGTCCTCTGGGACCGCGACGGACGCCTGCTGGTCGCCCGCCGCTCCGCGACCCCGGCCGGCGACAAGACGTCCTTCTGGGTCGGGCGCCCGCGCGCCGGCCTCAATCCCGTGGACCCGGCGCTGGGCACGGCGGAACAGCTGACGCGGGAAGGCGGAGAGGTCGGCATCCGTTTCCGCGAAGGCTTCCAGACCCGCTTCTGCGCCATGGCCGACGACGGGCGCGCCCGCACCTGCTCCCGACCCACCGCCGGCTATTCCCCGTTCGTCGCCCCGCAATACCCCCTGGCCGCGACCATCTCGAAGGACGGGCGCACTTTGACCCGCCCCGGACCGCACCCGCGGACCTGGCGCCTGCCCGGCCGCGCGGACGACCTGGACTCGGCCCCGGCGATCGTCCCCGCGTATCTCGACGGCGGCAAGACGGCCTATTTCGTCTCCGTCCGCATCGGCGACGACGAAGCCGTCGCGGAATGCCTCGAGAGCGGCGCGGTGCGGACGCTCTGGAAGCACGGCTGGTCCGGAGTGCGCGGCATCGGCGGACTGCGGCTCGACGTCCTGCCCGACGGGACCTTGGTCTATCAATACGCCTACGATTGGAACGTGATCGATGCCGCCGGCGTCGTCCTGCCCCCCATCCAGTCGAAGCGGCTGTTCGAGCGTTGGCCGCGCCCGGCCGGCGCGCCCCCGCACACGCCCCGGCTCGTGCATCGCGCGGGCGGCCATTCCTGGATCGAGTACGAGGAAAACCGCCTCGTCGAGATGGACGAGAACACGGGGATGCCCGTGAAGGACTGGCCCCTTCCCGCCGTCGCGGAGAAGGCGGACTCCTACGAAGACGCCCGCGTCCTGGAGGGCGGCCTGCTGGTCCAGAACTTGGGCTCGCCCCTCTTCATCGGCTGGGACGGGAAGATCCGGGCGCTGCGCGCGCGCTGAAAAATTAAGCGCAAGTTTTCTTGACCGCGATAGGCGGAGAGGCTATCCTCGGAGCAAGGTTCCTCCGATGCTTCCCCAGACATCCTCTTTCTTCCTCAGCGCCGAAAAGGTCGAAGCGCTCGCCGCCTGGAAATCGTCGGAACCGAACGTCGCCAGCCTTCACCTGCCCGTGGACGCCTCCGGAGCCTATCCCGCGATCTTGGACCGCCTGATCCGGGACGCGACCGCGGCGGATCCCGCGCTGGCGAGAAGTTCCCGCGACGTGGAGAAGATCGCCGCCTTCGTGCGCCGCTCGTTCGTCCCCGGTTCCCGGCGCGGGCTGTGCGTCTATTCCTGCGTGAAGTACGGAATTTTCGAGACTTTCGCCGTGCCGGAGACCTTGACCCCCTCGCTGACCGTGTCCCACCGCCCCTACCTGCGCCCGCTCAACGATCTGCGCGGCCGCAGCTACCGCTTTCTGTCCGTGCAGGGAGACGCGGCCTCCGCGCGCTTCACCGAGATCCACCTGGGCGAACACCTGCCCTTGGAATCCGTCTCCGGCGACTTCAACGGCCCGGACCTGGCGCGGCTGGCCGCCCGCGTCAACGGCCTTTACCGGGACCGGCGAGCCGACCGGCTGGTCCTTGGCGCCGAGCCGGACCTGTTGGCCGCGTTGGAGCCCCTGCTGGACGTGGAACCGCTCAACCGGCTGATCCACGAGTCCCTGCTGGGCCCCGAACGCCCTGTCGAGACGGTCGTGGAGCGCGTGCGGCACAACGAGCTGGAGGCCTTGAAGCTGCGCGAGGACGTGCTGCTTTCGCATTATTTAAGGGAACTGGCCGCCGGGGGCGCGGTTTCCGGGCTGGAGCGCGTCGCCGAAGCCCTTCAGCAGGGCTGCGTGCGGCGCCTGCTGGTGCGCGAAGGCTGGGCCAAGATGGGGCGCTGCTGCCCCGCGTGCGGAAGGCTCTCCGTCAATCACCGGTCGTGCCCTTGGTGCTTCCGGGCCACCGAAGCCATCCTGAATTTGGTGGAAGAGCTCAGCGACCGCGCGGCGGCCGCCGGCGTGGAGGTCTTCCGCGTCTCCAGCGAGTCGCGGCTCGACGGCATCGGAGTCGTGCTCGCTGCCCGCCGACGCCCCGCCAGCGTCAGGGCCGGCCGCGTCCCAGGAACGGAAGCCCGGTGAAATCCGCGACGCGCGCCGCGATCTCCGCGCCGCCGTCCGGCGACCAGTGCAGTTCCAGGTCGCTGCCGTCGGGACGCCGCAGGCAGACGGCCTCCGTGCGCGAGATGGAGCCCGCCAGCGCGCGCCGGCGCTCCCTCCGCACCAGCACCACGGCGACGAAGTCCAGGAGATCCCAGCTTTGGTTCCCCCCGGCCGCGCGGCTGCCGACCCCCATGTAGCGCGCCACCATGCGGTGGTCCAAGTCCAGAACCACCCGGGAACGCCCGGACAGGAAGAACCAGCCGGAGAGAGCGAAAGCCGCCGACAGGGTCAACCGGATGGCGGGAATGAGCATGCCGAGGCGCGTCGGTTCGAAGAGCTCGGCGGCCAGAAGGGCGATCGCCAGCAGGGACTCGGTCGCGCCGACCGCCACCAACAGGGCGCCGACGACCGACGACGCGCGGTCCGGTTCCTGACGGATTTCCAGGCGGGAGCGGGTGGTCTTGATCATCTCGGCGGAGAGGACCCTCGACGGGAGTGTAGCCCCCGGGCGGGATGATTTCAAGGGAGAGATATTAATATTACAATCCCGTCATGACCCGAACGAAGCGCTTCTGGCTGGAGTGGCTGGGCGCCTTCGCCCTGTGCGCCGCGATCTGCGCGGCGTTCCAGTACCAAACCCCCTTTCTCGGAGAGGAGGACTCGTACTATCACATCCGGTTCGCCTGGCTCCTCCGCCACCACGGCTTCTTCCGGGCGGGCTTCCACTGGGCGCGGTTCAGCCTCTGGCGCGACGGCTTCAGCGACGGCAGCATCGTGTTCCACCTGATCCTGATGCCTTTCACCTTCGGCGACCTGATGGCGGGCGGCAAGGCGGCGACCCTCCTGCTGTCGGCCTTCACGTTCTCCAGTTTTTTCGCGGTGCTGACCCTGAACAACGTCCGCGGCCGCCTGTATTGGTTCTGGGTGTTCCTTCTGGGCGGCGGCTTCTACTGGTGGCGGATGATGGTCCTGCGTCCGCAGATCCTGTCCGCCGCCCTGCTCCTCTGGAGCGTCCACTTCCTTCTCAAGGGAAATAAGAAGGCCTTCGGAGCGCTCAGCTTCCTCTACCCGCTGTCGTACGTCGCGGCGTTCCTCCCGCAGGTCTTCTCCGTCGTGCGCTGGGCGTACCTGAAGGTCGTCGAACGGCGCGACGAGCGCCTCCTCGTCCTGACCGGTCTGGGCGCGTACGCCCTGGCCACCTTGCTTCATCCCTACTTTCCCAAGAACCTGCGCTTCTTCTACGTGCAGAACTTCTACGTGATGTACCTGGCGATGACGCGGAAGGTGAACCTCTACCTGGCGGGCGAGTTCCTGCCCCTGGACACGCGCCAATTGGTCGGCGCCCACGCCGTCCTCATCGCGAACCTGGTGGCGGTCTTCTTCGTCCAGCTCCATCGCCGCAAGCCCCTGTCCGAGCGCACGCGCCTGATGTTCCCCATCGCGCTCATCGTGGTGCTCCTCACCTGCGGCTCGAAGCGCTTCGTCGAGTACTCGGTGCCGATGACGACCTTGTTCTGCGCGTTCCTCAGCGAGGACGTGTTCGCCGGCTACGACGAGGCGGCATTCACCCGCGACTACGGCCGGCCCGGGCTGGCCCTGGCCTGCGCGTGGCTGATGGCGCTGGGCGCGGCCACCGGCGCCGAGGCCTTCGCCGTCGGCAACGATTTCAAGAACGTCCGCCCGCCCCGGTTTCGCGAGCTGGCCGCGACGTTGGCGGAGAAGGCCCCCCCCGGGGAGCTGATCTACACCTGCGACTGGGACGAACCGCCCGAGCTGTTGTTCTACAACCCTCAGCACGACTACCCGGTCCTGATGGACCCGACCTTCATGTACTACTGGAACCCCGGGATCTGGCAGACCTGGTTCGACACGGCCAACGCGCGCCTGCCGGCCGACGAGGTGGTGGACGCGCTGACGAACACCTTCCACGCGCGCTTCGGGCTCTGCAGCTCCAAGTTCGCCGCCCTGCGCCGCCTGATCGGGGCCGACAAGCGCTTCACCATCCTGGCCGAGAACCAGAACGGATACGTCTTCCAGCTTCGAAACGACGGGCATTAAGTTACAATCCTGGCAGGCGACGGACACCGAGAGACCCCATGCAGGCACAAATAGAAATCGACTACCCCGCGGCGGGAGAGACCATCTTCCTTCCGAACTACACGTTCCGCGTCTCCGCGACCGCACCGCTGATCGAAGCCGAAATCTCGGTGGACCGCGGGCCGTGGGAGCGCTGCCGCCACGCCTGCGGTTTGTGGTGGTTCGACTGGAAAGGATACGGACCCGGCACGCACACCGTCGCCGCGCGCGGCACCACGCGCGACGGACAGACCGTCAATTCGACGTTCCGCCGCTTCGAAGCGGCGGCCAGGAGACCCTGATGAGCGACGAAGCGTTGATCGCCGAGCTGGCGAAGCTGAAGGCCGAGAACGAAGCGCTCAAGAAGTCCAGCGCCCGGGGGATTTCCCTCAAGGTCAGCCAGAAGGGCGCCGTGTCCCTCTACGGCATGGGCCGGTTTCCGGTCACGCTCTACAAGGAGCAGTGGCTGAAGATCCTGGAGATGGCCGACGCGATCCGCGCCTTCATCGCCGACAATTCCGCCGCGCTCAAAGAGAAAGAGTAAGCCGGCGTGA
>JAGWMT010000144.1 GCA_028871595.1 Elusimicrobiota bacterium
TTTTTCTCCTCCGGCTTCGGCAGTCCGAGCTCCGCCGCCAGGGACGCCTCGCCGGAACGGCCGCGCGCGCAGTAGGCCATCGCCTTGTAATCGGGGGCTTTGCCTTGAAACCGCGCCTGGCAGGACTTGATGGCGTCGGCCTGCCGTTGACGGAGGTAATCCTCCGGCTTCGCGCCGCCTTGGCAGGCCGCGTCCCAATCGGCCTGGGAAATGCCCCAGTCCCAGGAGTACGCGGCGGAGTAGGCGGCGGCGCAGTCCGACGCCGCGGCCCGCGCCGGGGCGCTCCACAGAAGACCGAAGACCAGGATCGAGGTTCGAATCGCCATTCGCGATTCTAGCATTCAGGATGTCCCTTACATGAGTTGATTCCGGCTCTTTACACCACAATGCATGTCTGCTATAATTACTGTGGTGTAAGAATATATGCCCATCCTGAAAGACATCCTTCAAGAGAGTCTGGATTATTATCTGGACTTGGACAAGCGGCTGAAAGCCCGTCTCGGCGAGTTGCCTCGCGGCAGCATCCTCAAACGGCGGATCGGCCGCAAGGATTACTATTACCTCAAACTGCGTGATGGCGATAGCGTCGAATCGCGCTATCTAGGCAAGGAACGACCCGCCGACCTGGATAAATCCTTGGCGGAGCGGCGCCTGATCCGGCGCCAGATCAAAGAAGTCCGCGAAAACCTCAAGATCCTGGCCCGCGTGGGCAAGCGGAGGAGCAAGAAATAACTTGGAAGACCTGTTCCAAACGCTCCTGAAGACCTTCGACGATCTCGGCCTGTGGAAAGACGGCGTCGAACTCATCGGCAGTTGGTCTTTCCTGCTTTATCAGCGCCATCTCGGCGTCCGAGCCCTTCCACTGAGAACCCAGGACATCGACTTCCTTCTCCCTTGGCCGTACCGCGGAAGGATGGTGGATTTATCGGCGCGACTCGCGGAACTCGGCTTTCACTCCGCGATGACGAGCGGCGGCTCGATCTACTTCGTCCATCCTGAGCTCAAGCTGGAGTTCTTGACGCCGGAGCGCGGGAAGGGCGGGCAAGACTTCCGGCTCGTGAAGCCATTAGGAATCAAAGCCATACCCCTCCGCTTTATGGACATTCTATTAGAGGACTCGATGATCATCAGCAGCGATGGACTCAAAGCCCGCGTTCCGGCCCCGATGAATTTCTGCATCCACAAGCTGATGATCGCCCAACGCCGCCCCGCCGCCGCGAAACGCGAGAAAGACATCCAGCAGGCGGTCTATATCCTGGGAATCCTCGATCCGGTCGAATTTGCCAAGCTCACGACGGCTCTCCCTCCGAAATGGCGAGCGCTCGTCCGCATGAGCCTGGAGTCGGCGTGGGAGATGTTCCCCCTGGAGCGCGGCACACTCGCCAAGTTTTCAATTGCACCACAAATGTTAAAAGATTAATTTTTGTGGTGTAAGCCGTTGCCTAACCCCCTCCGGGCCAAAACCACGTTTACTCGCGTCTACGGATCAGGTCGGCCGAGTTTTCCGGGGAGACTGTTGAATCTAGAACTGAATATCGCCATGGTTGCTTGAAGTCCCAGCAAGATGCCTCCCCCCATTGCTAACGGCACTAGTGCCTCGACGTAGAACGGAACTGGAGATAGCGCAATACGGATCAGAGTGACGAGGCCCCAAGCCAAGCAGACGTAAGCCGCAACGTGAAAGAATTGCAACGGGTCTTGGAAATTGAAAGGATTGAGCAGCCACGATGGACGGCGCCAAAGCTTTTCTGACCAAGGACTGAGAGTCTGGAACCCGAGGACAAGCACAAGAGCTATTGGGGAAAAAATGGCGATGACAAGCAAATATCCCCAACTAATCTGGGGGTTTGCTTCCGGAGCGAGCGGGACAAAAAAACGTTTCGATTCCTGAGAAAAGAATCAACCCTACACGCACATACGTCCAGATATTCATATTGCGTGGGACCAAACTTCGAATTAGACTGGTCAGATTGTTCACCTGCGGATTGTAGGGCGAAAACCATGCTTTCGCAATAGGCGCCCCTTATGAGCACAACACTTGAAAAGAAAAAGCCCTCCATTGCTTGGGGACTTTCGTGTAATTACGTGTCGTTTAGAGTGCCTGCCCTTCCAAGATTCGAACTGGCCGGGCCCCGAACTGTTAAAATGGCTTCATGGTGAAAATGAACGCCGTCTATGAAGGCACCCTGCGCTGCGTGCTGACCCACGAATCCTCCGGCACGCGCCTGGAGACCGACGCGCCCAAGGACAACATGGGCAAGGGCGAGCGCTTCTCCCCCACCGACCTGGTGGGCGCCGCGTTCGCCGGCTGCGTGCTCACGACCATGGCCATCGTCGCCCAGCGCGACGGCGTCGAACTCCGGGGCGCCCGCGCCGAGGTCTCCAAGGAGATGACCTCCGCCCCCCGCCGCATCGGGGCCCTGCCGCTCACGGTCACCATGCCGGCGAGCCTTCCGGCGGACTACCGCGCCAAGCTGGAGAACGCCGCGCGCACGTGCCCCGTGCACAAAAGCCTGCATCCCGACTTGAAGGCCGAGATCACCTTCGTGTACGCCTAGATGATCTTCGCGCGCAGGTACAGAATGAAGGACGTCGGCGCGGACCCGTAGGCGGGCTTGAGCGCTTCCGGGATGACGATCACGCTCCCCACCCCGCCCAGGCCCCAGCGCACGCGCGCGTGGGGCGGGAAATCGTAGATGTAGCCCAGGCGGACCTTGCCCACGGCGAACGCGCTCCCCGCCAAGGGCCCCCCGTCGAACAGCTCGTCCTTTTGGACTCTCTCGGCGCGGCCGAACACCGTGTGGACGCCCGCGATGTGAACCTCGGATTCCAGCAGGTAGGCGTCCAAGGTCCGGCCGGGGCGGTTTCGGTCGCGGCCGAAGGCGAACGTCGTCTGCCCCGGGCAGTCCCATGCTTTCCAATTCATGCTGGCGGAGGCGGTGACGCGGTCCTGGTTCACCGCGGGCGTCAGCTGCTCCGGGCTGACGATGTGGCCGTAGCTGACCCGCAGGGACCAATCGCGGGACGGGTTGAACGACAGCCGCGTCGAGTAAGAATCCAAGTCGGGCTTCTCGATGTCCCAACGATATTGGTCCGGCTCCCGGCCGCGGAAGGCCGAGCCCTCCAGCTTTAAATCGCGCCAGATGTAGCCCAAGGCGGTCACGCCGAAGGTCACGTGGGAGGAGTCCAGCCAATGGTGGGTGATCGGCGCCTCCGGGTTGTCCATGCCCGACCCGCGGTGCATGAACGCCGTGGGCCCCAAGGCCGGCTCGCCGGGCAGGCCGAAGTAGCCGAATACGGAGGAATTCTCGTTCAGCGGGGAGCTGTACGTCGCCGCCATTTCCATGAACAGATCGTGCGGGTGCTGGCGGTCGATCAGCCCGTCGCGGCCGTTCGCCGTCTCTCCGGAGAGACCATTCCGCGCAGGCCGAACGTCCCCGGCCCCATGGGACGCTGGGCCATCGCCATCAGCATGCTCTCGCCGAAATTCTTGTCCGCCCCGCGCGGCCCGCCCTGACGGTCGTAGATCGCGTCGGCGTAGCCGTGAATCATCACGCGCCAGTCGCCTTCCATGAGGTGGAGGCCCGCATGCGGCGTGGACTCGGGCTGCCAGCTGGTGCCCGAGGCCTCGCGCGTCATCGGGTAGGACCCGTACATCCCGCTCATGCCCATCGCGGACGCGGAACGCAGCAGCAGCGGCGAGAGAAGGAGCGCGGCGAGGCTCGAGAATCTCATAGGCGGTATTCTACGCAATCCGCACGCTATAATCACTCGTGGACTTGATTCCGGCGCTCCTCGCTCCTCTGCTCTTCGGCCTGGGCGCGGTCGCCTCGAAAGCCCTTCTGACCGACGTGCCTCCCGTGCTGCTGGCGGGACTTCTCTATCTGGGCTCCGGGTTGGGGCTGGGGACGGTCTGGCTTCTGCGCCCCCGCGCCTCGCCTCTGGCCGGAGCGCCGCCGGCGCGCGCCGATTTCCCCTGGCTGGCCGGAGCCATCCTGTGCGGCGGCGTCGCCGGCCCCGTTCTGCTGATGATGGGTCTGGCCAGGACTTCGGCCTCGGCGGGTTCGCTCCTGCTGAATTTGGAAACGGCGTTCACCGCCGTCCTGGCCTGGTCTTTTTTCGGAGAGCGCGCGAGCGGGAAGCTCGCCGCCGGAATCGGCTTGGTTCTCCTGGGCGGCGCCGTGCTGTCCTGGCCGGAGCCCGGCCTACTGGCGGAGTCGCGCTGGCAAGGAAGCCTGCTCATCGCGGCCGCCTGTCTGGCCTGGGGCTTGGACAACAACCTGTCCCAGAGGATTTCCGGCAAGGATCCGGTCGTCATCGCCGCGCTCAAAGGACTTGTCGCGGGCGCCGTGAACGTCGGCCTGGCTGCGGCTGCGGGAGCCCGCTGGCCGGGAATCATTCCGGTCGCCAAGGCCGGATTGGTCGGCTTTCTCAGCTACGGCGTCAGCCTGGTCTGCTTCATTCTTTCCCTGCGGAAACTGGGCAGCGCGCGGACCAGCCTGTACTTCGCGCTGGCGCCGTTCATCGGCGCCGCCTTCGGAATCGCCTTTCTGCATGAGCCGATGACGGTCCGGCTCGCGCTGGGCGCCGGACTGATGGCGGCGGCGGCGTTTCTCGGACTGCAGCCGCCCTCGGAATCCTAAATCCGCGCCTACAAGGTCTTCTCGTCGCCGCGATCGCCCGCCACCAGGTACAGGGAGCCGCCCGTCATCACGCACATCTTCGCGCACTTCGCGTGCTTAGGCCCCGACCCCGCGTGGCTCAGGTAGCACCCCATGTCCACCAGTTCTCAGGACAAGGTCGCGGCCGAACCCGCCTCGGCCTTTTCGTCGTGAGGACCTTCATGCGCCGCCGCGAAGCCCGCGCACAGCGCCAACGCCAACAGCCCCGTCGTCAGCGTCTTCATTTTGTCTCCCAGGATCCGCCCGCCGCCCCTTCGAGCGCGGCGTGCGTCATCCAATATTCCTTCAATAATGAAGTCTCTTCCAACCGCGCGGCCAGCAAAGCCGCCCCGGCGCGCGCCGGGATCAGTTCCTCCCGGCAGATCTTGGCCGCGCGCCGCGCCGCGGCCAGCCGCGCCGCCAGGATCTCCAGGTCGGAGGCCAGCGCTCCGTCCTCGTCCTCAGCGCGCGCCGCCGCCTCCCGCTCCTTCGCTTCCGCCGCGTCCAGGCGCGGGATCAAGGTCCCGAACAGGGGCACGTCCATTTCCACGGCGGGACCCGTGAGCCGGGATCCGTCTGGCATCTTTTCCGACGCCACGCCCAGGCGGAAGGCGCCCGCGTCGGCGGAGTTCCAGGCGCGCGCCCGCTCCCGCGCCGCCTCGGCGGCGGCCAGCGCCGCGTGGAGCGAGGGCCGGCGCCCGCGCGCCAGGCGCAGGAGGTCTCCGGCGTCCGGGTCCGTCTCCGGGGGCGCGGGCAAGGACGCCAAGGTCCACCAGCCGGAGTTGACCGGCACGTTCATCAGCCGCGCCAGGCGGGAGCGCGCGGCCTCCAGCTCCCCTTCGGCGCGCTCCGCGTCGATGGCCGCCTGCGCGGCGTCTCCGGCCGACAGGCCCGCGCGCGAGCGCTCCCGCAGGAGGACGGCCGTCGCGCTGGCGGCCTGCACCGAGTAAAGGGCGGATTTCGCGTCGGCCGCCAGCGCCAGGGCCGCCTCGGCCAGCTCCGCGTCCGCTTGGCGGATTTCCGCGGCGCCGCCGCGGCCGCGCCCGGACAGGCCGATCAGGCTCCACAGGTCGAAGGTCAACGTCATCTGGGTGCGTCCGTCGCCGTGCCCGGCCTCGTGCGAGGCGATGAGGCGGGGTTCCTCGGGACGGCTCTCCGCCCGGGCGGCCGCCTTGAGCGCGGCGGCGCGGGCGCGGGCTTCCTTGAGAAACGGGGCCCGGTCAAGAGAAACTTCAGCGGCGGAATCGGCGGTCAGGGGAATCTCCGACGGCCGCGGCGGAGCCGCGGCGATCAGGATCAACGGCAGCAATCCGAGAGCGCGATTCATTTCCACTCCATGATGTATAATCGCTCGCCGGTTCGCAAGAGGGCCCTCGCTCCAGGCTATCTTAATCATTTAAGTGCCAGGCGTTAAGGCTTTGACGGGGATCAATGAAATGCTCCGGTCGGGGAGATAAAATAACTTCAATGAACGAGAAAAACCCTCTGGATTTCCACGGTTCGGACCTCTGGGCCGTCATCCTCGGCGGCTCGTCGGGCTTCGGCCTGGCGACGGCTAAAAGGCTGGCACGGGCCGGTTTCAACATCCTGATCGGCCACAAGGACAAGGAAGGCACCGTCGAGACGGTGATCAAGCCCCACTTCGACGAGATCCGGGCCACGGGAGTCAAGCTCGTCACGCACAACGTCAACCTGTTCGACGACGAGGGCCGCGGCGAAGTTTTCGAGAGCATCACCGCGAACGCGGGGCCGGGCAAGGTGCATCTGTTCATGCAGTCCATCGCGGCCGGCTCCTGCCGGCTGATGATCGAGGACAAGACCCCCGACTTCCGGGGCAAGGCCATCAAGGGATTAGCGGACGCGCTGGGGCTCCCCCCCGAAAAGGTCAAGGCGGCCGTCAACACCGCCTTCCATGATAAGGGCTGCGACGCCCTGCACACCTTGGCGGATTCGCGCATTCCCTACCGCGAGGAATTGCTCACCCAGGAAGATTTTGAAAAGACCATCTTCATGATGGGCTACGATTATTTGCTCTGGGGCCGCGAGCTCTGCAAAGAGGGCCTTCTGACGAAGGACGCCCGCCTGGTCGCCATGACGTCCGAAGGCAACGAAGTGGCGTGGAAGGGCTACGCCGCGGTTTCCGCCGCGAAGACCGCGCTGGAAGCCTCCTGCCGCGCCATGGCCGTCGAATTAGCTCCGTACGGCGTGTCGTCCTACATCATGCAGGCCGGCATCACCGACACCCCGGCCGGCAACGCCATCCCGAACTTCGACCTGATGAAGGCGCAGGCGCGCATCCGCAATCCGTTCCACCGCCTGACCACGCCGGAGGACATCGCCGAGGCCATTCTGGGCATCTGCGGCCCGACCTTGCGCTGGGCCAACGGGACCATCATCCGCGCCGACGGCGGCGAGGCGATCTCCGGCCTGTGAGCGACACCTTCAACATCCTCGGGATGGGTTGGGCCCTCCCCGAGACCGTCATCGACAACGAGTTCCTTCATAAGGAAGTCGGCCTGAAGAAGGGGCCCGACTGGGTGCAGTCGCGCCTGGGCATCTATCAGCGCCGCACCGTCCTGTCCCGCGAGTACATCAAGACCACCAAGAACAAGGACTTCACCCAGGCCGTCGTCCACGCGAAGTCGCGCGGGGAGACGCCGGTGACTTTGGCCGTGCGCGCGGCGCAGAAGGCCCTGGCGCACACCGGCATCAAGCCGTCCCAGATCGGCCTGGTGATCTGCAACAGCGACATCCCCTTCGATCCCGTCCCGTCCTGCGCGAACTACGTGGCCAAGGCCCTGGGCGTGGGCAACGGCCCGCACTTCGACATGAACACCGCGTGCTCGTCCTTCGCGCGGCACATGAAGCACCTGGCCGACCTGCGCGACGAGGCCTGGCCCGAGTTCGTCCTCACCATCCAGACCGCCTGCTACACGACCCGCACCGATTACAGCGAGAACTGCGTGGACGGCTACATCTGGGGCGACGGCGCCGCCGCGCAGATCTGCTCGATCCGCCACCCGGGCCGGATCAAGATCGAACCGATCGTGTTCGAGTCCGCCTCCGAGGGCGCCACCGACGTGATCGTGGACGGCAC